>NZ_RQFT01000002.1 GCF_004769525.1 Leptospira bouyouniensis | reverse complement strand
TACTGAGCACAAAGCTGAGTAAAATTGACGTCATTCTGGAAGCTATCCAGAACAAATTGAAATCTTAAATCCACGATATTATTCTCCTTCCAAGGCATCCCCAAAGCCCTCCTGTAAAGGTGATCTAAAGGGATTAGAAACCTGAAAGTGTTACCTATGTCCTGAGGCATACAAGCATTGGCTTTCGCATAACGAACTAGACTTACCGAAGTTCCTCGACCCTGAGTCCCGAAGGGACGTTAGGGACTGGAACGAGGCTTGCGGAGGCAAGAGGAGTTCCAGAAAGGAATGTGTCGCAGACCGAGCGAGGGCGCAAGTCCCGACGCGAAGCGTTAAGTCGCTGTTATGTGTCGTTTTTAATGATTTCTAAATCTTGAAAAGAAACTTTGGATATTTCTTTTCTGATTGAATCACAGCTAAAATTTGATTTTTGAATTTGCCTTGCAGTATCATTGTACCAAAACATATTTCCTTCGCTAGAAAATGTATTCCTTATAGACTCAATTTCATTAAAGCATCTATTAGCCCAAGCAATAATATCTTTTACTTTCCATAAATAAATGTTTTTTGTATTTGGTAGATCATTCAAATCTATCTTTTCACAATTTGATACAATGATAGAGTATAACGGAATCTCTTTTTTTAATTTTAATCTTTCTCTTGTTCTTTCAATGTGTCTATTTGCTTGATCAATTTTATGTGTAGTAATTTTATTTTGATCTAAGGCTTCATTATTATCCTCAAAAACAAATGCGATTTTATTAGGCAGGTACCAAATACAATCTGATGAACCTGAATCCAGAGGCTTATCGATCGCGAATCCTAAAAATTCACCTAAGTGCATATTGGCAATTTCAAATTCTGTTGCTTTCTTACTATTCAATCCATCTAAAATACTAAGTTTTCTTTTGTTGTAGTTTCGGTTTGATATAATTCCAGTTTCAATGAATAATGTTTCTAAATTTTGCGCTTGTAATAACGAAATTTGATCAATTTTTGAATCTTCGGTGTGAAGACTTTTTATTGAGAGGTTTGTGACTAACTCTCCAAGCCAAGCTCTTCCGAGTGGACTAGAAATAGATTGTTGAAGATGTAATTTCGAATTTTCCATGAAAGCAGTATTTTGAGATTTTAAGAATAATTGAAAATATATATTTGAGGCGATGTAATTCCAGAAAATTCGAAACGGCTGTAATTCGCTGTGATTTGCCTTCGAAAGAATTTCTTTTACATAATCTAGTGATTTTAATAGGTCATTATCCCAGAATGATAATTGAAATTTAGATTCAAGTTTTGACAATTCAGCTAATTCTGATTGATAGGGGGCTATTTCCTGATTTTTTTCATTCCTTATCGCTATGATCGCTTTTTCAGCATCTAGCCACTCTGTAGTTTGATTATTAAAAAAGGAAATTAATTCAGTCAGTGACTTAATTTCAGTTAAATCGCTTTGGTCTAGGCCAAAGGATAGTTCTGCTTGTAGTTCTGGATGAAATGACTTTGAGTTAGATTCAGAAAGTAGATACAATGGTAATTTTTGACCTAATACAACTATCATAGAATTATCTAACGTTGACCTATTGCATCTTCCAAGTGCTTGAGTAATATTAGTATTTAATTTGTTTTTAAGTAAAAACGACCCGCCCAGTTGATTGATAAGAAATGAATCTTGTAGCGATAACGTTTTAGGAAAGTCATCAATAAACATAAGTTTACACTCATCTCCAGGAAAATTCATTCCATCGTATCTATTTGCGATTATTGCTATTGCATTCTTTGTTGAGATAAATTTATCCTTAGACGACTCAATATCTCTTACTCCAAAAACTGTAACCGATTTAAGACTTCTGAATTCCTCCTTTAATTTATTCGCTTTACTGTCGCTAGCGACTAGATATATAGCTCTATCAAAGCATTTGAATATATCAAAAATTAATTTTCCTATTTCAGCAGGTTCAAATGCCTTTGATGGAAAGTAAAAAAACCTTCTACCTACTCCCTGCTTCTCTGATCCAACTTTACCACTTACCTTTTCAATTTTGTCTAAACAGTATAATCTGTTCAAATATCCATCGTCGCCTAGCGTAGCAGAGAGAAAAATCCGTTGTTTAGCATTTCGAAAGGAATCGAACGTTGGAATAGGGAGGATATATGGCCTAATTAAAATTTCTTCACTATCAAGGAAAATATTACAGGAATGTAATTTACTTCTTAACAAGGACCATGCAAATTTATTAGGATCTGAATTTATTAGATTTTCATCCAAACATTCGATTAGCTTAGGAATCAAAGTCGCGTATTGATGAATAGGGAGCAAAGTACTTGAATTTGCATTTTTTGTAATCTCGCCATTAAAGTATGGAAAATCATAATTTGATAAAATTGGCTTTAATTCTTCTAAAAAGGCAGAAAATGCCCCTTTATTTGATTCGTCTCTTGGAGTTAGGTTAATTGAGAATAATTGAGATAATGTTGACTCTGCTGAATGAGCGTCATCTATAATTATAATATCTGGATCTGAAAAGTACGGATTTATATTAAAGAAAGAATAATAAGTTGTAACAGTTATTTTACTGTTAGTCTCGTATTCCATAGTTTCTTTTTGGCTGAACTCGTTTTTTGCTCCTACCATTACATTTACTTTTATACCATAGCGATTTTCCGCTTCAAACTTTGTTTGATAGGCAAGTTGTTTTGTGGGGCATAAATAAAGAATTTTGTTTCCATATTGAATTCGCCTCCACTCTGCAATTAAAAGCGCAACAAGAGTTTTTCCTGTTCCAGTGGGCATCTCTAATGCAACATTTGGTGAGTTTAGGAACTTTGATGTATATTCATTTATTACATTGCCTTGAATGAGCAATGGTCCTGCAACTTTCCTTTCTTTTATATCATTAAATAATTCAATTGGTGAGTTATAATTACTTTTTTTTTGATTTTTTATTTTAAATCCCATGAGTTACCTCTGTGTTACTATCGATTTTAAAAATGACGCATAACTGAATTTATTAGAGTTTCGTTTTTTGTCCGTAAAGTAACAGATTCATCTATTGCATCTGAAGTGCAGTCTTTACTAGCCAAGCTTTCAGATACCATCTATTATGAAGCAATATGCTTCTTCCGATAATATAGATTATGTCGCTTAACAGGCGTTACTGCTTTTGAGTGTACTCGTACAGGAAAGTGAATTGGCAACATCTGAGATCGCTCAAATAGGCTACACTTTTACCCGTCAATTCTATAAAACTGCTACTTTGGATCAACAATTTACGACCTTTCGAATTCTAAAATTTGTAAGGTAGCGACCTTAGGCATAGCTTCGCCCCCTCAGTCCCATGAGCAAAACAAAACAGTTGTTCAATTAAATTCTAAATGCATCAACTGTATTTTAAAATATACAGTAAAACTTAAATCAAAAGTAGATGAAATACAGTAGAGGGCTGATATCCTAAATTTGATAAGGTTCAATTTTATTGATTTCAATCTATTTAGAAATTATTGCAAGATTTCGTTAAAAAATTTTATTATATACAGTGATTTAATACTCGCTAATTTATTCGTAAAAAATCCGATCAATTTGCCGCCAAACTGACAATTATTAATACAAGTTAAATTATCTTAGGAATAGGGATTTTTATTAAAGTCTCCCCAATATGGAAGTTTACAATGAATAGTTTGATTTTCATTTAAATCAAACTATTCTTCAATTGATTTGCAATCATAGGAAACCATAAGAGGTGGACTCTTAAGAAGCCCTCAGCACCCTATTCGTTTCTTTCTTCAAATATTCTTCGGTTTCAATTGCTAGCTATCTAGTTTTTATAATCGTTTTTGTATTATTTTTCAAGATTCTTAGCCAACAATGCATCCTTTCATGACGTCCATTCTGAGATGGTTTCCCAGGTTGGATCCGTTCCGGTCGAATCCCGAGTTTTAACCACCAAACAGAAAGACTTGTGAGGCCACCAATCGCCTTACTTGCAAATGGAGCTCCATTGTCCGACTTAATGGCAACTGGAAGTCCGTATTCTTTAATAACCCTTTCAAATACGGCTTTTGTTTGCTCTACATTCGCTTTGTTTAAGATTTCGCAGGCAAGTAGATAACGACTATGCGCATCGGTTATCGTCAATGGATCACAACGATGCCCGTTTCCTCCAGTAAAATGGCCTTTAAAGTCGACACACCAAACATCATTAGGAGCAACAACATCAGAAAACGGAAAGAGTGATTGTGGAACTCTTGGTCGTTTCTTCTTTGGTTTGATAAGTCCTTTTTTCCTAAGAATATTACCAATTGTTGTTTCACTGGGAATGTGTTTTAGTCTGTGGAATCGTGCTTTTAATATGGGCCGAAGTTTCTTAGGTCCCCAAGATGGATGTTCTTCTCGTAAATCTATAATCAATCGAACAATTTTTTCTGGAGTTTCATTGGATTGAGTGATCCGTTTTCTGGATTTATCTTTGAGTCCATCGATTCCTTCCGACTCGTAGTTCTTTAGATACTTATATCCAGTTTTTCTTGAGATGTTGAAGTCTCTGCAAAGATCAGCAAAACACCATTTGCCACTTTTAACAGCTGCTATAAACTTGATTCTTTCTTCTATCACTTTGGTTTCCTTCCAAGGCATCGGATTGTCCTCCGATACTCATTGTAGATGTTACCTATGTGAGTTGTCTCTTTTGTTACCTATCTGACCTTCCCATACCGTTTATGAGTGTACTCGTACATCCTTTACAAAAAGTATGATTAAAATCCTGATTCAATATTGCCATTTAGTCGATAAATTACATCAAAATTTTTAGAATTGAAATAATTGGGAACGAAAGAACTCATTAATTTCCTAATCTGAAATCAATTCACAATTTTTCAAATGGAGATTTCGAATTAAGCTATAAATTAAATTCAAAATTAAAAGTATTAAAATGAAACACTGGAGATACATTTCATTTTTCCGTTCTACTTTCTTGATTTTCTGTAAAAGCGAACGATTCAATAAAAATCTACTAGCGCTTGCCTAAAACGCTTTTTACTAAAAATATCCAAAAATTCGAAGAGAAATCTCAAAATTTCCAAGAAATTAGTATACATACGAGTCATTATTTTTTACTTTATTACAAATTTAAGGACTAAAAAAGTGAAGAAACTTCTTTTTAAATCTACTCTTATTTTCATCTGTATAGTTGGATTAAGATGCGCAACTTTTAAAGCAAATAAGTTACCTCTGGTACAAGCTTCAGATTATGTATCTAACAAAACAGAGCGAGTAAAAGTATTCAGTCGTTGGAAATTTGAATCGCCACCAGGTATTGATCCAGTTTCTTGGGCAGCGATCCATAAAAGCTGGTTTGATAAGGCTATTTTAGAATCTGGCTGTTGTGATCTTGTGGAAGGTCCAAAAGAAGCGCAATTGGTTATTGATGGTGTTGGTTTTGACGATACAAGCGCATGGTTAGTACTTCCTCGACTTTTTAATGCATCTTCGTTAACCATTATTCCATTTTGGCAAACTATCAGTGTAGACATTAAGGTATCTGCAGTGAAAGGAAATAAAAATAGTAACTATGAATTAAAGGATTCTGTGACGATGGTATCTTGGTTACCTATGATTTTTGTGTTTCCATTTACTGGTGGTCCAACAAAGAATAAAGAAGAATTGTTTCTTAATACTTATCAGACCTTGGTAGTACGATTAAAGAAAGATGGATACTTATAGTCCCATAACACTGGTGTTAAAAATGACAAATAAAATTCTTACTACTCTTTTACTATTGTTTTTTATTTCAAATTGCAAAACAAAAGATAGCAATGATGATTTAACCACATTTCTATTCCTGCAACTTGCAACTCAGCCAACTAGCACTGCTGTAGTCTCAACCTTTGCTGGACAGGCCTCCTCAGGTCTGGTTGATGCGACAGGTACAGCAGCAAAGTTCAAACAACCGAATGGCATAGCTTTCGATAGCGCTGGAAATATGTATGTTGCCGATACTGGTAATCATTGTATTCGCAAAATTACAAGTGCAGGTGTTGTAACAGTTTTTGCTGGATCAGATACTGGTGTTTCAGGTTTAACAAATGCAACAGGAACTGCCGCACGATTCAATGAACCTTTTGGAGTTGCTGTAGACAGTGCTGGAAACGTTTATGTCGGTGATTCATTAAACATGGTAATTAGGAAAATTACAAGCGCAGGTGTTGTCACTACTTTGGCTGGTGGAGGCGGAGGAATGGGTGCTGTCGATGGAACAGGTGGTGCAGCAAAGTTCGACCAACCTCTAGGGCTTGCAATTGATACTGCCGGAAATATATATGTCGCCGATGGCCAAAATGATGCCATTCGTAAAGTTACAAGCGCAGGTGTAGTAACTACTATTGCAGGTTCAACTACCTCCGTTTCTGGCTTTGTTGATGGAACTGGAACCTCTGCTAGGTTCACTCGTCCAAGTGGCATCGCAGTAGATAGTGCAGGAAATCTTTACATCGGAGATACGAATAATAACGCAATTCGAAAAATCACAAGTGCCGGTGTCGTAACGACATTAGCTGGTTCTCCCTCTGGAATTTCTGGTTATGTGAACGGTGTTAGTACCATTGCTCGATTCACGCAACCAATTGGAATCACCTTGGATAGTTCTGGTAATCTTTACGTCTCTGACTCCACAAACAGTGCAATTCGTAAAGTTACAAGTGATGGCGTAGTAACATCCATAGCTGGTGCTACAACTCGTATTTCTGGGTTTGTAGATGGAATTGGATTCAACACAAGATTTAATCAACCTTATGGAATTGCCACTGATAGTAATGGGCACTTATTTGTTGGTGATTATGGAAATAATGCGATTAGGAAAATCGTTCCTTAATTTGATTAAATTCCAAAAATCAAAAATACCTTTGGTTTTTAATGCCAGAGGTATTTTTTATACCTGATTTAAACAAAAGACCCAGGACTCTTCATTCATGAGAAATATCTTAATTTTTATTATTCCTTTTATATTTATTTTAAGTTGCACAAAATCAAATAGTGAAAACGAACTCACTAAAGAAGCATTAGAAATTAACAAACATGCACTAGTCATTGCAAAAAGTAATCCAACGGAAGCCTTACAACTTTTTAAAAAAGCAAGCTTGTTAGATCCAAAAAATCTAGATTATATTAACAACCAAGGAGCAATCCATTTAACATTAAAACAATATGACCTAGCAAAACCGCTATTCATATCAACGATTCAAATAAATCCAAAATATATACGTGGCCATTATAATCTGGGGAAATGTTTTTACGAACTTGGCGATTATAATTCAGCATTAAAAAGCTACAAAAAGGCGATTCAAAATTCACCAAATCATGAAAATTTAGAAGCACGATTCAATCTTGCAGCTACCTACGCAAAATTAAAAAGGAAAAAGGACGCAATCCAAGAATATAAAATATTTTTATCAAAAATAGATCCATCAAACAGACAAGCAATTGATGAAACGAAAAAGAGAATCCAAGAATTGGAGAAAAAATAATCTACTCAGATGTGAGAATCCCTGCTATTAAAATAAATAAAATACAAGGGAACAAGCTTATCAAAATTCTTTTTCTAAGTTTCAATTTTGAAATTATACCAGCATTTTTAATAGCAAGATAAAATGTCAGCAAAAAACTAAAAAGTAAAAGGTAAGTGTTTATGATCACAAACCACTGGCGTAAGTAATGATCACTTGGAAATCCATTCACTAAAAAGAATACATAGCTCAGACTCATGGTAGACATTGTAAATTGCCATGGCAAATAGGATGTGAATCCCAAAATTGCTGCACCACTCCAGTTTAAATCAGAATCTCCAAATAGATAATCTGCCAAGACATATGCACTAATCAAAAATCCCAGATACAGTGAAACTAAAATTAAGATTGTAAATTGATTGATTGGATAATGCGTTAGTAAATAGATAAAGAATCCAAAATATTTAATCTGAGCAAGTGATTCATAGGTTAAATCTTCTTGGTATTTTAAAATAAAATCAAAATTTAAAAGATATAGTATATTTGGAAGTAACATGCCAACGAACTGAATGCATAAAAAAGAATAAAAACTAAACTTAAGAATATTTTTAATTCCGAAATTTTTATTAGAATCTTTATTAATCGAAAAGTTAAACTGAATATTAAAAAGAAAATAATTTATGAATTTTTCCCAAGTATTTTTAAATTTTTCGATCATCTTCCCACTTCCCTTTTTCTAAGATCTCACCTTTTGCATTTTCTAATTGGCCATATCCATTTCGTTTCCCGTTTCTGGCTTGGCCTATGTAACGTTTTCCTTCGGGATAAAAAAGGATTCCGTATCCTGATATGAGTTTTCCTCTTTTGTAAAAGCCACTCCATTTTTTACCTTCGTATCCAATGAGAGCTTCACCTTCTAAAAAATCTTTTTCCCATTTCCCTTGGATTGAATAATGGCCGATCGAAAACTTCCCAAATCCTTCCCGTTTGTTTTTCTGAAACTTGCCAGAAAAAACATTTTGATCTGGGTATGTGTAAATTCCGTAACCCTCCATTTGACCCATATCCCAATCCCCTTCGTAGACGGCTTTGTCTTTGAAATCCATTTTTCCATTCCCATTGGGAATTTTATTTTTTAGCTGGCCTGAATAGATTTCACCAGTAGAGTATTGGATCTTACCAAAACCACTCGAACAATCTCCAGAGAGGCAAATAATTGAATTTGAAAATTGGGATTCGCGGTATTTGCGAGTGCCATAAAAGATGGAACCAACGAGGAAGAGAAGAAAGCCAATGGAGAATATGATTTTCTGGGTTTTGGAGAGATGATGGAGGGGGGTTAACTTAAATTTCATGAGTAAAAAGATGCCGGCTAAAAATAATGATTAAAATTTAGAATTTTCTTTTACTGCCCAATAGCCAGTTTTATATTCGTAGTCTTTGTCAAGTTTTGCTTTCAGTTGGTAATAGCCAGATTTTTGTAAATCTGATTCGAAATCAGGGAATTCCCAGTATGCAAAGAGTTCACAATAATTTTTTGTAAAAAAATCTTCATCTAAAATATAGTTACTAACCTTTACATTCGGTATAAAATACCTTTTCCCCTCTAAAGTTTTTTTTTCTGCTAAGAAACCATTTACGAAACCATAGTATTTTGCATCATGCCAGTAATTTGTACCAGCTAATCCATTCGTCGTATCTAATGAGTCAGGAACGTATGGCTTCGCATTCATAATTTCATCAGAAGTAAGAGGAAGAAAAACCTTCTTTCCTTCAACATTATCTGTATGAATGATAGTTTTGTGAATCAATCGGTCTCTATAAAAATAAAAGGTGACTGACATCCGTTCTCTCGTATTATAACGAGTTGATCTTACATCGCGAGTAACAGTTGTACTTCCGCCAAAGAAAACAACTATCTTTGAAACCGGAATATATTTTAAATATTTAATTCTTTTCGGAAGCGTAAGATTATAAGTAAATCTTTCATTAAATTTTCGACTACCAATGAGTTGATACAATTTTTCTTCACTAATACCCAAACCAATACCACTAACTATTTCAGGAAGAATAAAATAACTTACATGACGATCTAGTTCGTCTTTCGCATTGGAAATGAAAATATTTTTATCTTCTAACAAATACTTATTAACTAGGTGAAATTTGCTCGATAAAGAACAGACCTGACCCATAGTTATACACAGAACAATCGGACTCAGTTTGTAAAATCGTATGAATTTTTGAATCATATTTCTTGATGTTCTCTGAAATCGTCTGTATATTCTGTTAGAAAGTTATGTCTGACGACACTTTCATTGTAGGCGGGACCCGTCGAGTCAGTGATCTTTACATAATTATCTTTTGTTTTATCCTCTCCTGGATAACTCACAAGATCCGCAACATCCTTACTATTATAAGTATCTATCCAGGAATTTACCACAGAATTCAAAATCATATCATGTACGCCACCATAGGTTTGCACATTTAGATTCTCTAATTTTTCAAGATCGATTGCTTTGGATTTCAGCCCTGCACTTATAGCTCTTGCGACATTAAAAGCACCAGCACTATGGCCAATCAAAGTTCCACCTTCCGTGAACGCCCCTGCAGAAATAAACTTTTGAATGGATTCAATCACAGATTGACTTCCAAAATATCCATTTGTCGCAGGGTTGTAACTTCCTTGTACAACGTCTTTCGCATTATTTGCCAGATTGTCATCCTTAAATATATGAAACGTCGGAATTACCGCTTCTCTTGGCGATTCTTGGTTGCGAATTGCCGTAGTCGCTTGGTACATTTGAATGGCATCCAAACCTTGGTTGTCCATTCCATTCACTGTTACCTGTGCATTGTGGATATTGTTCTTGGTGATATATTCTTCAATTTTGCCTTGAGGAATCACCCTTAACCTTCCCTCCGGATCAGATGTAATCGCATCCCCATGATTCAATGTCACCCAGTCTGCTGGATCGGAAGTGGCATCCCAGACTTCAAAAGTTTTCTTCCGATAAGTATATCCATTTTCATCCGTTACCAGTTTTTCGGTGACCTTTTGCATATTCACTGCTGGAGATCCGTCTTTGTTATAACCGGATAGTTTCTGCTCATAAATTACTTCCGGATTTAAAGGACTTGTAAAATAACCTCCAGGATACTGGAGCGTGACAGGAGGCTTAATAGAGATAATTTCCCAACCCAATTTTTCTGGACCGGAAAGATCACCTGGGGTTCCCACTAAATCTTCCCGATTTGCGACATTCGATGACTCTTCTTTCATCATTTTAATGATAAGTTCTGCCTTAGCCTTTTCCGCTGCTGCCTTACGTATATCTCCTAGACTCTCCAATCCATTTGCTGCCCGATCAATGTTACTTGGGATATAAAACTTAGTAACAGTCTTTATTTCATTTGGATTTTTAATCCCGTTTAGATCTGCAATTTGTTGCCAAGTATATTCTGTGCCATTATTCAAGTTAAAAGCATTAACTTGCTTATAGAGAAATAACTTATCGTTAGGATCTATTACAAACTCTTCCAATTGAAATAAATCACTATTGTCGATCGTTGAGCCAAATGGAGGAAAAAACATTTTCTTATCTGCAGGAATTATAGATGATCCAGCAGAATTACCGGGGCTTGGCCCCGCAGTATCGTAAGGCGTATTGTAAAACATCAGCTCAGCATAGGTAAAGTTTGTTCCAAACTTCGCATTGTATGCTTCTAACTTGGCCTTGGTATCTGCGATACTTTTGAATGTAAATTGTGCATCAATATAAGTTCCACCAGGTCCAATGTTGGGATCCTTCATACTTAGTCCGGGGGAAGCTCCACCACCAGCACCGTCTAAAGGAACACCCCCTCTATCAGTTATGGTTGTTTCGCCATCCACTGGCTGATCTTGATCAGACTCGGTTTCCCCATCTAAAAGCGCATCTTCCTCTTCCTCCCTTCTTCCAATGGTGAAGAGATACGCACCAAGCATACCTGATAAACCTAAGGCTGCAAGGTCAGCTGGATACGAATTCAAGAAATCAACAAATCCATTGACTTCATCAATAGCAAGACCTGCCGTTAAATCAGCAAATGCCTCAGGGCTCACACCAAATGTGAGAGGATTTGTTAAGTCGATGGAATTGATGAGTTCTTCTGGGGTTGAACCATTGATAGTCGTGTTTCCATTCGAATCAACTGAAACCTGTTCACCGTTTATTTCTGTGGAAACACTAACACCGTCGGGGCCAATTTGAACTTCCGATGTTCCATCAGTTGCAACAATCGTTGTTGCTTCACCAGTTCCAAAACTTACTTCATAGGAACCACCTGGGTTTACGGAAGTTACATTTCCTGATATTTCACCATCCCCATTTACATTCACGATAGCCTCAGTAGACCCAGTAGTTGTAGTGACTGTTACTCCATCTGGGCCTATTACAGCATTTGTATTTCCATTCGTTACTGTGACTGTAGTGGCTTGTCCAGTTCCAAAACTTACATCATAAGTTCCACCTGGTCCATTATTGAGATTTATATCTCCTGTGATATTTCCATTGGTATCGACGCCAACATTTGAAGTAACATTGCCAACATTTGTTGAGATTTCAACGCCCCCAGTGCCAATTGATACATTTGTCCCAGTTCCAACGCCTACATTAGTGACAATTCCCACTTCAGTAGCTTGGCCATCTCCAAAACTGACTTCGAAGCCTGTTGCAGGATTAAAAGGAACTGTTACCACTCCTGTAGTATTTCCTCCTGGACCAATATTAACACCCACGGTTGGACCTGCTGGGCTTCCCAATGCTAAACCTATTTGCGCAGAAAGTGAGCCTGTCGGATCTACACTCAAACCAGCTGCAATGCCACCAGCATTTATTCCAATAGCGGCACCAAAATTCCCTTCATTTTCAGAAATATGCAAT
Source organism: Leptospira bouyouniensis (assembly GCF_004769525.1). NCBI lineage: Bacteria > Pseudomonadati > Spirochaetota > Leptospiria > Leptospirales > Leptospiraceae > Leptospira > Leptospira bouyouniensis. Next base: position 56,215 of record NZ_RQFT01000002.1, on the reverse strand, counting down.
CCCAGACCACCACCAGTCCCAACCATAGCGACGCCATTCACAAAACCTGCAGCCGCTCCATTATTACCACCGATTTCATATCCAGAAATTGTTTGAACAGTTGTATTTGCTGCTAATACCATCAAGGCTTCAGTCGAGGAAAGCACTGTAGAAATACCTGTAACTACTGCGGAAGAGACACCAGCAACAAAAGTTGGCACAGTGGTAGTAAAAAAAGTAGCAACGGATGATGCAACGCTAACAAAAGCGCTACCAACGGAACTTGCAATTGAACCGACGGCACTTAAAAATCCTCCTCCACTTCCTCCAGCAATCGCAGCTCCTCCACTTCCTCCAGCAATCGCAGCTCCTCCACTTCCTCCAGCAACCGCAGCTCCGCCACTTCCTCCAGCAACGGCAGCTCCGCCACCAGTTCCTCCTGCAGTGCCTACTGAGCCAACTAAACCGAAACCGCCAGTCATTACTCCTACTGCAATTACGGTCGCAATCGCGGCGACAGTCTGAACAACCTGCATTGTCTTTTTTCTTTCTGCTTCTTTTTTTGCTTTGTCGGCTTGTCGTTTATTTAAGAATGCAACGATCAAATCAGCGCTAACGGCACCACCTGTCGCATTTGAAATCGCTTGAGCAACCTGGGATTTGACATATCCTTCTGCTTGGCTTTTTGCCCACGATTGTACAGTGCCACCAGACGCAAGTGTTTCAGCTAGTGACTTCACCATCTGCGCTGTATTAGCTTGAGATATGGCACTTGCTTGAAAGGCCTCGGCACCTCTTTGATTCATTCTTGCAACATCAGTTAAACTTGAATTTAATCTAGCTGCAACTTGATTGAAACTTGAAGAAAATTGATTTGCATTTGATTGGAATTCAGTGAAAATCGTTGAGTTATTCCATGTATCAAATAATCCACCCGTATTCGAAAGTTTAATGCTTTCTGGTGCAACAACTACCGTAGAATAATTTGACATGCCTGCATCGTAACTTGATGCAGATGTAGCATCAGCACCTGCTCGAAGATTTGCTTGCCCATTATAAATAGATTGTGTTACAACAATATTTCCATTTGAATCATAGGATGCGGTTGCGCCAGCTGCAGTCAAAGAATTGTAAATTTGTGACATTCCATTCATTGTTGCATTTTCTGCGATTGTATTCATCGAATTTGCTAGTGCTAAGTTTTGAGCCCCTGTAAATGTTTTATCGAGTGAATTCATAAACTGTTGGATACTACCCAAATCGGTCAGAAATGAATTGTTTGCGGCAGTAAAAAACGAATCCGAAACTTGTGGTGTCTGCAAACCAGCAGTTTGGATCAACTTCGTGTCTAATTCTACAGTTGGTCTTTGTGGCAACACAGATAAAATTTCAGTGAGATCAGATGCTTTAGACGAAATGAAGTCTGAAAGTTCTTTTCCTGTAATACCACTACTTACGGCATTCTGAATTGCAGCAGACTTTTCACTAAGAGACGACTCAACAGTACCCCAAACCACATCACCACTTTGTTGTAGGGCGTTCATTTTGCTCAGCCAATTTGCACGAGCTTCCGAAATTCCACTCACTTCCGCATCGCGTGTTAGAGCGGCTTCTGCAAGGATGGATTCAGATTGCGCTTTCCAGGATGCATACTGACTTGCATACAAACTAACTTGGTTTTCCCAATTGGAAATGGCAGGTATAATGGCAGATTCCCATGTAGAGACCATTCCATCTAAAGAAGTCGAATAACTTCCCCAAGCAGAAGCATTCGAATCTGCATTCGCATCATAAAGAGTGAATTCTAGATTCGTACGAACACTTTCTTCTTGAAAATCTTGTGTTATGCATAGAAAAACTCCCCAATAACCGCAACCTGTCGCCCAATATGTAAAAGCATTATCCCCTACTGAACTATAGTTTTCTCCAGTGCCTCCACTACCTATGGTCACTGGATAGGGATTATAACTACTGCTAGTACCCACCATATCAATCGCAGATATGGATTGAACATATTTAAAATTCGTATTTAAACCTAATCTTTGATTTATAAAAGATTTTAATGCATTAACGTCATACCCATTATCAAAGTATGATTTTATGGCAGCAATCACAGGATCACTTAAAAAATTATTCCCTACATTCGCTGCAGATATGATATTATTTAAATCAGAAACACCGTATACCTTGCCTTGCCAGTAGGATTTGTTTGAAGCAGCTACAGACTCTTGAGCTGCCAAGTAATCCTTCAACATACCAGAGATTGTTGTTAAAGAACTTTTATTTGCAATTGCATCTTGCATTTGTGTCATTAACGATTTCAGATTTTGTCCGTCAGACGTTAGATGATTAATATCAATTATCGGTGTGCCGTTTGCATCTGTTTCGTAAAACACAGAATTTGATTGTAAGTAAGTTTGCAATTGATTCACTTTCGTACTAATTTGTGTTCTTACCGTATTCTCGTACGTTCTTAAGTTCTCCAATTGTGTTAAAAATTGAGATTCTGTCGTAGCAATTTGCGAGACTAAATTTTCATACGTTCTATCTGCACTTCCGATGGCTAGTTCATATTGGAAAAGACCATTTGCAATAGCATTCGCGTGTTCTCTTTCCCATTGTTCACGTGCAATACGTACGGCTTCTTGGGCTTGTTCAATCGCATTCTGATTTGGATTGGTTCCTAGATTTGTTTGTGTTTGAGTGGAATTTACTTCAACGGAATTATATGTCGAAAGTGTATTTGAAAGTAAAAAACTCTCTCGACGCAATTGGATAGCAGTTTCTGCCTCTTCCATCCAATTTTGTTCTAAAATTGCCTTTTGACCTTGGAGACCATTATATACATACTCTCTATATGCTTCTACAGAATTATATGCATCCGAAGTGTTTACTGCCGCGACAAATTCTGAAATTTTTGCCTCTGCAGTCTCTTGCCAATTTGTGTATAAATTATAAAGGTAAGTATTAACTAAAGTATCCCAATGTTCTACGGAGGTAGCCTGTCTATCAGCAATCGCATAGGCTTCCATCAAATCTTGGTTTTGGAATTGTTGGTTATTTAAAACTGGAACAGTTACTTGAGCAGAAAGTGAAACGAGCGGCGAGAAAAATGTTAATAAATAGGCAAAAATTAGAATGGCACTTGTATACCGCTGGTTTGACTTTTTCCAAAATAGAGAAATCCAAGTAAAATGGTTACCTTTTGCATTCAATTTTTTCATATAGTCTACCCTGCCGATTCGTCTTAATTCCAACAATTATGCCTAGCATCAGCTAACACAAAAATTTATGAAACTATAATTTTCTAATTTAGCCTGATTTTCTGTTGGATTCAAATGGTAGTTACAGTTTGCAACATTTGTTTAGATCAGGGCATAACAAGAGTATACGAATAAATTTAGTCTCGATTCCAGTCCAGCTAACTGACTTTATGACAAAATCAACTACATCCAACACTATCCAAGTCAATACCCTGCGGACCATATGGGACATAATTTGATCAATATATGCTACAATATCCCGGGTGATGAAATCTTCGGAATTAAGGAAGGTTCAATTTGGTTTTATTTCCGACAAATGCCGGTTAATTTCCTTACTCAAGACTGGGTCGTCTTCGGAAATTTTCTTCGCTTTTCTTAAATTTTCTTCAAATTTTTCTTTTAAATCAGCTTTTTTAAAAATTAAACCTAATTGTAGGTAAGATAGAGCAACAAAATTGACATTTTGAGTTGCCTTTGTATAACTCAAAATAGCTTCATCGATTTTGCCTATATTCTCTAATAATTTTCCTCGGATGTACAATATTTCTGGATTAGCGCTATCCATCGAAAGATACAACTTTGTCATCTCCAATACTTCTTCCGCTTTTTTACCACTCACAAAATTGGATTTGATAACCCACATTAATGCATTCAGATTCGAATTTTCTTTTTCATAAGCCTCCTGAAAGTAAAAGTTAGCTTTTTCAAATTCCAAATCAAAATAATGCAGTTTTCCCAACATGATTCTAGTATCTAAATAATCAGGATCGATTGAATATAATTCCTGGAATTTTTTCTTTGAAAGTTCACGTTTATTAAGCTGGAAAAATTGCATCCCTTCCACATGTAACCTAGATATTTTATCAGTATCTTTACAAGAACTGATTAAAAACAAAAAAATCAAAAAAATTAATTTTAAATCATTCATAATTGACTAAGACTAACAAGAATTAAAATACGGATTTTTTCAATGCAAATTTAACTCAATAGAATAAATATTGAACATTTTAATTCATTAAAATGGAGATGCTACCTTTTTACAAAAATACGAATTCTTGAGACAAATTGATATAAATTCATTCGCAAAAAATCCAATAATGGGATTTCATATTTTTCGCTCCATTTAATTTCCAGTTGATGACCAAAAAACACCACAAATAAATAAATCATAACCCCGATAAAAATATAAAAAAAACTGATTAGAGTATTATCAATAAATACCAACACACATAAATTCATAATAGCCAAATAAATCCAAATAGATTTTGTTAGGTGATATTTTGAGGAAATAAAAAAATATGCAAGAGGCCCCATTAATAATAATGAAATCTGGAACGGCAAATAAAGGTCTCCAGGGTAAAAAAATATAATCAAAAAAACAGAAAAAAGATATGGTATATAAAATTTATGTAGAAATGAAAAAATTTTTTCCTTCTTCCTTAAAGATAGAAATGAAGCGCCGAAAGTTGCGAATGGAAGAAAAAGAGTCATAAATTTAGATAAACCGCTTTTCGAATTAAAATCCTCCAAATAATCACTATCCTCTTCTAACCTATACCCTGTTGGTAAGCTATAGGAAGTGACAAATTTTTTTATCTTGTTTTTAAGATTAGAAGAATTTCCTTCCAATTTTACCGAAAAACTCAAAGTTCTCATTCTATTTTTATGATAAATTTTGACTGGAATCTTTTTCTCATCAATACTAACTATCGTGGATATTGGTATAAATTTATCCTTCAAATTTTTAATTCGAATTTCACTAAAATCTAATTTGGATTTTCTAAATTCCTCCGCATAACGAACTCTAACATCTATTTCCTTTTCTCCATCTATGAATTTTGTTGCTACTCCACCCTGCAATGCCAAATTTAACTCATTCCCAAAATGAGGGAGGGATACCTCCGAAACTTGAAAAAGTGATGGATCAGGCAATAGTCTTAACTCATCCCGGGAAGATTTGTAACGTAACACTAATTCAGCAACTCCATCTAGAGATCTTACTTTCTCTGCAATTTCACTCACAAGAATTTCCAATAATTCTTGATCATTACCTATTAAATCAAATGAGATCTCCTGGAAAAATGAAGAATTTTGATCAGCCGCAAAAAACAAAAATGCATCTTCCGTTGATCCTACGCCGGTTTTTATCGTTTTTATAAATTCTGCATCAGGCAAGTATCCTCTATCAAGTTCTATTAGCAATAATGTATGGGCTGGATCAATTTTACTCACAATTTGCTTTACGCCTGGAATCTTTAAAATAGATTTTTCAACTTTCAATGAAACTTCATCAGTATGAGGAAATGATGTACCTGATGGAAATTCTAAAAATGCAACTGTATCACTTTTATCAGATTCAATAGAATCGCTTAACTGAACTTTATAAAATGTATATACCCCCAAAAATATAAAAAAAATCAACGCAAGTGGTAGAATTTGTTTTTCACTTAAAATAGATTCTTCAGTTTTTGCAATAGTTTTGAACAATTTATCACTTATAAACTCAAAGCTCCTTTTATAGTATTGCATCCATCGTTGATCACTAAACTTAATCAATTTTTGAAGATTTTGCACCTTCACATTGTAAATGAAAATAACGAAATAGAAATCTAGTAAAATACATACAACTATTGACGAAAATAGGAGTATTGTAAAAAATTTTGAGACTTCATTTGAAAGAAATTTGGAAAGTATTACCGAACATAACAAGTTTAGCATTAACAAATTTAAATGATTATTTTCTTTGACTTTTAAGCGATTTGATTCTGATATAACAAAAGATCTTGCTCTAATTAATATCCAAAATAAATTTCCAAAAATTAAACCGTAACAGGTCGCCAAAGATATACTTCTAAAAAAGAATCCATACAAAAGCAAAAATCCAAAGAACACAGGTATTAAAGAAATCACATAAATTACAAAATATAAATTATACTTCTTTATCGATATAAAATACATGCTCAATGAAATTAAGATTAAAAGTTCAAGATATAGTAAATATTTTATCGTTTCAGTTAAAATTTTGGATTCATCTTGATTAAACTCTACTTTTAGATTTGCGATATTCTTTTTTTTTATTAAAGACCTTATTTCCTTAGATACTGCAACAATATCGCTAGATTCGTTTTTATAAATAAATGCGGTAACTTTTTCTTCTGCATTTAATCTTGCGCCTATATTTTCTTCACGCGGAGAAAAACTGATTTTTGCTACATCTTTCAGAAAAATAATTCGACCATCGGGAGTCACTTTTAGAGGAAGATCTCTTATTTCTAATAGATTGTTAAACCTTTCTTTTAGTTGGATGCTTAGCGATTCTTTTACGATTGACAATTTCCCCAAAGCATCATTCTGATTCTTGTCTTGTATTACTGAAACAATATCTTTAAGGCTCAGCCCATATCCTTCTAATTGTTTTGGATCACAAGCAACTTGAATTTCTCTAATTTTCCCACCTCCAATTATGACTTGACTAACCCCTTCAATTGCTTCTAAAGACCTTTTAAATGACTTTTCAACTAATTCTCTCAATTCATCTTGAGAAATTTGATTGTTTGAAAATGAAATAACCATTAAAGGTGAATTAGTTGGATCATAACGAAAGACTTGTGGTTTGTGCACTTCTCTTGGAAATTTAGAAGACACTAAATCAATTTTCTCTCTAAATTCCAATGACTTCTCTTTCAAATTAAAAGAGTTATTCATTTTGATTTGTATAAAAGCGGATCCATCTTCTGATATAGAACGCACGCTTTTTACACCACCAACGGTGGCAATCGTGCGTTCGATTGGAAACACAATCTCGTTTTCGATCTTATTTACATCGTAACCTTTTGCATCGATTCGAATTCCAAGCCCAGGATAAACTTGCTGATCAAGACGCACTAAGGAAATTTTTGAGTTGAATATAAAACCAAATAATGACATCCCCAAGGCTATCATAAAGAATAAGATAGGCCTTTTGCTCACAGAATTTGCAAAATATTTATGCAAAGGATTAATTTACCTAACTTTTTGATTCTGAAAATACACTACGGTAGGAATTACAAAAAGAGACAATATAACAGATGTCAGTAATCCACTAATTACCACGACACCTAATGGCGCTTGAAATTCAGAGCCTTTACTCAAAGTAAACACAATTGGCAACATACCAAGAATAGTCGTGGTATTGTTCATAATTATTGGACGAATCACAACTTGTGTTGCATTAAAAAGCGCAGCTTTTGGATCATTTAACTGATTCAAAAATAAATGAAAGTATTCGTAAAACAACGAAGCATTATCCACTACAACTCCCATTAAAAGAATAAATCCCATGAATGAACTTATATTTAAAGATTTCGATGTAAGGAATAATGCGGGAAAAGTACCGATGAAGATTAATGGAATAGCAATCAGCATTATTAAAGATGATCGGTAGGATTCAAATTGTCCGGCAAGTAACATGAATATAAGCAATAAAGCCAGAAGGAATGATAAAACTACGTCTTTCAATGATTCATCCAACTTTGCTTTTTCTCCTGTAGCTTCAATTTTTACCTCATCTGTTCTCGGATATGCATCAATAGTAGATTGAATTTCTCTTTTAAGATTTTTGAACATTGGATTTATACCAATTGTTAATGCATTTACTCTTAAATTTCCATTGCGATGAATTGATGTCAGATTTTCACTCTTTGAAAAAGATAAAAACTGATTTAAACTAATATTATCTCCGAATGGAGTTTGAATTCTTAGGTTACCTAACTTTTCTTCACTATTCACATTCGCTTTTGGCATTCCAATCCGCAATGGGATAGCAAGATCTTTATTATCCATTTTAGACACTGTGATTCCCTCTAATGCAATCTTAACAAAAGTACTTACATTTGTGTTTGTAAGTCCGTATTTTGCCATTTTTAACTGGTCGAAGTCCAGGTTAAATTCTATACTTTTTTCATCTAAATCTGATCGAACCCATTCTATTCCTGGTAATTTCAAAATTTTCTTTTTTAGCGCTTGTGCACTAGAATGCATTAGCTCAATGTCATCGCCTAATATTTGATATTCAATTACTTCTTTTTTTTCAGCAAGAATGTCACCAAGTATATTTTCTTTAGTCTTGAAATCGATTTGAATCTCTTTTGAACCAGAGATTTTAGATTTCAAATCATTTACAATTTCCATAGTTGACTGATTTCTTTCGTCAATAAGTAAAACTCGTAAATCTGCTTCGTTTGAATTTATAATTGCACTTGGGTTAGACCTCAAATTCTCTTCATCTCCACCTATATTTGATAAACAAGATTTCACTATTGGTTCTGCTTGAATTATTGATTCTACATATTTGACATAATCATTGAGCGCTTCAAGTTCTGTTCCCTGCGGCATTTTTATATGTATGCTTATTTCTCCTGTATCTATTCTAGGTATAAATTCCTTTTCGATGTATGGTAATAAAGATAAACTAAACGCGAACAAACTAACAAGAAGTAATAGATAATATTTTGGAGATTCTAGAACCTTTCTTAATGATTTATGGTAAATTTTTATAATCTTATCTTCATTATAAAAAGAAAATTTAGACACGATGTTTGAAGCAAATTTTCGATTGCGATAAAGTAGCCCGGCCAACAAAGGAATAAACGTTACAGCAATAAACAAACTAAAACTTAATGTTATAACAATTGCCAATGCCATTTCTCTAAAGATTATGCCAAGCGTACTCTTAATAAAAGCAATCGGAAGAAATACAATTATAGTAGTAGACGTTGCGGATACCACTGAACCTAATACCTCTTCGGTACCTTCAAGTATAGAATCCTCCAATTTCTTTCCAAGTGATAGATTTCTCTCGATAGCTGAAATCACTACGTTACTTGAATCAAATAGCATTCCAACACCTAGCGCTAATCCTCCGAGACTCATCATATTGAATCCGATCCCCAATTGGTTGAAGACTAAAAAGCTTGGCAAAAGAGTAACAGGAATTGCTAAAAGCAAAAGAGTGGGGCTTTGGAAATTTTTGAGAATTAACAAAAGAGAAACGTAAGCAAGAATGGCGCCGATGATTAAATTTATGTATAATCCATCAATTGATTCGATGATAAATATAGACTCGTCAAAGCTGATATTACCATTGACTTCATTTTTGAAAAGATCGTTAACATTGTATGTGACTTTTTTGACTTCATCTGCAAGCGCGACTGTGTTCTTTCCTGGTTCCTTATAAAGATATAAAATTACTGATTCATTCCCATTATATCGTGCTATTCCAGTTCTATCTTTATAACGTTCATAAATACTTGAAAAATCAGAAAGTCGTGTACCTCTCCCGGTATCAGATCCTCTTACCACCAAATTTCCTAAATCTAAACTTGTTTTAAATTCGCCTATTGCTCTTACTGGAAGATCTTTTTTCCCAAATGGCAATTGTCCTGCAGGATAATTTTTATTATTTGAAGAAATTAGTTGGCTCAATTCGATTGGTTGAACTTGATAAGAATTCAATCGAATTGGATCAATTTCTATGAAAACTTCCTTTTCATATCCACCGACAACTTGCACCAAAGCGATTCCATCGATTCTTTCATAATAAAGTTTAATCTTATCTTCAATCCATTGTCTCAATTTTTTTGGATCACCCAATGCTTTAGAAGCGAAAACTATCTCCATAAATGCAGAACTACTTGGATCAAATTTTGTTATCAAAGATTTGCTTGAATCATAAGGTAATTGATCTCGAATTAAGTCTAATTTTTCACGTGCCTCGAGTAATGCAAAATTCATATCTGTACCATTTTTAAAACTTAAATGTACAAAACTATATCCTTCTTTCGAAATTGATTCTACCTTTTCCACTCCTTGAATAGTTCCAACAATTTGAGAAATAGGTTTCGAGATTAGATTTTCAATTTCACCAGGAGATGAATTTAAATATGAAGTTATAATGGTTAGTTTTGGAAATTCAATATTTGGAAGCAGACTTAATGGTATATCTCTAAGTGAAATTAAACCGAATAAACATAGTCCACTAAAAAACATCAAGCTCGCAACTTGACGACGCAGTAGGACTGAAAGCACATATCTAAACATCAAATACTAGGTTTTACGCTTACACCTTCAAAAAGTCGATTTATCGGGCTAGTTATAATAACATCACCTGATTCGAGACCTTTTGAAACTATCACTCTCTCGTCTCGTTTTTCACCTATCACAACATTCTTTTTAAAAGCTCTTTTATTCTTCATGATAAATACACTTCCGTCTGAGCCATCAGTTGAAACTAGTGTTGATATAGGTATTAAAATCGCTTTTGAATCACTCCCAACAATAACTTCAGATCTAACAAAAATACCTGGCCTTAAATCTGTAATATTGCCTGCAACTTCTACTTTCACATCTGCTGTGTGAGTTTTTTGATCAACTAATGGGCTAATTTTTTTTACAATACCTTTGAATTTTAAATCTGGAAAAGAATCTGCCTTTATATTTGCTCTAAATCCAACTTTAATTTTCCCCAAGTCACCTTCATTCACAGAAAAAGCAACATATACTCCGTCATTTGATATAACGGTCATAATTGGTGCCCCTCCTCCACTTCCAGCATTTACGAGTTCCCCTTTATTTCTGCTTATCTTCGCAATAATCCCATCGATAGGAGATATTAATTGTGTTTCTTTGAGTAACATTTGAGTGGAAGAAAGGTTTACCTCATTTGACTTCATGTTTTTCGCTGCGACTTCCATTTCTGATTTCTCAATCTTCGTATTAATGTTTTTAATAAGTTCTATCTTTGATTTTTTATCTTCTGGAACTTTAAATCCAGCTGCTATTATATCTTCATCTCTAATTCCCACAAGAGACATTTCTAATTCACGACGTGCATTATTTAGGTTTACTTCTCGTGAGCTAAGTTCTAATTTTATATTTTCCAATTCCTCGTTACTGATAACTTTTTCTTCAAATAAAATTTCCTTTTTACGTGCTATCTCTTGAAACCTTTCGAATTCAGATAGTGCTTTATAATAGAGCCCCAATTTCTTATCTGCTTCCCCTAGCTTAATTTCAACATTACGCCTCGCATTTTCATATTTATCCTTTGAAAGTTGATATAACGCTTTTGATGAATCCAAAGCCGCTTGTTGTTTTGCTATATCTAACTCAAAGGATAAACTTTCTATCCTTGCTATTTTTTGTCCCTTTTTAACTTTATCCCCTTCCTTTACATTGAATTCTTCTATTCTCCCACTGACTTTTGAAAATATATCTACCTTTTCAATTGGCTCCACAATAGCTGCATAAGTCAATATAGGAGTTATAATTTCTTCCTCAATCGCAATAGTCTTTACAGGAACTACATTCCCTTCTTCTCTTAAAGATTCTTCTTTATTTTGGTTTTTATAATTTGCAAACAACTCATTTGCCGATAAATACTTTGAGTAAAAAATTCGATTAAAAAATGGAAGTTTTGTTCGCAGCTCAGCCCATGTCATATTTGAATAGGCAATGGAAATACCAAGGTATACTAAGGAGCTTATGACTATTTTAGAGAAAAAGGGAATCTTTGAGAGCGTAGCGAGTTTTTCTTTTAGCATTTGATATTCAATATAAGAAGTTTCAATTTCATTTTAAATTACTATTTTCTATTTCCTATTAGAGGTAATTTTTTGAAATTCATCAGCCATTCTAGAAACTACTTCCCGCATTTGCTCAGATTCATATAACATTTTGTTATCGAACGTTGATCTTATCATTCCTATTAAATTTCCATCCGGACTATACAAATGTAGGAATATATAATTATACTCTTTTCTTTCCAAAGTGATATCATTATTCTGAATCGAAATTGTACCTTGCAAAAACAAATCAAAGGTTTCTTTTTCCGATACTTCTTTAATTTCTTGTCTAATTAATTGTTTTTCAACAATCGGATTGTGATTCCAAAATTCTCCGGCTGCTGACCTCAGATTCAAAGGTAATTTACTATCTTCTTTTTTAGATTCCTTGAATGATTCTTGAAAGTTATAAAAATTCACTGTAAAACCTTTATGTATTAATTCAAATACTAACAATTCTTGAAAATCTTTCCCAATTGATTTAGGAATTCTAACATCCCTAGTTGTCATTGTTCCAAACAGTAATTTTTGATTTGGAGAACTGGAAACCAAAGCTGATTTAACTTGATAATTATCAAATTTACAGTTTAATATTATAACTAAATTTGAAATGATAATAACGATTAATTTAAGATTAATTTTAAAATCCTTCATTTTGCCTCCATGCTAAAATTAAAAGTTGATCTCAATGGTATGCTGTTTACATCTTTCGCAGATGTATCAACAGTTAACATATAAAATGGAAATCCAGCAGGAGTGGTATTTGATTGAAGCAAATTGAAATCCCCAGAAGTAGATGCATTCCCAAATGAACTTGATCCATTACATGATGATTCAAGTTCCGAAAAGACAAGCGTGAGAACTCGGCATCCGAAAGGAAATACTGCCTGACAATCCGACCAAGACCATGTAGACAATTGAATGACAGTACTAGGAGGAGATTGCCTTCTTAATCTAACTGCATTTATAGTAGCATTTAGATCCATATAATTTGAGAAAATTAGTCTAAAATTATCTGTATTTACATCGATGCAGGAAGCAGAATTATTTAGATTTGGTCCAGTACCGGTTCCACTATCTCCTCCTCTAAATCTATAAGAAGTAGGAGAAAGCACCGGTAAACTACTATCCCAATAACAGGATCCAATCAACCAATCGCCACCCAATGGATTGCCAACTCCAGGATAAGATGCTGGACATGTTTGTGATTCAACTCCAACTGCCTGTACAAAAGGAGCATCAGTCAGTGCACCTCCTGCCACAAAACTATATACCAATGAACCTGCTACAAATATACCGTCTTGAGTTTTCGCCCCACTACCAATTGTTATCGTATACCTTGTCCCAAAATTGAACTTTGCATCTGGAGTAAACGTAAGAGTCAGACTATCAGCAGACCATGAAAAATTTCCAGTAAAAGATGGAGAAAAACTGACATTTGATTGGGTTTGAATTTGGTCCATTGGTCTTGAAAAAGTAAAAACAATTGGAGTCACAGTTGGGTTTCCCAAGCACGCGTTAGTTACACTCGTAACAAGCAAATCAACGACTGCACCTGTTCCGGCGAGACAACTGGACAAAGTATCTGCATTTAATGAAAGATTTGTGATGGTAGGCAATAAATTTGAAGTACCAACGAAAAAACTTCCAGATACTGGTACCTGCATTCGAATTCCCTGGGAGTCTTGAGCTGTTGTTGATATTGCAATATTGATTCTTGCTTGGGAAGCAAATGGACGGTCAGGTATGATAGTCAATGTCGTATCAGACTGCCATACAAAACTTGCGGATATTGAAGGGGAAAATGAAATTGCACCCGTAGTAGTTGCTCTGTCCATCGGTCTTGTAAAATTTAAAGTTAATGAATTAGAATTTGGCGAACCCATACAAGCAGTCGTAATTGTATTCGAAAGTATATTAAGACGTGGAGCTATCCCTGCATCGCATTCTGCAATAGTGCCTGCGGATATTTGAATATTTGCAACTTCAGGAAAACTCCCAGCAGTCGTGGCTTCTCCTACTGTGAAACTTGCAGAAAATAATTCCTTTAAATCGTTCCCTTCCTTCGATTCACAATTTTTTGATAATGTATATGTATACGTTCCATAATTCCATTGTGAGCTAGGAATGAAAGTTAAGGCAAAATCACTTAGCTCATAAAATCCTTGCGTTGGCGGCGAAATTGAAAAACTTTGCACACAACTATTAATATTCATTGGTTTATTAAATAAAACTGCTATCTTTTGAGTTCTTGGTAGCCCCCTATCACCCATTCCTGGAACTGCCGAAATAATTTTTGGGGAATTATCATCTCCCAAAAATGTGAACAAACTTGCGGAACCAGGTTTACCATTTTTGCATTGATTTATAACAAGAAATAAAGTTAAGACAAGGATTTTACATATTGTTTTCATAAATTAATCTTCAAGAAAAAATTGATATTCTTTCCCTTTTTTCCCTTTATTTAGTTTTCTATTGTTTTTACTTTCTTCAGATTCCGTCTTTTTCTCACTGGAATCTATATCCAAATTTCCATCTAGCAATCTAAGTATTGAATTTCCACAATTTCGTTTTACTTCAAAGAATCGAATTTCTTGCATTGGTTTACCAATTGAAAAACTATATTCAGCTCCGGACTCTAAATAATTTGCCAGTGCATTGGTTATCTCTTCTACTGCTTTTATCATTTCAAATTCAGCTGAAACTAATTCTGTTTCTTTTGCAAAACCTTGAGAATAATTGTTTTGGACATTTTTCCACAATTCATAAAATAAATAGAATTTTGAGTTCGAAACTGAAAGAGCTAGCCAGCTTTCTTTAAACTTTTCTTTAGATTTAAAAGCTTCCGCTTGAATATTTATTTTAATTAATTTGTTGGTCCTTATCGCATCAGAAAGACCAATTTTACCTTCATATATTTTCCTTGTATATGACAGATCATCAAAAAGATTAAACGTACTGCTATTATATGCATTTTCTCCCCTTCCAACAAATTGTGGTCCAAAGCCAGGGATTCTTTGAATACCCGTACCGTCTGTCTGAACACCATAATTTGCAGATGATTGATTTGTTGTGCTACCTAATTGAGTTTGAACGGAAAAATTAAATCCATACACTTCATTCTTAACAGGTAAAACACCATTTACGTTTTCGCCATAATATCCTCCGACAGAGAATTTTGGCTTCCATCCATTTTCAGCAATTTCTTTCCTGGTCTTCAAATTTTCTATCGTTAACTTTGACTTCTTGATCTCTGGTTTATTCTCTAGAGCGAATGATTCTTCGTCTAATTCGAATTCAGGTGAATAGAAAACGTAGTCCTTGAGAAGAGAATCTTTTAAAGTAATTGGAACTTCTATTGGCAAATTGATCTGCTTTTTTAATTCAATTTCGTTTTGGGTACGTTGAGATTTTGATTTCAAAATCCCAAGCTCAAGCTCTTTTATTTTCGCATTCATTTCAACTTCTTGAATATTAGTAATAAAACCTTGCTTCTTTTCCTTCGTTATGTCTAGCCATTGTCTTTGAGCTCTTTCGTATGCTTTCTCTGCAACATACCATTTTATATCACTCGCTAACAATTTAATATATGCTTTTCTAATGTCGAAGACGATCTTTTCGCGTGCTATCTTCCAATCTTCCTGATTTAATAATTCTTGTAGTTTTGCGGATTCTATTTCCAGAGCATTTTCGCCACCATCATAAATTAATTGATTTAATTGTAAGCGAATATCATTATATTGACTATCTGGCTGATTGACGTTAGTATTTCTAAGGCCAAAATAACTTATCCCTAACCGAGGAAGATAATTTCGCCATTTTTCTGTAGCAACCATCTTAAATACTTGTCTTCTGTCCTTTAAACTAGCAAGAATCACACTGTTAGAAATTCCTATGATTTCCGCCTCTTCCATATTGATCAAAAGAGGTTCTTGGTCAAAATTCTGTTGTGCATTCAATATAAATGTAGCAAATATGAAAAAAGCGAGAATCGTGATTTTTATCGTTCTAATTGATTCGCGAAGAGTGGGCAATAAAATGTTAAACATTCCGTTTTTAGTTGTTATACTATATATCGACATTTTGAACATTTTAAGCTATTTTTTTTAATCTTTTAGGAGTTATCGGCTGCAAAACGCAAGTATTCAAATTTGACTCAAATTCATTTTCCTAATATTGCATATTTTAATTAACAAAGGATTTTTAAGATTATGCTGAATTTTCCCATAAAAATTTTGCATTATTGTCGTATAACATGAAATTTTATTTAGTTTTGATTGGGGTATTTTGAGTTTTAAAATCACCCCCTCACTCCCCTCTTCGCTTCCTTCTTCAAATACTCCACCGCTTCCATGGCAAGATATCCCGCTTTAATGATCGCACGTGGATTTTCCAAAATCCTTAACCAAGACCCAATATACTCTCGATGTTGCAACTCCCCACTAAATCCAAATTCACCGGCAAAGATAGCTGAGGATAATTCAGCGACCAATTCTTCAAAGGCATAAGAACCCATGCCTTTCGAAAAATCTCTCCGCAACCGATGTCTAGCACCCGTCCAATGACCTAACTCATGTAAGTAAGTAGACCAATAGTCAGTTTCACTTCGGAAATACTCTTTTTTAGGCATACGAATCGTATCCAAAGGGATCATGTAAGATGCTTGGTCCACCCCGAACTCTTCCCTATTGTGTTCGATCGATTGCACAAACTGATCGATTCCCGCAGCACCATCTAGAGTCGTCTTTGTTACAAACAGATCATACTCATCTTCGGGAATATTGATTTGTGCAATGTTAAAGACCGGAAACGACTTGTGAACCAGACACGATTTGTAATAGAGAGGCGCCTCCTCTCGTTCCTCTTCGCTTCCAACCACGGATTGTTTCTTTTGGGAATATACAGGAAACTTTACATGACAAGGATACAAAACTACCGTCTTTGCAACCTCGCCTGGTTTCAATGAATACCCAAGGCAATTCCATTGTTTCTCCGTGGCTCAAGCTGGATAAGTATACCCATACCGCATCAAACTGTCTGTTAGCCAGAAGGTATTGAGGAGGCCATATTGTTGCTTTGTCTTCACGTTCGTCGGAAATCCGAAACTTTGCCATGGTTTGACCCACTGTCCAAGACTACCGGACTTTAAGGCCTCCATCACATCGTATGTAATCTTCTTTAGGATCGTTTTTGCATCGTTCTCTTTCATAACAATGGATGTAATCCAGACTCCAAGAGTGTCACAATTCTCTACGAAAAATTGCCAAATCGAGTCGTTTCCTGAGAGGTAAACCATATTTGCTACCTAGGACAAATTGGAACTACGAATGTAACAAATTATTGCAAGGGATTCGGAAGAATCTTTTCTGAATGGAGGAACGTTTAGTCCTGTGAAATTAGTAAATTGATGCAAGATTGTGAGAAATAGAGAATTTGGGATGGAATGTTAATTTTTTGTTAAATTAATATTTAAACATCTTAGGCGTAAGACTTTCTCGAGCATGGCCGTAAGTCCCTAGTATACTCAGTGGATCATTAATTCCAAATCGTTTTTAATCCAGAAATTTTGTAATGTATCATTTCAGAATCTTTTGAAATCAAAGTCAGTTTATTTGAAATGCATTGCCAAATGAGCATTCGATCAAAAGGATCCTTATGAAATTCTTCCTTTAAATTATGATAAGAGGAATCATCCATTTGATTTAATTCAATTACGCTGATGTTTAATTTCTCAAGAAAATTTGGAATTTCCTAAGGTTTAAAGCCTGATAATTTTAGTTTTCCAAGTTTATATTTCAATGAAATTTCCCACAAAGAAATTGAACTTACTAAAATTTGATTATTTTGGTCTTGAATAATGCCCGAACCATTTTTGCTTTATTGCTTTGAGTCTCCAATGGTCCAAAGTAGAACATGAGTATCTAATAGAAATGATATTTATTTACTTAAAAATATATCTTCAGTGATGGAAAAATTATGATCGAATTTAATTTTGACTTTCCCATCAAGCATTCCGATTTTTCTTTTTTGATTCAGAGGAACAATCATAGCGATGGGCTTTTTGTTTTTCCCAAAAAGAATCCTTACTTTTTCTCCGTTTTTAACGTATTCAAGGACTTCGGAGAATTTTGTTTTTAATTCACCAACGGGAAAGGACTTCATACTATCTAAAAAATCACAATGTTGTCAAGTTGTCCAGTTAATTCCCTGCCCCTACTCTACCCTTCCATCAGGCCAAAACAATTTCACAGGTTTACCCGTTTTTCTGGCAAAACGAATGGTCGCCCAGGTCCCAGAGCGTTGTTTTTCAGGTCCACTCGGGAATGCCCAAAGTTCATTCGTCGCCATAACGATTGCTTGGTTTCGCTTCAGATACTCTTCCTTGGCATAACTGTGGACTAACACATCTTTTGTTTCGTATTTCTTTTGGCAAAATGCCCGTTGTTTGAGATCGGTAGGAGGATGAATGTGAATGCGGATGATCTTTGGAGTTTCTTTTTTCCCATCTAAAAGAGTTTGGTGGATTCCTTCATCCACACCAACACAATCTCCATGATGGACTTCTACCACTTCATATTGGGAAAGAAGCGAGAGAAAAGCTTCTTTTTGTTTTTCCGTAAATCCATCTCGCGAACTAGTAATTCCAATGATTAATTCTTTCATGATCTTAGATTACTATACGTATGTGACAAAGGGTGGAAAAACTTTTTCCGAAATGGATTTGGATTGGACAAAAGAACAGGAAACGAGATTGACAAATCGTATACTTGCAGGTATACTTGCCAGTAGAATTGCGGAGGATACAAAGCATGCCACAGTTGTCATTATATTTGGATCAAGATACACTCAAAAAAATTGAATTAGCTGCCAAAAAAGAAAAAGTTTCGATATCACAGTGGGTAAAAGGGAAATTGCAAAATTCCTTCGAAAAAAAATGGCCTGATCATTTTTTTCAATTATATGGTTCCATAGAGGATGATTCTTTTCAAAAGCCTGGTCCTTTACATTTTAAAAATGATAGCCCAAGAGATGCCTTTTGAATTACTTTTTAGATACAAATATTTGCATTTATTTCCTAAAAGGAAAAAATCAAAATATTGAAAATAACATAAGAAAACTGAACCCGAACAGAATTAAAATTCCATCTATCGTTAAAGCAGAACTTCTTCTAGGTGCATTAAAAAGCAAAAATCCAAAGAACAATAGAAATATAGTCTTAGATTTCTTAGATCCTTTTGAGATCATCGGGTTTAATGATATAGATTCTGAAATCTATGCTGAAATTCGTTCCAACCTAGAATTGAAAGGAATTCCAATTGGACCAAACGACCTCATTATCGCATCAATTGTTCTAAATCATAATGGTATTCTTGTCACAAATAATGAAAAAGAATTTTCAAGAATCAATTCCCTGAAATTAGAAAATTGGGTTTCATGATACTGGATTACAATTTGAAAGTTCCCATTTGAACTGCTGCGAATCAATCAACATCTCGATATCTATCTACAAAGTTTTCTGCAAATCCAGGATAGTATTTAAATAATTCATATTTTTTTGTATCTGGGTGAAATTCAAAAAGATACCTATTAACAATATCTGTTGGTTCTTTCATGTAATACACTGCAAAAGTGGAACCATGCTCCAACTCATCAAATGATGGAGGAGATTCCCAGGATCCTTTGTTATCTCTTCTGAATTTGTATCGAGGATACAACCAAACGAGAAAGTAATGCCTTCTATCAAAAAAGAATACATCCTTTTCTTTGACATTGAAAAGATAGTATAACCCAAAATAACTTGATATACCACAAGAGTATGTCCGCAATTTTAAATCATTGAATAACAATTTTCTGTATTCAGCCTTACTTGGAAGCATCACTTGATTTTGTTTGCAGTATCTGGAGAAATCTTCGATGGTCGCTTCACCGATATAATTTGATAATTTTTCAATATCTCCTGCAAGATTCGCATTTAAAAAGTCTTTTACAACAGGATGTATTTTCTCTCGCATATATCGTTTTACAGTATATGCTTCATTTTGGTAGGGACTAAGGAATGAATCGTTCTCATTTACGTAATAGAAAAGGCCAGGTTGAAATTCTTGAAATTGTGCCAAAATGACGGGAGCTTTCCCTTCTTTCCAAGAAGTTTGGCATTTCAGCAAAACTAAAACCAACGCAAGGTATTTAGATATTTCAATTTTGTCTCTCATATAAAAAAAACTTCTATTTGAAAAGTAACCACACGCTTTAAAAAGAACTTTCTTGTCTACCAAATCCCCTACCCCACCTAACTCCCAAACATAGGCCGAGGTCTCAATGTAAAATTTTCCCAAAAGATCCGATCTTGTTTTGCCAAACTCTCTGGTCCAGGGGCCGACTGGATCCGAATGCGAGTCGATGGTGCCAATTGGTTTGCCCAATGCAAAAACTCTTTCCAAACATCCAAAGGATTCTTTGTACTTATGTTATGTACTTTTGTTGTACTAAGTACAAAAGGAACTGCTGAAACTTCCGTATCTGCCTTGGATTTTTGTAAGGGAGCACTTGGTTTTGTTTCCACTGCCGGTTCGGATACGATTCCTAAGCAGTATGACAACTCACGTCTCCTTCCATCGAAGGAAAGTTGTGCGATATAGTTTCGTTTTCGAAGTTTAGAAATCATGCGAGAGATGGTATCGGGTTTTTTCCCAAGCAGTTTCGCAAAGTAGGTGTTCGATGCAAAACACCCTTTTGCCAATGTTAACGATCGAATTTCTGAAAGCAGATACTTTTCAGAAACACTCAAATCCACAAGGCATTCAATCTCCCTGGGAATCCAAATTCCTGTTCGGTTGGTTTTCATTTTTAGGTTCCTTCTTCCAAATGAACACTGACTCCGGCTACGAGCATCTGGTCGTTTATATGCCAATGCATTCATCGAACGCATACCTCCCCTACTCTACTTGCCATTGGTTTTTCAAAATGAGACAAACCTTCGGTCCAAGTAAAATCGAGAGATGGGAAAGTTCTTTCGAACGTTCCGTCGGAACTTTTTTTAGGAATTCCGAGTTAAGTCAAAACGGCTATGTGGTAGAGCCGTGTCCGGCAGTGTCCACCGAACGATCCCTAAATGTACCGACGTCGATAAACTGTCAATAAGTAAAAGAGACATAAATCTGGAATTTTCACTGTGACCCAACCGAAAGTTCGGAGGTGGTGGAAATGTGATTTGGTTTAGGAGGAGAAATTTGCCCTGGTTGGCTACCACACCTTCCAGGGCGTTTGACTTAACCCGATTAAGGATTACTTACCAACTACACTAACCGAAGTACCAAAACAGTACAAGCATTTTTTTGTTAAAAACGTCGGTAAGCCTAGTTCGTTTGCGGCCGTTAATTGAGTCACTGAGTAAGATTGGCACCTCACATTAGTTAGTCATACTAGAATGGATTGTCGATGTGACCGCACTATCCGGCACCAATCTTTCCTATCGGGAAGGATTTCAGCTTCTATCGCTTGCGCGGGGTTGTAATAGAATACGACATAGAGAATTGAAAATAATTACAATACAGCTTATTGAATTCAATATGCTGTATAAGAATATAGATAGCATTTTTTTTGAAATCCTTCCGGACAACGAAACCAAATGTCAAGATCCCTTGAATCATTAAACGGTTCTTCTGGATTAGAATATCTTCCTCCAAAAAATGCAATATCGACCTCACCAACTTTTTCCATTGCTATGAATCGAATTTTCTTTGATTTAGTAAGCCACTCTCGAGGTGAAATTAAAGATTTTATAATATTATTGTCAGGCAACAAAAGGCTAACTCTTTTTTGCATTATAGACGAATTGAAAAATAAATCACAAATAGAGAAATTATTTCTATCTTCTAGATATCCATTAGTTCGTTTAAAAATAGAGCTAGTATCACGTATATCGCTTATACCAAAATAAACGATATCATCTAAATTATCTTGAATTGCTTTACAGTCATTATTTTCAATACTCAGAAGAAACTCTTTGTAAGACTTACCATCGCCAAGTTCTTTATCTACATTAACTTGTTGTTTTCCATTTGGTAAGGTAGTATTACTAACTGGTTTCTCATTTTCCGAACAAGAAACTATTGCCAAAAGAATAACTAAGAACTTGCAAAATGTCTTCATTTCTTATCTCCAACCCAAAGGTAGTAAAAATCCTTTCTTTTCATTTGCTTATTTCCATCATTTTTTTCCATCTGCCTCAAAAGAATGTAAATGCAAATATGGTCCTGAAGTATCTCCAATTTTTTTAGGAAGGGCTCCTAAAAATGTTCCAGCTGGAAGTATTTTTTTATTAGGATCGATTACGTGATCTCGCAATGGATTACTTTTTATTCTCTGGCAAACAAACAATCCGATTGCAATCTGCAATACAACCTTGGCGTGCCGACTCCAGAGATTTCCCCCGGTTCGTATACACATACACCGAACTTGTACAATTTGACATACAATCTTGTTTCTCTTTGCATTTCATGTTGCCATTCCCACCGTATGATTCGTAAAACGGATGAACCGGTGCTTCCTTGGAAAAATCAATTGGCCCATTTCCTTTCTGTTTGTCTGAAAATACGGCAAGTGGGAATAGAAAAACGAGTAATGGAAGAAGGATGCATTGTTTCATTAGTTGTTCTCCGGTTTTTTTTCATTTGTTTAAAGTTACGGCTTTCTTTTCTTCTTTCATGGAAATGTTCTTTCGCTGAATCTAGAGAATTGTCATTAGCATTGGTCAATGAACAATTGAGTAAATGTCTATGTTTCCAGATTTTTTATTGCATTGTTCGAGTTTATAAGCATTGTAAAGGCATTCCGTGTAGATTTGGTCTAGGCTACTTCCATCAGGATTTACAATTGGATTCGTAATCAAACCACCAATACAAAAATCTCGGAATCGTGTTTTTGAATCGTCTTTGCATTTTTCTTCGCTATTATTTCTGCAGTTTAACAGAATTGAGATATGGATTGCAAACAGGAAAATCAGCACTCGCAATTTCATGGTTTTGCAAGTTAAACTTGGGTAAAAAATCTTACAATCCCAAAACATAGGTTACTTTGAATAGAAAGATGAATGGCGGCGTTCCTCGTATTCTACCAAGGTATCAACGTGATCCTTTGGTTTTTTGCTCTCCCGAAGAATTAAAATTTGAATTTATTCCGATTTCATTCTAAGTTGGTTCTCAATGAAAATTATCACTTCGGCAAGTTTGAAAGGTGGCGTTTCCAAAAGCACAATTTCTATTTTTTTGGCATTGGCAATCAGCCAATTGAAGAAAAAGGTTTTAGTGATCGACTTGGACCCTCAGTCATATTCCCTTACTGACTTTTTCCTTCGTGATCTTTCCATCGAAGAAATTGATAAAAAAAATGCTTACCAAGCCTTTTCCGATCGTAGACAACTAAAAGAATGTATGTTTCAGTCTCAAGGGATCACGGTGATACCTTGCTCTCCGGATTTACAAGATTTGGGATCCGAAACTCAAAATGATCCGGGTTTACTCCTTCGTTCCAAAAAGGAAATTTCTGCTTTGCCTTTTGACTATGTCATCATCGACACTCCACCATCTCCAGTATATGAATTCAAAATTGGACTCTATGCCGCCGACATTGTTCTCTCTCCACTCACGTATGATCGTTGGAGTTTGTCTGGCCTTCTCAAAGCCAAAAAACAAGTAGAACTCATTGGTCGATCCGGGTTAAAAACTCCGAAACACATTGCCGTTCCTTCCATGGTTTCCGACAAAACTAAAGATGATGTAGTCGACATCCTAAAAGAAGGGAAATTTAAATACACAAAATCGTTTATCACAAGATCGGCCGCTGTGCAGTCATCAATTATGAAAGGCAATCTTCTCAAATCAGGATCCAAATCCGAACAAGAATTTAGTTCCTTAGCAAGTGAGGTGATTTCTTTATGAGTGCAAAAACAAAAAAGTCTGCCATGTTCGAGTCCCTTGGACAAAACATTTTAGTATCCAACAAAGAATCCTTTTCACTCCAAAAGCAAACAAACAAAAACTGGGAACTGAGTCCTGTTCGAAATGCCAATGTTTCGGAACTTCTCGATCATCCCGATAATATCAAGTTTTTTGACTATTGGGATAAATCCAAAAAAGAAGATGAATTGGCTTGGTCACGTTTTGTCGACCGAATCAAAAAAGGGGGAATCCATGATCCTCTCATCGTATTTGGTCCAAGAGCAAACGCCGTTGGATTTTCTTTAAAACCAAACACTCTCATCACAGGCCACCGCCGTAAAAAAGCCCTAAAGGAACTCGGCATCACAGAAGCACCAGTTCGTTATATCGAAGGAAAAATCACACTTCGCGAATTAGAAGTTTTGATGTTGTCCGACAACTTTGACAGACGGCAAATCAAAGACCCGGCCCAAGTCATCTACATCTTAGTGAATCTTTTTCCCGACACATTCCAAAAAGACAATCGTGGCGGAGATTTATCGTCAAAGGACAGCAAAACTCTTGCCGAGATTTCCAAAACACATGGAATCTCTGTTCCTCAACTCAAACGTTACAAGGCCGTTTACAGAGAAGCCTTGCGTCTCGCACAAGGTGCAAAGCAATCGAATCCTGGGCCAACCGAGTTTAAACAAGCTCTAAAAAACTTAGCAAACAAACGAAAGGCCACACCCAAACAAAAACCAAAAGTGGACATCAAATCTCAGTTTGTGAAGAAGTTTCCATTTTTACATTCCAAACTAACGAAAGCTGAACAAACCAAACTATTTCAAGCCATCGAAAAAATGGTCAATGTATAGAGAAGAAAGATTAACAAAATCGAATTTCAAAGTAGTGGTTGTTCTTTCCTGACATGTTGAGGAATTTTAATTAGCTGTAAGTTTCTGATAGCTGATGACCATCCCGAATTATGTCTCTTTCTGTTTGTTCCTCAGTATCTACAAGTCACATAGTTAACACCAAACTACCCACATGGGTGACAATGGATGGAGTAGGGGAGGATTGCCATCTGATTAGGAACAATGAGTTCTTCTTGAAAACAATCAATAAGATACTTTTAACCTACGAATTAGAATCCAAATTCGCAATCTTCCAAAGGATTAAATCTAATAATTTAAAATCGGAATAGGCATTGGTTCTCTCATTGAAAGATTGAGTTTCTTGTTTGAATATTTCTCTTAACAATTGCATCTGGTTTGGGCATTCAAAGATAAACCTTTGATAAAGGGTAGCAATACAGAAGAATGCAAACAGGAAACTTTCTTTTTCAAATCCAAGAAGTATTTTAATTGGATTTTCCAGTGCAGGAAAGGAATCAGGATAGAAAGTATGAACAAACTTTGTAAAAAATGAATTCAGATCTTTTTCTATGTAATCTTCCTTGTGTTTGATTTTTTGTTTCCAAAAATACTTTTGATATTGTGTGATCAAATCCCCAGTTTGTAATAGAGTTAAGATCTCTTCTTTTGAATCTTCTAAAGATTGCAAATGGTACGTATCGAATCCTTGCAGACCGTATTTCGATTTAAATACTGAGAAATAGTTTTTTTGGTTCAGAAACAAGGTTTCGTTCTTAAGAATTTCCATATAATACGTCTGGAAATGATTTGAAAACGTGTTTTCGTGATGGAACTTAGCGGCTTCTTCGATTGCGTTTGGATGAATTCGATTGATTAGAATTTCTAATCCTGATTGTACTCGAAATTTTGTATAATCCTCTAAATTTTTTGTAATGATCGTTTGGCTCATTGGGTTCTCCTTTGGCTACGATTACGTAAGCCTAATTTCATGATCTTTCATTTGTAATTGGGGAATCGATGTCTGAATTTTTGTGCCAATATCCATTTGCACCGGTTCTTTCAAACCTTACATTCTCATCCAATTTCCTTTCGATTTCGGAAAAGTTTATTCCGCGATGAATTGATTTTGTAAGAAGCAGAGATCCCAAGCAGAGTAGGGGGCTTCTTCGGTTACATGTTGGTAGTTTTTCATAATCGATTCGAAGAGTTCTTTACCTGCACCGCGAAATCGCATAATTTCCAAAAAGCTATTGATTTAATAATCTTGACTTTTCGTATAACAATTTATTAGTTTTTGTATTTTAGAGGACTTCGAGCAATGACTAAAACCAAGATTATATTTTTAATTCTTATATGCTTTTTTCTGAATACGAACCCACGGGCGGAAGAAACTTTTCAAGGAGTGGAAAAAAAATCCTTGAAGAAGAAAATCTTTGGGCTGAAGGCACTTTCAAAGAAGATAAGTTAAACGGAAAAGGGAAAAAATATTATTTTGACAACGGTAAACTTGAAGCTGAAGGCATTTTCAAGAATGGAGAGCTTAATGGAAAAGGGAGAAAATATGATTTTAAAAGCAGCAAACTTGAAGCCGAGGGCACATTTGAAGAGGGAGAGTTAACAAATGACAGGTGGAATGGCTACGACGATAAAGGCTATCTAGTATCCCACGGCATCGTTAAGTATGAGCGTGGTATCAGGTTTGAGAGAAATTATTATAAAGGAATACTAAAATCTGAAGGAACTTACGATGGTAAAGTGTTCAAAGGGAAAAAATATTATGACAACGGTAACCTTGAAGTCGAAGGAACTTTAGAAAATGATGTACTAAATGGTAAAGGTAAAGAATATTACTACAATGGAATGCTAAAATCTGAAGGCACTTACGAAAATGGAGAGCTAAATGGAAAGGGGAAAGTTTACCACGAAAACGGTAAATTGAGATCAGAAGGAACTTTCGAGAGGGATGAATTAATAAAAGGAATTATATATACGAATGATGGAAGAAAATCACAGGTTGTCGATGAAAAAGGAAAATTAGATTACTAGTAGATGAATTAGACAATTTATTTACTAAAGTATAGGCTTAGTAAATAAATCGATAGAATGCATAAAAGAAGCAGATTTATGCACTAAATCATTCGACATTTGGGATATGGAATTTTCGATGAAGAACGACAAAAAGTAAAGGAATGTTTTTAGTGTTGAACATATACAAAGGCAATTTATTCCCTTTATTCCTATTATCATTATCCATCCTCCAATGTTCCTCTCCTGCGTATAAAGAGAATGAAGTTGAAGTTTTAAACAGTTCCGACTATGGCTATCTTCGTTTCAATCATAACCTAAATGAGGGCGTCGTTGTGATCGAGACAAAAATTTTCAAAGATCTAACGAAATGCCATGGGGATTACAATTGTTCGGGAGAAGATCATTTCAAGCATTATTCGAACCTTCAACCTACCAATCCTTCCTTTGCGGTCACCTTAATCATTGGTGAGTATTTTGCCATTTCGAAACTTAGATACAGTGAAATGTCATTCTTTAACTGTAGGAAAAGTGAAGTAACAATTTATCACGGCTTTCGATTCAAAGAAGTCTATGATCCAAACCATCCGTCCGATCTATACTCGAAGGATACTTGTGAGTACATTGATCGAAACAAAGTCGTTTGTCCTCCTGTTCAAATTTCCAAAAAAGGAATCCATGAAATAACAATCACAAAAGTAGAAGAGAGAGGGAGGTCGTTATCCATGGTTCATTTGTTAGATGCTAATATTGTATTTTCTACATTCAATTTTTTGTTTTGTGGGCCAGTGTCGAGCGAGATTGATTTTTTGGAGCTGCAGGCTCGAAAAATGGGCCAGAAGGAATTTTAGCAGGTATCGCCAACGGACTGATTGGTGGGATCACCAAATTAGCTGGTCCTTTCCAATCAGGAATGCTCGAAGGCATCACGCCTGGTATAGGTGTCACCTATCACCCGGAAAACGGTTGGGGTGGGTCTATCGGGCTTGGAAATACCACAAGCAATGTCAGTATAGCATTTTCCAAAGAAGGAAATACAACATTACAAGGATCGTATTCAATAGGACATGGAGTCCAATTAGCAGGAGACTATACAACCAATGGAGCAGCCAATATCGGATTTAACTATAACCCAACAGGGGAAGGTCCACGGCGAGATTGGAACTTTTCCTTGATGTATGATATGGCAGGAACGGGTCTGTCAGCAAGTGTGGGTTACACGAATCCAAACTCCACGATAGGGCTAACCTCCACCGTCAATCGGGATGGACTTTCTACCTCAGCAGAGTTAACAGGTGTGAGTATCGCAACGAATGGACCAGATGGATTCCAAATGGACGAAATCAACTTCGCCGAACAAAACATCAATGCGGCTCAGGACCAAACACAAAATGATCAAAATAAGGCAAAGTTACTCGCGAGTGGTGATTTTACACCAGCAGATATCGCGAACATGAGCGATGATGATATCCAGAATGCGTTGGATGGACTACCTCAGGATGAAGGAGTGATCAGTAATCTCTTAAGTGAAATAGGAGATTACATATCACCAAATTTATCAGGAATATTAGCAGTTGGAGGAGGAATCGCAACAGGTATAGGATTATTAACCCAATTTGGAAGCTTAGGTGGAGGGAATCGAATACCTACGAATTTAGGATCGTTAGTAGAGAGTTTAAGAAATTTTCGAAGGCGAGAAGATGAATCGACCTCAACATCCGATGGTGGAAATAGGGTCTCAAAACTGCTCGATGGAGTGAATCTCAATTGGGATCTACCTAATTTAGGACTTAGTCCTGACCTACTGAATGAACTAGGTAAGATATTAAACCAAGAAGGGTATACTTCACCTACAGCACAATCGAATGCCGGGAGTGGGATCGTAAATTTTCTTAAACGGATAATGTTTATACCTGCTGTTGGATATCCTGTTTCTTCTGGAAATACTAAAGATAGAGTAGTTGATACACAGGAAAAACCAAAGCCAGGAGAAAAATTACCTCCACCTAAAGAACCCAAGTCGGAAGATTATCAAGAGATGAAAACAAAAGTATTAGATAGATTTTTTGGTAAGGATGGCAGTACAATACCAGCTAAGGTATATTTAGAAGAACTGTTAAAAGATAGCAATCTTTCTCCTGCTGATAAAAATTATCTTAGAGGTTATACTCAATCGTTATATAAAGATATAAAATCATATGCGACATTGAAAAAAGATTATGAGAATGGAAAAATTCCAGATAATTATAAGCCTAAATCTACTTTTGCACCGTTGGTGCCAAATGTGCAAAACGTTACTATGATAGAAGCAGCGGGAGAAATTCCACCTGGAGGCCGAGATGTAATGATTGGAACTGTGACAGGTTTTAGAGAATATAATATTGATCTGGATCGCAAAGATTTGGAGGATAGAGTGGATTCCATGAACGAACATAATAAACTACATCCAAACTACCATAGTTCAGATATTCAAATTGATAAGGCGAAAGGAGTAGGAGTTGATTCTAACGTACGCTATAATATACTAAAAGAAGGAAAGGACGCAAATGGAAATACTTTATGGACTGTATATTCTTTTCACGATGCAGACAATATACATCAATTTACAAATCGAGAAACTGCTGAGCTCTTTGTTAATAGTGCTTTAAAATGGAGAGAATACCAAATAAAAAATGGTATTCAACCAGTTGTTCCTTTGAGGATTAATGATTTGAGCATGCCAGGAGTGGGTAATTCACCATATGTGAGTCCGCTAGATACCTCACTTGATCCAAAAGGACACCACCATTACGCTTCTGCAATAGATATTGCATTTCCTGGCTCTGACGGTGATCGTGCTATAAATGTAAGCGAATCCTCAAATTACGATAGGGAGAAAGTTAAAGATTTAATCAAAATAATGGCAGAAAGTGTACCTCCTGGATATGAGCTTGTTGTTCATATCGAAGATAAAGCGGTAAAGGAATATTTTTCAGGTACGGAAATATACGTAGATATGGAAAAGCCACACGCTGATCATTTACATTTCCAATTAAGAAAGAAAAATTGAATTTCATGATTAAGTTTCTACTTTTACTTTTTGGATTGTTTTCAATCCATTTGTCTTGCTTAGAAAGAATAGAAAAAACCATTCCGAAAAATTTAGAATATATTGTCGAACGAATACCTAGATATAAGGACTTTGTCATCGATTCTGACAATCAAATCGACTATTTTTTCGAGAGGTTCCATGTAAAAAAAGAAAGTGAAATAATAGAGAAAGATAAAAAGACGGAAATTCGAAAAATAGCAAAAGGAAAGTATAAAAATTTAGATTTCACTGTTAGGTTATATAATTCTGAAGGAAAAATTCGTAGCACTCAGGTAACTTTTTATTTTCCACCTTCCAAAAAAATAAAATCTTTTGAAATCAATCATAAAAATAATTCATATACCGAGTCAAATGATTGTTATGAATTTTCATCTGTATATTCACCAGTGCAAACGAATGTACCTGCAAAATTAGGAAATTTCCAATGCGGTCGAGAGCTTAGTTTCAATGCAGATTTGCAAACTGTAAATGAAGTTTGTTGGGATGTAAAAAACCAATACCAAGTTGATGATTGTAGGGATCGTGCAAGTTTTGATTTTAAAACTCAACAAAAATCATTTCCGAGTGATCGCAATACATGTCCCCGTAAATGTTATGAGTTCATTCCGTATCTAAACTCAGGAATCTATATAGTTAGAAAATCTGAAGTTAATCTTAGAAAAGAACCAAATCGAAATAGTGAATTGATAGGAAAATTGAAATTAGACGAAGAGATTGAAGTGATAGAAAATACGGGTCCGATTGAAGAAATAGATGAAA
Source organism: Leptospira bouyouniensis (assembly GCF_004769525.1). Taxonomy (NCBI): domain Bacteria; kingdom Pseudomonadati; phylum Spirochaetota; class Leptospiria; order Leptospirales; family Leptospiraceae; genus Leptospira; species Leptospira bouyouniensis. The sequence goes on along the minus strand of NZ_RQFT01000002.1, from coordinate 25,702 downwards.
ACATAGCGCCTTGGGTAAAAATTAAAACCAAATCAGGCATTGAAGGATATGTATTTGGAATTTTCCTGAAAAAACCAAAGGAGTTTTGGAATTAAATTATATATTAATCGCGAACTCTGCATTTTTAGATTGCAAGGAAAATTTCCCTGCAGGTTATCATATTGACAATCCATAAAGATTGTCACAACTCATTTGAGTCATTATGGTATTGGAGAAGATAGCCACCATATTCACTTTAGAATAGTTAAAAAATGAAAAAAATCTATTATATATTACTAATTCTTCTAAATTTGCATATTAGTACTGTTTTTGCTAAGGATATGAAATTTCTTAAAAGATTATCACCTCATTACAGTGAATTAACAGATCAAAAAATTAATGTGTCAGAATTGTTTTTCAAGAAAATGAAAATTGATGGAAAACCTGAAGATTATTTCGATAAAGAAATCGAATTTCGCAAATTTAAGGTAACTATTCCTAGAAAAGCCAAAGGAGAAATAATCTCTTTTTCATATAAAAAGAAAATAAAAAAATACAATTCAAATAAATTTGGCTACAACGAAACAAACAACTGCGAAGAAGATGCTATGTTCTATCAAACGGAAAAAATTAAACGGGGATTGTACGATTGCGGCCGTACCTTATCGATAGGAATGTATGATGCAAGTGAAGTCTGTTGGGATTTCAATGTTAAAAAGCAAGTTACAGAAAATTGTCGAGAAAAGACATATGTTTTTCAAGATGGATATTTATTGAAGCCCAAAAATGACGTCTCTGAATGTAGTTATCGTTGCTATGATATGATTCCGTTTCTAGATATTGGTGAATATGAAGTATTTAGAGAAAGAGTCTTTCTCCGAGAGGAACCAAGCACATCATCAAAAATTATTAGTACTCTCAAAAAAGGGCAAGTTCTAAAATTGTTAGAAGACACTGGAATTATAGAAGAAATAGAGGAAAACATAGCACCTTGGGTAAAAGTATCAACCCAATCTGGAATCGAAGGCTATGTATTTGGTGCTCTTATCAAAGTTCCAGGTGAATTAAGATATTAATTTTAGTAGTCAAACTTTTTTCAAATCATTTCTTTTCCTATCAAAGTTCCCCATTTCCTACGGAGGCGAGGCCAAGATTGGTTGGAAGTAAACCATGGTGGAGAGAATAAGTATAAAAAAAATTAATATATAAATTTTATTCACTATGGATGTAAAAGCAAGATGATGAAAACATACAAAAAAATAATATTAGTTCTTTTCGGATTTATTCCGCATTATTTTTCTTATTAGGTTGTCAGAAATATCAATGGTTAACTTTAGAGGTATACCGGCCAACTATTTATGAAGTTGGTCATACCATTGCAGAAGTGGCAAACGTATCCTTTACCGAAGAAGAATTACGGATTGATCCGAAGTATTGTTTAGAAATCGATTTTCTAAATAAAAAGCTTAGAGCAGCATTTTACAATGAACAAAATGTATTGAAAAAACCCATTATCGACATACCGTTACTTGAAGATGATAGATATTTGTATTTGCAGGCCAAGAATGGTGGTAGGATTTTTATCTTCGTAGGAAAGTCCCCAAGAAAAACAGATGAAAAGAAATATATCTACATCTCCTCTAACAGAGAAACCATTGAGGAAAAGGCAACTAATGACGATTACTATGCTTTTGACAGTACGGGGGGGGGGATGATAAATTTTTTAAACGGTGAGCACGTTATTCCGTGCTAATCTTTCCACATGATAATGAGAACAGCAAACGATACAATACTATGGAATACTGCATGAACGAACTTCCTGAACTCTATGATGATTCTATTAAACAATATCAATTACGACTAAAAGAAGAGTCTGAAGCCGGCAAACGGTATATGGAAAAAGAAAACGAAATGTACGAGAGATTAAAGAAAGAGGGTAAAACACTAAGTGACCCGTAATGATTGCTTCAATCAAACGAACATTATAGTAAAGTTTGCCGATAATCACCATAACCATATTGACATTAGGTTACTCGATGAATAAGTATTCAAACATTCTATTTTTTTTCTGTTTCTCTGTATTAACATGCAAAGAATCAATAGATATAAAACGAAATGAGTCAAAATACAAATCAGAATCTGATATTCTCTTACTAAAAAGAATGCCAAGTCTTTACGACTTGTCCTTTATCGAAAGTAAAATTGACCAGCCTTGTTATCATTTTTATCAATATTTTGGATTAATTGGAAAACCCGAAATTACAATCAAGAAAGGCAATGAATATTGCTTTTTTGATTTCAACGGTATGAAAGTGAGTATTGAAACTAAATACAAAGGAACAGATTATTGGTTCATCCAATTAGAATTAAATCACATCAAATCAAAAATTAAAAAATTACTTACGATAGCAATTGATCTTCAGAAAATTCGCTATATAACATCAACAAACCATTGTTATGAATATGGATATTACACAGATAAATATTCAGATAATGCACCTGGATGGCAATATGTACCTTGTGGAGCGTCAAAAAAACTAATATTTAAGGCTGGAATATTAGATAAAGGAGAACTGTATTGTTATCAAAATTACAATGATGGGCTAGAACTCGAAAAACAATATAAAGTGAATGATCTTGTATATGAGTGTGGCAAATTTTTCAGTTTTGAAGGAAACCAAATTATAGAACAAGAAAATCCAAATGTGACAGAAAAAAAATATACTTGTGGGAACGAATGTTTTGATTTTATCCCATATTTAAGGAAGGGAGAGTATCTTATTCGAAAACCCAATACTATCTTGCGGAGCAAGCCAACTCGAAAGAGTGAAATTCTGGCTAAGTATAATACCGATGATACGTTGGAGGTACTCGAAGATGTTGGGAACATTGAAAAGATTTCCTTCCAAGTAGCACCTTGGGTTCGAGTCCGAATGTTTGATGGGAAGGAAGGCTTTATTTATGGTGCACTCTTAAAACAAGAAGGTGAATTTTGGCCGCCGTATTGATCATGACTTATTTTTAAAACTGGAATTACCATGAGCCATTGACACTGAGTTTATCGAAGTGTCGATATTCTCGGAAATCTTTTCTTTAAGAAAGATTGTAAGAAAAGTTTCCCTGCAGGTTATCATATTGACAATCCATAAAGATTGTCACAACTCATTTGAATATACTCGTCTTTAAACCTACAAAATTCCCAAAATGAGCAATTTGTCCCGCATAACTGGAATTGTTTCTGAATATGGGAACTTGGTTGTGGAAAAACTCTTATGAAATGACTATGTGGTTGAAAAAGGTAAAGATGGTCGATATGTTATCAATCCAGAGTATTTTTTGCGAGTTATGGCAGATGAGGCAAACCATGCGAACGTTATTTAAATTTCTTATCTTATCATGTTTAATTCTATCCGTATCGATTTGTAAAAAACTAGAATCTGAGGCATTACCAGTTTCCGAAGAAAAACCTGCTTGGTTATCAGGTCCGCTGGAAGAAGAGCTAGAGCCAGGAGTATTCTATGTTAGAGACGTAGGAGCTGGGGAAGCCCATTTTCAGGAATATAATTTAGACCCGCGTGAAATGGCAATAAAACAAATGTTACCGGTTGCAAAAGAGATCAGGGATAACATTTTAAAAAGAAACTTCCGCGGCCTTGCTGAAAAAACTGACTCAACAATCTTAAACTTAATTGGCCAAGCAAACGGTAACTTGAATCCAAGTCAACATGAAGAGAAAATAGTAAATCTTTGGGTCGATAAGTACAACAAAAACGGTAACAAAGATCCATTCTGCAATTTTGATGTTCTTATGAACGCAGATATTAAAAAAATGGAAATCAAAGCTTATTTGGTTAAGGATCCATATATTGGGAAACATTCTATTCAATACTCAGTAGAATATATTATTAAATTTATAGATGCCATTAATAATGAACTAACACTGCAGGTGTACCTTGATTTTAGCAGCATATATAAAAGGTCAGGTACAGAATTTTATTTGATAAGGAGTTTCTGGGATCATTGCCCTGACCCAAATTTATACAATCTGCCAAAACCAAGGAATGATGATTTTTAGTAACAGGGAAGGCGGAACTTCACTCCAAATGCCATTGATTCAGTTTTAAATATCATAGGAGAATACATCGATACCAATATGAATGCTGGTATCGATTTGGCGGTAAGTTTAGGTATGACAATTGCCAGTGGAGCTGCATTGTTATACGGTAGCGGAGGAACTTCAGGAACACCAACAGCTAATTCTGGTGAGACGGTTGTTATGGAGAGAACCAGGAGGGAAGAGGAAGATGGGGATGATCCAAATCCAGAAGAAGGAAATGATCAACAAAATGAAAGTCTGCCAATGAGCGAGATGACAATGATCGATGGTGGTTCTATCACACTAGATAGGGAACCTGCATATGGTCAGAGTATAGTTCCTGTTACGATTGCGACTGGAACTCACCGTGCAGAAAGAGGTATATTCCCTATCCGACTCGGATAAAAAGGCGATCGCCGAACTTAAAACAAAACTATCCGGAATCAAGGTATCTGACAATGAACCAGAGATGGTAAAAACAAGAGAAGCGATAGCCTATAAAAATAACGATTTTATTGAAAACTTGGGTAAAGTGGGGACAGAAATCCAAGACCTCAAGGAAAAAATTGACAGAACCAAAAAGGAAATAGATGATCTCAAAAAGGGGAATGGACTCTTTACATCGACAGTGGATCCAACTGTTTTACAAATGAATCTAACCTCAGATCTTCAGAAGCTAGAAACGTTGAACAAAGAATACAACTCGATCCAAGGAAAATACCAGGACTACAACACCAAGGACACCAAAAAAGAAATGGATCATGCAAGAGAACTTGCCTTAACGCGATTGCAAGATTCAGTAATCGAGAACCCATTCCGCCAGGAGCTCCGTTTGAATGAATTGGCACTTATGGGTATGGAAAAGGGGACCGAGAAATATAATGATTTAAAAAGTAAAATAAACAGTTTAAAAGAAAAAATTTCTGAGTTTGATAAGGCAAAGAATCAACTTTTAAATGGAACAGGAGAGATGCAGGCACGAGCTGCAGAATTCATTTTAATCTTAAATCCAACTGCAAATGTCCCAAGACCGACCATGACAATAGAGTCGATGACCATTACAAATGCAATTGCACAACAAGGTTATGACCCAACTAACAAACAGCCAGGCATACTTCCCGGAATCAACCTACCTGGGGCAAAAGTAACGGAAACAGAGGATGGACATTCTGCTAGACCAGGCAAAGAAAATTACTTTGCCGCGGATATTGCGGCTCCTTATGGATCTCCGTATAATCCGGTCGCCCCTGGGAAAGCAACGGTTCATGATAGCCGTAGTGGATATGGGAAATATGTGGAGGTAACACACGATTATGGTGTATCTACGATCTATGCCCACAATTCAGAATTTCTCATTCCATCGGGGACATCTGTAGATGTGGATCCAACAACGCCGATTGCTCGAGTTGGAAACACAGGACATACGCATTCAGACACTTATCCAATTGGGACCCCTACTTATGGTGGATCGCATATCCATTATGAAATCCGTATAAATGGAACCAAAGTTCCTATTAACTCCTTTGATTGGGAGAGATATAAAAACGAAGGCCAATCTTACGTAAACGAAGTTTGGGAAAATAGACCAAAATGAACAACATCCGTCTGCTATTTTTAGTTTTGAGTTTTCTCGGGATTTTTTCCTTTGAGAGTTGTATGGATTGGAAGAATAAATATAATTTATTTTTTGATTCAGATTTCTATGGAGAATGGTATGAGGAGATAACTTACAAATCCTTGTTAAGTAATAAGAATAATCTGAACGAAAAATCTTTTGCGTTTTATATGTACCCGCTATCTTTTAAACTCTGGGAAGACGCAAAAGGTAAACATTTCGAATACCATTTTCCTTCTGATGGTCACGAATCAGAACAAAATTTTTACTTCTTCAATATACGAACGGAACGAGTAGGTCGTTACTTCCGCATATTCTCAAAGGCTCTTGATGAACCTGAAAAAGAAATTTTGGTCTTTGAATTAACACTTATGCCAAATGGACAGATTTGTCTTTCTGAAAGTTGGTTAAATATTAACAGGAGGGGTATGGGAACATGCGATATAGTCTTCTACAGAATGGACCCTGAGCCTTTACCTTGGACATGGAACAATGTGTGGCACCCTAAAGATCAATATTCTCCCTTGTATCGCAACAACTGGGACAATCCCAAATGGCTAAGAGACAAACAAGCTCGTTACGAAGAGCTCTTAAAAGTTTGGAATGGTGTGGAGCCTGCCAAATGGAAAGAAAGGTAGTGAACTTGTTTTAAAATCATATATGGAAATCGAGTTATTTAGCCAAACTTCGATCAATAGGTTATCTTTTAAAAACTAGGATATATTTTCCTGTCGACTGGGATAAGTTTGGGATCTCCATCCACAATTTTCTAAATAAATGAAAAACCTTCACCTTCATCAAAATAGTAAAATATCCTGCTAACAAATATAGGTTTTTTGTTTTATCAATCGGTAATGTAAATTCAGCAGGTTTTGACGAATTTCTTCGGATGTTCGAAACCGTAATTTCCACCCAATTCAAAAAGAAATTTTCACTTCCTGATTTCTATATGAAAATTGAATTTGATTTTCTCTGATCCAACAAGTTCTGTCCAATACGATGGCGTGAATATAGCCTCAATGGGTCCTGCTGGCGTTAGCATGCAAGAAGGCTATGCTCAACATAAATGAAGCGCACGATAAACAAAAGTTGAATCAAGATAAAGCTTATATAAAAGCAAAAGGAATTGATTCAAATACAATACCTTATACAGAAATTGGGAATATAGCAGATAATGAGAGACCAAAGGCCTCAATTTATAAAAGATCTTATGGGTGACTATTATGATCTATGTATGGATCCAGATAACTACAGGTCAAATAAAGGTTTAGATTCTAAAACACACCAAACGAGGAAAAGTAATACCCTTATTTACAGTAAACTCTACCAAATGCAATCAGATTTAAAGGATAAGTTAAATTCTGCAAAAACTCTGGATGAAGTAAATCGTGCAATTGATTTGTTTGTTGGCCAATTAAACAAATTACCTTTAAAGGAAAGACTACAGATGATTTCCGCAGTCAATTCTATGAATATGGATTTACCTTTAAAATCATACTATGGAAGTGAAAATGCTAAAGTGATTATTCCTGTATTTGACAAACCAGCCACGTCACAGTTAAATGATAGTTATGCGGCTCAAGTACTACGGGAAAATCTTCCAAACAGACTGAAAGAATCAATTGAACTTGTTCCCAAACCAGATCCACAGAAAATTATAAAACAGCTTCGAGAAGTTGATTCAGCGTATGCAAATGCATATAAAACCCTAGGCGAAAAGCAAGCAGAATTTGACCAATTGAGGATAGAACTTGCAGGTCGAACAAATTCAGATATGACAAAACCCATTTTTGATAGCCAAATATTAGATTCATCTACGAACAAAGATTTACTCAGACTGGCTGGCTTGGAAAAAGAAATGAATCATCTAAAGGAACAAATGACAAGAACGGAAGCGGCGGCTGTCAGAAAATATGAAGAAATCTATCGATCGAAAGAAAGACAAGCTGTGGCCTTAGGAATTGCGAAAGATCCAATGTTAAAATCTATGTTCTCTTCCGATTTGAGAAGCAAGGCTTTGGAATTGGATGCAGTTATCAAAGAACAGCGTGCATTGAAAGAGAAACTTTTACACCAAGATCCTGCACTTGTAAGTCAAGCAGATAAAGATGCACTAGCAAAACTCACAGAAAAAATGCGAATCTTAGAAAAAGCATTTGATGAGAAATATGGTTCCTCACTTGATTCCTTGATAAAGATTCCAGGGAGTGGGGTTGAAGTGGTCACAGATGTCTTTCAAAAAATTTTAGCAGACCCGAAGCAACTCATAGTTACAAGTCCGGCGGTCTACATCAACCGAGAACTACCACTGACAATAAATCCATCCACGGGCCAATTTGTGATTGGAACCCCGCGCGATGCGGAGTATTTTAAAAATATGGCCGGATCGGAAGCGTACCAAAGCAAAGATTCAACAAAAGCTTTTGAGCTTGCATTTGGATTTGTAAATGATACCAATTCACCAAGTGATCCTGGATTTATCAGAGACCGTTGGTGTGTGGCATTCTCTAACTGGTCATTACTGAAAGCAAATCTAGGTGATGCAGTTCCTGATTTTGACCAATTCATAAAAGATTGTGCTAAAAACAATCTTATCAATAAAAGTGATATGACAGTGAATACCGAAGCAGTTGTTAATTATTATTCTCACGGATTGGGTGAATTTAAAAGGACTGAATTGACATTCGCAAATAATGATCAGAATGTAAATATCGAGCGTGAAAGACGGTCCGCGTATCAAGAGTTAGCGAATAGCTTGATTCGAGAAAACCCGACTTCTTTGACATTAAGGGTTAAAGAGGATTTGAACAAAAAAGGTCATACGATTAGTTTAATTAGAAATGCACCAAATTCAAATGGTCAGATTACTTATACGGTTGTAGATTCTGGCAATTCAAAAATGAATGGAACTATATTTGATCCTTCCAATCCATTGGATTCCGTATTGGGAAGTGATGGAATAGACAATGCTTATCGAAGTTATTTGCCGAGACGATATGATTTAATTAAATAATGGGGAAGTCGAAATTGTTACATTACAATTCTATTCTATTTGCAGTGTGGTTTTCGTTTTTTTCAATTTACTGTAGTTCTATTGAAAGAAATGTTGCTCTGACCGAGTTGGATCTTAAGACGAGAAAGATCGAACTAAGAAAATTTAAAAATACTCAAGGATATAGCATCGAAATTTTTTCAGATTCCAATATAACAGGGATTCACCTTTCAGATATATGTTCGAAATTTAAAATAAGTCGAATATATATAACAGGTCATGAAGTGAACGATCTGTTCTTTGAAAATTGGCAGAATTGTGATTTGGAAAGTCTCCAAGAAGTAGCAGTTTCAAAAGGAACGATTAATCAATTTAAGATTTGCAGTTTAATCAAAGAATCTCCAATTCCGAATAAAATTCTTGATCTGACCAGTATTTCGATTAAGGATGATATTAAAAATTGTTTTCCTCCTTTATCAGTTGGAGTGCGAGGTTTCGCTATCGATGACCCTAAAAATTTCACTGGTGAACAGTTCTGTGAATTGACAAGTCACTTGTCTGAAATCACATTTTTTCGAAGTTTTAATACGCCTTTTTCCAGAAAAGATCTTCAATGCATCTTAGCAATGCCAAAATTAGAGCATTTGATGTTGCAAAATTGGAAAGGTGCTCGCACTTCTGATTTTCGAGAACTTGTAAAAAAATACGAGCTCAAATACAAACGAAAATTACAGGCGGACGTAGAAGACCCTACAAGTTACGAAAGATAAGAGTCCAACAGCCTCTATGGAACTCGCAAAAAGATCGCGTCTTTAACTGGTTCCGAGAGTAGTCCTGTTTTTATCAGAGATCGTTGGTGTGTGGCATTTTCTGACTGGACTGTTTTAAATAGTAATTTAGGTGATGCGGTTCCTGATTTCGATAAATTCATAAAGGATTGTGTGGATAACAATTTGATTAATAAAGACAATATGTATGTTGATACGGGCAAAGTATTGAGCTACTATTCACAAGGACTGGGGACTTTTGAAAGGAATAAGTTTTACGAAGGAAAAATTGATAATACTCCTTTCTCTGAAGCAGAGAGAGATAGAAGATATCTGAATCTTGGAGAGGATTTGCTGACAAACAAACCGCAAGCAATTACATTGCGAGTTCATGATGGACACACTATTAGTTTGCATCGGAATCCACCTGATCCTACAGGCAAAATAACCTACACAGTTGTAGATACTGGAAATTCAAAAATGAATGGCACCATATTTGACCCAGAAAATCCATTAGAGTCAAGTATAGGAAAAATTGATAAATCGAATAGTTATAAAGATTATCTCCCTAAACATTATGATATGATTAAGTAGGACAGCTACATATGAAAATGATAATCAATTTTGCCTTACTTCTTATGCTTTTCTGCTGTCGATCAAATAGCGGAATGCCTATCTCAGGAAATGTCTTGGAGGATAGTCTAAAATCTCGAAACATACTATTATTGAAGGGTAGAATTAAAGGGGAGGTAAATCAGGTTAAATTTTACCACACGAGTAACTTAAAAGACTTTTATCTAGAAGACTTATGCCAAGCGTTTATGATTAAATCGATTTTGTTCGCAAGTGAAAATTTGGAGCCAAAATTTTTAGTCAATTCAGAAAATTGTAATTGGTCATCTCTAGAGTCGTTGTATGTTAATAGTAATTCAATTAATGTAAATCAAATATGCTTATTTTTTAAAGATTCTCAGTCGAAAGAGAAATCATTAAACCTAACGAAAGTATCAGTTCAACCCTCCATAAAACAATGTTTTTTATCTGTTCCCAGTATTAACGGGTTTTCAATTGACTATCCTATTGATTTCTCTGGTGAACAATTTTGTGAGCTTGTTCCGTATCTAAAGAATATTACATTCTTCCGAAGTTTTGATACTCCTTTCACAAAGAAACATCTTCAATGCTTATTAGGAATGCCGAATCTTAAGGATCTAATGTTGCAGAGATGGAAAGGAGCGACGACTAAAGATTTTCATGACCTCGTTGATCAATATGAGAAAAAGTACAATCGAAAGTTACAAGCCGACGTGGACGACCCTAGAGGATATGAATTCAATAGCAATAAGCGTTAGGTTTATTGTGAATAAAAAATGAATTTCCCTAGAAAGGAATAACGATGAATCAGTAATCCACTTCCTTATTCTGCAGATTAGTTCCCGCTCTGAAATCAAATTCACCAAGTGATCCTGGATTTATCAGAGATCGTTGGTGTGTAGCATTCTCTAACTGGTCATTATTGAAAGCAAATCTAGGTGATGCGGTTCCTGATTTTGACCAATTCATTAAGGATTGTGTGGATAACAATTTAATCAATATCCTAAAATATTTCTTAACCAAGAAAAAATTCTTGTACTTTTTCACATTCTATTGTTTCCTTGAATTGTCTTAGGTGAAGATCCAAAAAGACGCGATTCCCCCTCGAGTTTGCCCTCCTGGGGGACCTTTCTCCCTCTAGTGAAATCTCACAAATTATGTCTCATTGTAGTTGACAAAATCTGACGTTTGGATTTAGGTTTTACTGTCCGGTAATAGGCATTTGTCGGATGAGGTAGGCAAAGACCTCGGATCACTTCACCTAACTTGATCCCCCGCCACAAAAAGAATGTTAAATGGTTTGGCCGAAGGCGTGTCTAGGCAAACCGAAGGGACAATATGAGACAAGGAATTTGGATCCCTGCTCGGATTGAGAGTAGGAGGGACCTTTCCATTGCTGAGAAGGTAATTCTTTCTGAAATTGAAAGTTTTACTTCGAGTGGAAAGTGTTTTGCATCAAACGAACATTTTGCGAATCTTCTGGGTTTGAAACCAGATACAGTTTCGCGTATGATTTCCAGACTGAAAAAACGCGGTTTTGTAGTTCAAACAGGTTTTGATGGCCGAAGACGCTTCTTATCCTTGGGGTCTGCTTTGGATGAAAGTACGAAGCTAACAGAAGAGACGACTGTCCATTCACAAGCCAGCGTAATGGTTTTTTCCTCTCCAGCCTTGGATGAAACAACATCTCCTCGACAGAAGAATTCAATGATTAGTACAAAAGATCTGTACAATGGTATGTTAAACAAATTTCCAGAAGCTACGAGAAAGGCCGTAGAACGTGTATTATTTGAAGGAGAATCTCCCACTTCGAAGCACTTGGCAAGGATTGTGAATTCGATTACAGCCGTGGTTGTGGGGGATGGGTGAGTGTAGTAATACATTTCCATATAGTTTCAGCTGATAGTTTCTTTGTAGAAATTAAAAAATATGGAATATGTTTCAGATTTGACCAATAAAATGGTCGTAATCATATTTAATGAGTAGTATAATAGTCAATAAATCGGAATTGAATGCATCATGAAGATCACAAGAACCTATTCTCGTTTGGCAAAAGAAGCCGGTGCACTTCTCGGAAAAGAAATCCAGCTGGCCCGGAAAGAAAAGGCCTGGTCGGAACAAACACTTGCCGAACGCATTGGAATCTCTCGGACTACTTTACAAAAAATTGAATCAGGAGATATGACAGTGGCAATTGGATTGGCATTGGAAGCGGCCGTCATCCTTGGAATATCACTCTTTGCCAGTGAGAGTCCTTCCTTATCACAATCCATTCAAACTGCTTCAAACAAATTGACACTAATGCCAAAACGTATTCGAACCAAAACTAAGAAGGTGAAAGATGACTTCTAAAGAGGCTTATGTTTGGATTTGGTTGGATGGGAAAGTGGATCCCATTGTTTGTGGAAGGATCGAAGAAGAAAATGGTTACTACTATTTCAATTATGGTAGAAGTTATTTAGAGAAAGCAAAAGACAATGCGAATCTATATTCAATCTATGAACCAGAATTACCACTCATAGAGGGTAGACTTCCCTTATTAAACAATCTTAAGATGCCAAATGCCATTCGAGATGCATCTCCAGATGCATGGGGAAGGCGAGTGATCCTAAACAAAGTATCTGGTTCAAAAGCAAAAGACACGGGTGATCTAAGTGAATTGTTATATCTTTTAGAATCAGGATCTGATCGCATCGGTGCACTTGACTTTCAAGAATCACCGACACAATACGTGCCAAGAAAACCTACAAATATTTCCTTAGAAGAACTGTTAGCTTCATCAGAAAAGGTAGAAAAAGGAATTCCATTGAATCTGGAATTAGACTTTGCACTCCTCCATGGGACATCCATCGGTGGTGCGAGACCAAAGGCATTAGTAGAAGAGAAGGATACTAAGTATGTGGCTAAGTTTGCCTCGACTGCTGACTATTATCATGTTGTGAAAGCGGAATACATTGCTATGCGCCTGGCTAAGCTAGTTGGAATCGATGTCGCCGATGTCAAACTTACAAAAGCGGCCAAAAAGGATGTTCTTCTCATCAAACGATTTGATCGTATCCGAAAGAAAGATGGATGGACGAGGAAACGAATTGTATCGGCTCTCACGCTTTTTGGACTCGATGAGATGTTAGCGCGTTATGCCAGTTATGAAACACTCTGTGAAATCATCCGGCACCGATTTCTTTCTCCCAAGGAAACATTAGAAGAGCTTTTCAAAAGATTGGTCTTCAATGTTCTTTCAGGGAATACCGATGACCATGCAAGAAACCATGCTGCCTTTTGGAATGGCAATGTACTCAGTTTGACTCCAGCCTACGATATTTGCCCGCAAGCAAGATCGGGTAATGAAGCAACACAGGCCATGCTCATCACTGGAGAAGATAGAAGGAGCCAAATTCAAATATGTTTACAAGCGAGAAATCAGTTCCTTCTTTCGAAACAAAAAGCGACTGAGATTGTAAAACACCAAATTCAAACGATTGAAAAAAAATGGAAAACGGTTTGTGAGGAAGCAGAGCTTAGCCAAGTCGATCAAAACCTACTTTGGAAACGGCAATTTCTAAATCCGTTTTCATTGGAAGGAGTGAAGGGGTAGGGTAGATAAAAATGAGTAGTTTAATATTGACTTTAAAACACTCATGAGTAGTTTAAAGTTAATATGAAAAAACTCAGGTACCTGCACCCCCATTTAGAGGACATATTAAATCGAAAAATGTTGTTTATTGGAGGTCCTAGGCAAGTTGGGAAAACAACGCTTGCGCTACAATTCTTGAAACCACCTTCCATTAAAAATCCTGGTTATTTGAATTGGGATCTAAACAGCGATAAGGTTTTGATTCTGAAAGACCAACTTCCTTTAAGTCAGAGCAAAACGATTGTTTTAGACGAAATCCACAAATATAGCAAATGGCGAAATCTGATAAAAGGCTTATATGATAAGCATTTTGAGGATAATCGATTTATAGTAACAGGCTCAGCAAGACTTGATACATTTCGAAAAGGCGGAGACTCCCTTCACGGAAGATATCGTTATTTTCGATTACATCCATTTTCTGTCACGGAGATGGGTAAAAATCCAAATCAATCCGACTTAGATTTGCTTATGAAGTTTGGAGGATTTCCAGAGCCCTTATTTTTGCAAAATGAAAACGAACATCGGATTTGGCAGAATGACCGTATGGTTAAGGTTGCTTCTGAAGATATTCGAGATTTAGAAAATATAAAAGATATCTCTTCACTTTTGTTACTATCTGAAATTTTGCCAACAAGAGTTGGATCTCCACTTTCCTTGAAAAGCTTAGCGGAGGATTTGTCTGTTTCTCAACCTACGGTAGAAAGATGGGTGGAGGCTCTTTCTTCACTTTATTATTGTTTTACGATAGCTCCCTATGGAACTCCGAAAATTAGGGCAGTAAAGAAGTTGAAAAAATTATATATGTGGGATTGGTCCCAAGTGGAAGAAAACGGGTTTCGCTTTGAAAATCTCGTCGCAAGCCATTTACTCAAGTATTGCCATTTCATTACGGACACTCAAGGCTTCCCTATGGAGGTCAGATATTTACGAGATACAGATGGAAGAGAAATTGACTTTGTCGTTCTAAAAAACAAAGTTCCAATCTTTGCAGTCGAATGCAAAACAGGTGATAAAACTTTAAGTCGGCATATTGAATATTTCAGAGCAAGAACTAAAATTCCAGAGTTTTATCAAGTGCACCTTGGGAAGAATGATTTCGGTTCAAATGCAAGTGGAAGAGTCATTCCCTATATTAAATTTTGTAAGGAACTTGGCTTAGTCTAAATTGGAAGTTTAGAAATATCTTCGTTTTGTATCATCGGAAAAAGAATTTCCGAACAAACCATATTGATCGTGCTAGATTCAACGCTGTTCAAATGTTGGAAATGATTCCAACATGAAAACAAATCTACAAATTTAAAGAGGAATTTGAATGAAAGCATTGAAACTATATGGCGGTATTTTTGGATCCGTCATCATTTTACCAACATCGGCAATTGTCTTATTTGGTTTTGCAATGGGATCTATGTTCAACCAAACAGCAAGTATTAGCACTGGTTAAATACTATCTGCCCTCACTTTACTTGGTGCCTTTGCTGTTCCGCCGTTGACAATTTTGAATGTAATCAATCCTAACAATAGCCAATCCTTATCGGCATCTTTGATCGTACTCGCAGTGGGAGTGATTTCTACCATTTCATTGGTCTATACGATCATTGATTCAGGATTCAATAAAGTTGCCTTGGTGACTTTGGTATCTGCTCTACTCATCTTAGCAAGCGGGTATTTACAAATCACAAGAAAGGAATAAACATACTTCAATCGAATGGAGGCCGAGATGCCTTCATTCGCTTAGATTTTTCCAAGTTCTCTTCTATTTCAAGGATATATGGCCAATTCTGCAAGCATCCCTTACTATAACTAACTTTGTTTTCGTGCTCATAAGTTCTGGTCGGAAATACTTAACAATCAGACTCTCTCCGGCTCTACCTACCTCTTGAGTCTATAAAGTAAGGTAGTTGATGAAACAGGATAATATCTGCATAATTCGTATAATACTTCGATTGTTTCCTCCTCTGACATGCCTGGTTGAATCTGTTTAGAACCATAAACTGGCAAGCTATAAAAAACATTAATCAAAGATCAGTAATGAACATTTCAAAATTAAACTCATGGATTTTATTTATGATAGAATAGTATCTGATTTCTATAGATTAATAACGAGTTAATTTTGAATCCAGCTTTTTCCCCTTCTCGGAAGAACTTATTCCGAATTCGAATTTCAAAACCTGTATCCTTTCCCTATAGAAAGGAGATGGAAAATGCCCAAACGAAAGATAAAAGAATCTCTATTTGATTCTTCAGAAAAAGAACACATCCAATTACTTCATCACTTTATCATAAAAATAATCAGCAATTTTGATTCCTTTGGTAAAAATAGAACGGAACCACTTTTTGACATGTATGACTTACATGCAAAAAAGGCACTTGTTGATACCGTCTTCAAACCAGATGAAAAAAAATTGAGGGCAATGAATAACGAGGATGAAGACCACTATCGACGTCGAAAATCTCGTTATTGGGATGAACCTTATCATTGTCCCAAGGCACAGAATATCTATCCGAAGATTTGGAAAATGATACCAATACTTTTTGTAAGCGATTTCCAAATGGTAGAAAACAGATCTTTCGTTTATTAAAATTAGAAAGCATTCGAATCAAATCGGATTTTTATTTATACGATGCCAAATTGTATCGAAAGATTCAAAATACCTTCCAAATACTAGGTATATCAGAAAATTATATAGAATTCATTTTATTCTTATTCATTCGAATGGAGTTTTCTAGTTTTGATGATTGGATTAGCCGTTCTTTAAATTCCAATATCTTACATTTAATTGCAAAAAGGGTAGCTGGACTTGGTCGCTCTGAATACGTTCAAATGATCCATGCGGAAACAAAATTAATCAAATTTGGAGTTATCTCTCGTTTACATGAAAAAGATGACCCAGTGGAGATTCGGGATTCTTTTTTTAATTTTCTAACAGATGATTCACAAGAAACATACGGATTGAATTATTTGAATCGAATCAATGAAGAAACACATCCAATTTCCTCGTTTATCTTTTCCAAGAAGGATGTGTCTCGTTTGGTATCCTTGTTACAAGATGAAGGGCCTTGTAAGATCTTATTTTATGGTTCCCCCGGCGCCGGAAAAACAGAATTTGCAAAGAGTTTAGTTTCTGAAGTAAAACGAAATCTTTATAAAATCAACAATCACAAAGCAGAGGATATCGAAGAAAAAAGAACTGCACTGATTGTGGGAACCACTCTCTCCAAAGAATCCAAAAGTGTTTTGTTATTTGATGAAGCCGATGACATTCTAAATGAAGGAGGAGGAAGCAACGGATTCCATAACGAAAAGGTACCTGAGAAAAAAATTTGGATGAATGAATTTTTAGACCAAATGAATGGAAAACTCATCATCATCACCAATGAATCTGACACCATCCATGAATCGGTTCTTCGTCGATTTGATTATAGCATCGAATTCTTTCCTGCTGAACCGAAACAACGATTATACTATTGGAATCGAATTTTGGAGATCGAAAAGGTTAAAAACAGGTTGTCTTTAGAACAAATAGAAAGTCTTGCACATACCTATCCTGCGGGAGTAGGAGGGATTTCCACGGTTGTCAAAGCGGCCAAAAAGATTTGCAGTCAGTCATCAGATGATCAGTTCCTT
Source organism: Leptospira bouyouniensis (assembly GCF_004769525.1). Lineage (NCBI taxonomy): Bacteria > Pseudomonadati > Spirochaetota > Leptospiria > Leptospirales > Leptospiraceae > Leptospira > Leptospira bouyouniensis. The sequence goes on along the minus strand of NZ_RQFT01000002.1, from coordinate 8,400 downwards.
TCTGTGATAAAAGATGTGATGAACAAACACACACATTTAACAAAAGGTAAGATTCAAAAACCACTTTTGTCTTCTACTCCTTATGATCCTACAATCCTACATGTAGATGCGAATCTAATGGATTTAGAGAAGTTAATAGAAGAGTTTCAAAACAAATGGGACGATTCAGAAGAATCAAACTTGGGTTCCTTATGTTTATTGTTTTATGGCAAACCAGGAACTGGATAAACGGAATTTGTTAGGTATTTAGCAAAGAAACATGATCTGGAGTTAATTCAGAAACGTGGATCCGATTTACAAAGTCCTTATATTGGCGTCACAGAGAAACTCATCGCACGTGCGTTCCAACAAGCGGAAATGAAAAAATCTATTTTCTTTTTGGATGAAGCAGATAGTTTTTTTCGAAGTCGAGATCTCGCGAGTCGTTCATGGGAAATTTCACAAACCAATGAGTTTCTTACCTGGATGGAAACCTTCAAAGGAATCTTTATCGCATCAACAAACTTTATGAAAGACTTTGATCCAGCGGCTATGCGAAGGTTTGCATGGAAAGGGGAATTCAAACCATTAAGGAGAGAAGATAAAGTTTTGATTGTAATGAAATACTTCCCACTACTCAAGGAAACTTTTACTTTTATAGAGAAAGAAACGATTAAAGACATACCTGAACTCACTGTGGGGGATATACGCGCCGTCTGGAACCGATTTCGATTTCGAGGACCAAACGAAATTTCAACGGAGGAAGTGATCACATGTCTTCAGTCAGAAGTGTCTTTCAAATCAAACACGAATATAAAGTCGATTGGATTTTAATCACTTCTGATTTAGAATCGTACATCATTTTCAGCACCTAATATCGATTAGAAAGTAAAATCCATCTCTAAAATTCGACAAAACCGACTCGTTTACTGTCGAATTTGTCGAAATTGTCGAATTTTTACACCAAATACAGCAGAGGGATTCAATTCACAGGGATTGAATTTCCGGGGGTGCTGCATTGGTTCCAAATGATTTGATCATGGGAATTCGTGTCTGAAATTGGAATGCTACTGAGAATCGGTTCTTTCGTTTGGTATGGGTTAGAACTTTTCTTTTTTTTCTTTTGTTCCTTAGGGAAACTGAATGTTTCAAAAGGAGGAATGAAAGTTTTTAAATAATAAGGCATAGACTTTCGTTTATGAATCCAGTGTAACATGCAAATGACGCGATGGAATAATTCAGAATTGAGTTCTGTTTCAGGGAATCTGCGATAAATCCTTTTCATGAGGCGTTTGCTCCTTTTGTGGTTTGGTTCTGATACAAATCCAAAGGAAGACAAATCCCAATCAAGTTTATCCATTTCTTGTCCATGTTCAGGTGATTCTTCTCGTCCGCAATATCCAAAGTATGCGATACCATCTCCTTTTATTTTCTGCATCCATAGCTTATTTGGCTTCCTTCTAGGACCATTTAGTTTTGGGAGATTGATCAATGATTTCGCTAGTTCTACTCTTAGTATCCTTTTAAAGTTTCTCACTTCTCCTTTCGGGATTAAAACATAACCATGGAGGTGAGGATTGTATTTACCATCGATTCCATTGCCTTCAAAGGTCATGATAGGTATTTCTAATCCATAAATATTATACCCGTAAACTTCAAAATTTATTTGTTTTAATGCTTTTTGAAGTGCCACTTTCAATTCCTTCATATCCGCTTCTTTATCACCTCTCTTTATTGTGAATGCATATCCCATGTATCCAATCTTGCTATATACCTCATGGTTTTTCTTATTGTACTTCTTAAGAAAATTCCAAGTGATTCTGTTCGTGACTCGTTTAACATGCCTTATGTTCATTGATTCTTTTCCGTACTCTCTTTGCAATTTATCCCATCTTCCTTCGCAGATATTGACTATCCTGTTTCTCTTAAACCTTTCTTCCGCTAATTCCTGTAGACATAGCTCGACCATATACGGCCCTCCCGCTTTTAAAACTTCGAAAGTCCGACAACAGATCACGAAGACTTTGGGTCATCGCACTTTCTGGGGTTTTCAAAAGGAGGGCTTTTAGGTCGCCAAGTGATCGCCTTGACTAAATTCTATAAAAAAATCGAATATCGGAGAACCGATATCGCATATTTTTGGAATTTTTTTCATTTTTGCTGTACGAAAAAAATTTTTAGAATCTCAAATTATTAACTTCATAAAACGGGGTCTTAAAAATTCGGTAATTGATATTATTATAATAAACTTATGCAATTTGATTCCATACTGCTGCATTTGATGCATTTAGTATTGGGATTTGTCAGATGGATTTTTTTATTTCCGGGGTTCTTCCGAGTATATACTCGGAGAAACCCCCACTTACACAAACGCGCATTATGTGCTGCAATTGCTGCAACTACAATAGATCTCCTGAAAAGGAATCAGGGAATCTGAAAAGAGTGAGTCTATTAAATGACTTGGGTCCTCAAATCTTCATTATTTTGTGAAGTGGAGGTTTTCATTTCATTTACTGCCTGACTTAGCATCTCTTTCAGGCGAATGGATTTTTGGATCTCCATTTTAACTTCATCAAGTGCCTTTTTGAATTTTGGATCATTCTTGGCCCATTGGGTAATGATCGTATGATTCCTTTTTATTATCACTGCAGCCTCACGATAGCTTTTCCCTTCACTTATAAAGTGCAGAGCATTCTGTTTTTCGGCTGATAGTTCAGGGAAAAGGATCTGGAAGCTATCTTTTCTTTTATGCAATGCCTGGATAATCATCACAGCATTTTGAATTTGGTCTTGAGTCAGAATACTCTCTTCTTTTGTTTCTAATAGATTTTCCATATCTATTCTCCTAGTACTTATAATTACCTAGATTTTACAAAGTTTTCGGATATCGGAGAACTCCTTTTGCAATTTATCGATATTTATTGAAAAAAATTTGGGAAATGGGGATTTTTTTTAAGTTTTCTTCAAAATTCGTTCTGTTTGGGTGAAAATTGGCAATTTTTCATCAAAAATTGAAGTGGGGAAGGTAGATTTTAATAAAATTTTATCATTTCAGAATGTAAAAAGCTGATTCATCGGATGATCGATATTGGTAGAAATTAATGTAAATATATGATTGATTCCGTCCGTATTCGCAAGGGTAAGGAATGGCTTGGAGTTTCGCATATGCGTTTCCATTCGGGATCATTGGAGATATGGATTTCAATTACAGAGGAATCCATTTAGCTTTTAGCATAAAAAATTTTTTTTTTAGGAAAATAGTACGAAGAAAAAAATTGGGATCGAACTCGATTTTCTTTGAACCAAGAATCGACTGCGACATTCAGGAGTAGTAGGGGGTCATTGCGGTGGGGAAGGGAGTGAAGATTGGAAGTGGAAAAACTATGAGGGTATAGCTCCGCCCCATGAGTTACAGAAGCGGGTTTGGATGTTGGAGAGAGAGGTAAGAAAAGAAAAAATGCTAAACTCGTTTGATCATAGCATAGGCCTATAATGATTTAGAAAATCGTTGTTATGTGCCGTCTGAGAATTATTTTGAGATTCGTAAAAGTTTCTCCATATCATTTTTGTCTTCAAGAATATGCATTTTTCTATGACAGTTTGGACAAAGTGCTACAGTATTTTCAATTGAATCCTCACCATTTCTTGATAACCAGATAATGTGATGTACCTCTAAGAAAGGGATTCCTTTGTTATCTAAGAAGGGTGCATTACAGTTGCAGAGTTCACATTTACCATCAGCCCTTCTTTTAACGTATTCTTTTAGAATCGAATTTCTTTCATAAAAAATGGATGAAATTAGTCTTTTGCTAGGTGGCTTTGGTTTATAATTATCCAGGAGTTGTTTGATTTCTGTTGAACTCTTATTATTAATTTCTGAATCTGATAAATTCTCTTTATGTTTTAAATATTCAAGTTCTACTAGGTAGTTGTGTTCAATTTTTTCTAAAGGAAAGATAATTACTTCTCTATTTTTTCCTTCGATATCTTTCTGCTTTTCTTTTAATAATTCACCAGTAAATCTAACTTTTCCATGGTAGAAATATTTTTTGGGATTAAAAACTTCAAATAAGTGTATTTGCAACCCAGTTCTAATTGAATCAGCTAAATCGGCATTTTGTTTTTCTAATTTTTGATCACCTATTTTACCCGTTCCCGTGTAATATAATACATTTCCATCCCATCGGTCTGTATAAAATCCTTTGTATGGATCCGAGATGAGAACTAAAAGATTATTTTTTAAACTTTTTCTCATTCCTCCCATATTACCGACTTCAAATATCTTCGTTAATTGTTCATTTGAAATCTCTTGTCCTATTTTTAAATCTATCATATTCATTTATTACCAGATGACCGTCCTAGTGAGTAATTCTGTTGAAATGTTTGCCAAAAGTGAGGCCTTAGTACCTAAAACATAATAATTAACATGAGTGCGCTTTTGGCACAAATGGAATCAATTTTAGATTCGCTTTTTATTTTTTAAGAGTACTGAAAAAGAGAATTACTAGTAGAATTGATGCTGGTAGCCACCAAATTCTAAGTAGATGATATTGAAAAAGGAGGCTTTCGTGTATTTCATTTAGAAAAACTTTTTGTTGTTCCGGGTCGTTTGGAATGGAAGCAGGGTCAATGTATGTAGGGAATTGACCTAGTTCTGTTTCATATTTCATGGTTGTACCAACTGCTATTGAGAGAACAAACGAAACGGGAATACTCAAAGTTAGCAAAAGTAAGAGTGTAAGTTTAACGCTTTTGCCTTTCATGTTATCTTTGAAATGAAGTTTCAATCTCTCAAAAATTTTGCAAGTCGAACTAGAATAAATGAGGTTTGCTTCGAACCTACTTCCCTACGGTACAAATTTGATAGATCAGTAGGGGAGTGCTTGGGATAGAATCCTAAAGTCGAAGTTGCTAAGTGTAACGTTTCCGTGCTGTTGGCCACAGTGGTTTAAAATAAAAGAGCAAATGGTTCCTCTTAGATAAAAGGTTATTAATAATTATACATTAGAAGGTTAATTCTGATTTGCTGTACAAATTACTTCTTGGCATTTGCTAGTGCAGTCCCTTATTTTAATTTGGTTAATAGTATTGAACTTATCGAAACTGTGCCCAGGCATTGCAACATAGTTGTTTGCACAATTTTTGAAACATTCTCTTTTCTTGGGACAATCTATGTAATAATTTTCTTTCAATTCATATTGTGTGAAATCAATTGGCTTTTCTTTTTTTTCAGAATGGAGTGTTGTGAATTGTAAGATTAACATAACTAATACAATATTGGAAATATTGATATTTCTGAGCCTTAAGAATGAATGTTTCATAGATTTGATATTTATTTTTAGAAGTTAATTTAGTGAGAATAACTCAGATCCCCCGACTAAGAGTCCCGATGGGACTTAAGGACTAGCGAGGCCTTGTGCCGAAGCGAAGCGGTAAGTCGTAGTTAGCCGACGTAACAAATTATTTTCGTTTTTCATCCATCGTAAAGTCAGGTGGTAATGGCTTGTATTTTGGTTTCTCGTCTCTATAACCAGACAAATATTTGATTTGAAAATTTCTTAATTCATTTACTTTGACCGTTTCTAATAGAAAATAGGGGTCAATACCACCTTTTAATTCTGCTAGATACATCAAATCACTACTTGTTGGTTGGAGTAAAAAAGTACCTTTATATTTGCTACTATTGACATTTAATAAAAAACAATGCAAATCACGGACAGTAGATTGCGCAATACTATCATAATAAAATCGATCTTTATTAAGTAATATTCCGAAAATCAAATCTATTCTACCTTTAAACAAAGATCTATGTGAAATATTAGAGAGTTCAAAGCAATTAAAAAGAGTAAAAGTAACTGAATTCCAATTAAATAAATAGTAAATAGATTTTTTTAAAACCGGTCGCAATAATTCTATTTCTTCAATGGTTTTAATTTCTTCAGGAGAGTAATGGTTTTTAATTCTGAAAAATATATTAGCAAACTTAAATTTACTATTTTGCGACGGTATTATTGTTACTGAAATATTATAAACTGTATTATTTATTATTATATATTCTAAACCTGCTGAGACGGTCGTTTGGAAATCCTTTGAAAAATTAACTAAAGCACCTAGAAATTGATGAGGAATAGATAACTCTGGAAATGTAAGAAAATCTACTTTCTTTTGGCTTATTTCGTTTAAAAGTTTTGAAAACTGCACAAATGTCTGTAAATAAATTTTATAATCTGGTTTTAGAGAAACTTTTAAGTGGTCTTCCGTTACTTTGAAACTAGGTACAGCCACATAAAGTGAAGATTTTGTTTTTTCGGAAAATTTTGCATCAAAGGAATTTATCATAATATCTCCGAAGAATTCTGGTTTTGTATTTATATACTGCTTTTTAAGAACATTTTCTAGAAAAGTTGGATCGAAAAATCGTTTAAAGTTGAGTTTCCAGTATAAGTTTAAAGAGATTCTATTTAAGGTAGAGTAAATGATGTTTTCAGTTTGATTTCTGAATAATGAAATTAGATAGAATCCATTATATATTTCCCAGTATTTGATATATCTTGGGAAATATAAATACCAAGAATCTCCTTTTCTGAAAGTCAAATTTCTCCGTTCCGAAAGATTATATGAATACAGATTTATTGATTGATCGAAATATTCTTCGAATAGGAATATCCCCTCCATTCTATAATATACTGGATCAAGAAAATATGATCTTCTGTAATTTGTTAGCAATTCATCGGACGTTTTCTCTGTAATAATATTATAAATTGAGTCGGAGGAAATAAAACTCTTTCTCCGTAGGATTCTACGTTTGATCTTTTTATGAAATTCGAAATTGCCAGATAAAGCTAGATTGAGGGAAATAATAAATTCGTTTTTAAGACTTTCGATAACTTGAGGCTTTTCAATTTCGGAATCAAAGACTATCCTTGAAATCAATTTTTGAGTTCGGTTTATAAAATTTAGAAGTTCTGTTTGGCGTTCGAAAATTACTAAACATACTAAATATTTTGACCAAAGATTTCTATATTCTAATATATATTTCCCTTTAAAAATTTTATCAAGATTTCTAAATAATTTTTGCTTTTCCTCTAAATTTACGTCACAATATTTTTGAATATAGATTGCTTGTGAAAGTAGTTTCGATACTTCAAACTTATTGTTTTCGATAGATTGAATATCGCGAAGCTTAAATCGTTTATCATTTGCTTTGATTTCGAATGGTATTTTGTCAAGATTCTTGTATACCATTTCCATATCAGGGATTAAGTTGACTTCACTTGAATTTTTTAATAATTCATTTTTAATTAATTCAATCTGCTTTAAGCTACTTTTTCCACTAAATAAAAAAAGTTTTAGTTTCTCAGGTTGAATTTCTAAATTATGATTATCAGTAAAAACATAATTGTCATTGTTTGGAATTTTGCTGAGTATTTTTGGATCTACTAGGTGATCTGAGATTATTTTGTTAGAATTAGTATATTTCGTTTTTTTGCTTATTTCTTTAATTATAATGATGTCGTCAACGTATCTTCCATAGTATCTAATTCCTGCTGTTGATTGAATTTTTTCATCGATATGTTTACAATAATAGTTTGCCAATATACCTGAAGACAAAAGACCTATTGGCAAAGAGAATACAGATTCATCCTGGTTTATTCCGAGAAGTAAATCCCATTTTTTGTTAACCGAAACGTTAATTCTGGTGAGATAATTTTTGAATTCATAATTGGATTCCAGTTCACCTGATAATTCTTTAATAGTCTGGCGTATTGAATAATAAAATCTTTTAATATCTAGACTTATTATTATAAAGTTTTTATTTTCTTTTGCAAGAGATTCGCTTGTCGTAAGTGCATTATTTAGCCAAGACTGATAATTTTCAAAGTATGGTATAAATGTTTTTTTACCATTCTTGAGATTACCAGCGTAATTGATATCTAACTTATTTGCGAAAATGTGTTTTTCGTTTATGTTTGGTAGCTTGATTAATGAATAACCAATCCATAAGATATTCAAAATATGTATTTCTATTGGAGCTTTAATATAGTAGTTTAACGATTTTATTTTTATTCTTTCGTTTCCAGATAAAACAGATACGAAATCATATTTATCATCTTCGCATTCGATTCCTTTTGGAGTTACATGTATTTGTATTTTATTGATTAAGTTTTGGAAATAATCTTCTTTTTTTATATTAAAATTGTCCGCAAGTATGCTCAGTTTCTTTTTTGCATCTTTACTTTCGAATTCGATTATTTGTTCTTTTAAATGAACGAATGTCTTATCATAGAAGGAGAAATATTTTAATTTCTCGTAAGCTTCTTGTATGTTATTTTTTGTAATCATTTAGGTATGACTTCAAGACATGGTTAACGTTCATGCGTCAGGAGAAGGGTAATACTTTTTGGTAACCTTTCTTGGTTT
>NZ_RQFT01000001.1 GCF_004769525.1 Leptospira bouyouniensis | reverse complement strand
TATTAAACGAAATCAAGAATGATTCAGAAGAAAAACATAAACTTGCAGAAAAGGAAAGAGAAAATGCAAACATACTTAACCAAGACTTAAAAAGAATTGGATCTGAGTTGTTTAATACACTGAAAAATATTCGAGAATTGACGAATGATTTTAATCTTCAAATTGAATCGCAAGATGCATCTATTCAAGATCTTACAGAATTTGTATCATCTTTTTCCGAAAGTATTCAAACTTCAGTTGATAATATAGGAAAACAACACAACCAAATTACATTATTGAATCAAAAATCAGATAATTTAAAACTCACCATTACTGAGATTGGGAAAGTAGTTGGCGATCTCAATTCAAATATGAGTGATTTCCAGGATCGCAGTAACGTTCTTTCTCGGACGGTAAGTAATTTAGAAGAAAGATTACGTTCAGTAAATCTATCACAAAAAGAAGTGAGTGAAGTAAATGATATCATGGCTGAAATTGCCGACAGAACCAATTTACTTGCCTTAAATGCCTCTATAGAAGCAGCAAGGGCCGGTGAACATGGTCGAGGATTTGCGGTTGTTGCACAAGAAGTTGCAAAATTGGCTGAAAATTCCAATGAAAATGCAACGAAGATTAAAAAAATCATCACAACATCCAACCGTTATATTCTTGAAGGGACCGAACTTGCTTCTGTAGCCTTAAATCAAACAGAGACTTTGCAATCGAAATATGAATTGCTTAGTGAAGTCATCAAAACTGCCACTACCAAAATCAATTCGCAGAAAGATATTAATAGTGAAGTTTTGGAATCCCTTGAATTAATTGAGTCAATTTCAAAAGTTTTGGATCAAGAGTCCAAGGTTTTGGATAAAGATAAAGAACAAATGGTCAAAGTTGTTCAGCAGATGGAAGAAATCAATCGCAAGGTTGTGATAAATGCTAGAAAAATGGGTGATCATACGTCAAGTTTGGAAAATCAAGCACAAGAATTGGCAGCAGAAACATCTATATAAATGAAGTCAAAAATTCTAATATTCTTAATTATGGTGATACCAGCTTACCTAAATGCAGACCCTGGAGGGAAACGTTTTGGGTTTGTTGTTGGCGTTAGTGAATATAAGAATTTGTCTCTTCCAAATTTAAAAACGGCAAAAAACGATGCACTCGGAATGACTAAAATTCTTTTTAGTTATGGATCTTACAATCGTATCCAAACCTTGGTGCAAGAAGGATCTATTAATTCAACTCCCACAAAGTACAATATTTTGACTCAACTCGAATCTGTATTAGAAGAAACGAATCCAGAAGATCTATTTGTATTTTATTTTTCAGGCCATGGTGTAGTTGATTATAATGATAAAGTGTTTTTGTTACCTGAGGATGCAGATCCCGAAAAACCTTTTGAGACTGGGATAGCAGTTGAACAAATTTTGGAAATGACTCGTAAATTCAAATTAAAGAGAGTTGTTTTTTTTATCGATGCTTGTCGCAATCCGGAGGATGGGAAAGGTGAGATCGGTAGAAAATACTTAGAAGGTGTGAATTTTAAAGACTCCGAAATTGTATCTGTTTTTTATTCAACTAAGGTCGGTTATTCGAGTTTTGAAGATCCAAAATCTGGTCATGGTATCTTCACTAAATATTTGATTTATGGTTTGGAAGGACGGGCGGATGCAAACTATAATGGTGAGGTTACATATTCGGAGTTATCCAATTATGTGATTCAATCCATGAAGGAATGGACTAAAGAAAATCAAAAATTACAGAAACCATACACAAAGGAATACGCAGAAAAAGCAGAAGATACAATATTAACATATGCAATCAATCCAGAAACATCCTTGGCTGATGCGCCCTTATTTAATCCATATAATCCAACTTATGCTTTCCGATCTTTTTTAATTCCTGGATGGGGGCAATATGCGAGAGGGCAAGAGGACAAAGGAAAAATATATATGTCCATTTTTGCATTAGGTGTTTTGTATACAGGATACCAATACAATCAATTTCGTTCAGACAAAGAAGCATATGAATCCGCCATCGGAATTCCTCCTAACCCAAGAATCACGGAAACGATTGTATTTAATTATTTTTTGATTGAGCCGTACAGACAACAAATGGAAAATTCACGAACAAATTTGTCACAAGCTCTCACTGCCTTAGTAATTCTTTGGACTGCAAATGTGTTTGATTTTTATCTGTTAGGTCCCAACCCTAAAGAAAAATCGGGTGTTTTTTTAGATTTGGATATGGAAAACCAAGGGTTTATGGGAATCAATCGGATCGGAAAAGTGGGATATGCGCTTAGGTTTTAATCTTATTTTTTTCCTTTTCATTTTATTTTGTAAGGTGGAAGCACCAAAACAAAATATATTTGATCCTACAACTTCCCTGGGAGGATCCGCTGTTGTTGCATTGGGATTAGGATTTGGCAATGATTTGCAAATCACAACTCGATACAAACCAAATGATTATCCGACAATTGTAAAAACTGAATACTTAGATTTGGATTTGAGTGCACCTGTCGCTAGTTTTTTTACTAAAGAAGAATTTAGGATTTCAGAACCATACCAAAATGACCTTATCTTACGCGATGTATTCCCACTATCTGAATCAAAACTAAGAGTTTTGTTTTCCGTATCTTCTCGATCGGAATGGAGAGATCCCCTTACAATTACGATCGCTAAACCAGATGAATTAACTGACTATTCATTTCGTGGAAAACAATTGGAGTTTCGATTTCCATATCCCAAATACTTTGGATCCATTTCAGAAGCCAAAGGTTACATTACTTCTACAATCTTAGTTGATGGTAGAATTTTGCTTGTTGGTGGAGTAAACCCTTCTGGTTCGACTTTAGCGACTGTCGAAATTCTAAATCCAGAAACTGGTTTGTCGAAGGTTTTGCCATCGCTAAACCAAAGTTTGATGGGTATGGCTATATGTGTTCAGAAAAATGGTAGAGTATATGTTTCTGGTGGGAAAACAGTATCGGGGAATGTTACGCATGAAACCCAAATATCAAACAAAATTTATCTGATTGATCCTGTGAATGAAGCTGTCACCGAACTTCCATTTTCTATGCAAAGACGGCGGCATGGACATACTATGGTATGTTTGAACCAAGGTGATCTGTTGGTTTCGGGAGGACAATTCCAGGCTGGGGCAGATGCATCAGCAGTTATAAATGATCATGAATATATTTCTACGTCAGGATCTAGTTCAACGATCCTTGGTGTTTCTTCGAATTTCCCAATTGGTATATCGTTTCATTCAGCTGAATATGATGAAGTGAATTCTCGGATCTTATATTTTGGGGGAAGGGATAGATTGGATCCATATGCCTTCTTTTCCAATACTGTTTATTCGATTGATACAAATTCCTATAATTTGATCAGTTTACCAGGAGTATTTTCAACTGCTCGATCAAATGTCACTCATATAAAAATGCCAAACAGAGACCGTGTACTTTTTGGTGGAATGATTAGGGAAGGTACTGGAACCAAATCTATAGAATCTTGGAATGAGAACAAATCAACAACAACCAGTTTAGGTTTTACAACAAGATTCAAAAATGGGAGTGCCATCTCTAAATTTTCAAATGAACAGGTATTTTATACAGGTGGTATCGATACTTATTACAAATCTGGAATTTTAGAATTGTATGATCATTATGAGAAAAAAAATTTCATCGTTGATACAATGATGATTCCTCGTTCTGAGCATTCAGCCCATTTAACTTCCAAAGGAATTGTAATCTTTGGAGATTCAGCATCACTTGATACAAGGGTAGAGATATATGGAAAAGATTAGGCATTTAATTTTTTTCATACTTTTTGTATCCTGTAAAATTTCACAGGGTTCAAATCCAATGGATCCAAGTTCACCAACATACCTTGGGTTGTTATTATTAAATGCTGATTCGGTTGTAAAAATGGAGTTTTCATCAAACCGAGTTCAACCTGGTGGGATCATTTACGTAACGACTAACTATGATTTTACCACAAATACTCATGGATTAAGATTGCCAGTCACTAATACCACGACTAATCCCATATCTCAAGTTATTCCAAGAAGTAAATTTTTATATGAAGTACGAATGGCGCCAGGTGTGACAAGTGGAAAGTTCACTATGAATCTAAAAGATTATTATCTTGGTGAATCACTTTTAGTTAATCCAGAATCATTTGAATTTGAAATTGATTCTAATCCACCACTTTTACAGTTAAAAACAGGAAATGGAATTGATATCTCTGAATTGCAGTCAGGGTTTTTGGATATTGAAGCCAATGAAGAAATCGTTTGGGATGGCAATCTTTCTCAAGTTGAATTAAGTGGGAATGCAAAAAACAGTTTGGTTGTTTCTGATATCATCGTGTCCTCTAGAAATATTCGTTTGTTATTTGCTGGTAATCCGAATGCAAACGGTGGGATTTTATCAATTCGATTCAGTGGTGTAAAAGACAAAGCGTTGAACACACAAGGGGTCATCACTGTTCCAGTACAGGTTTTTGCTTTTAAAAGTGGACCCAACATGAACATTGCAAGAAGATCTTGTGTTGGAATGGAACTTGATGATGGAAGAAAAATGGTTCTTGGAGGACGCGCAAAATCAGGTGTGTTAATCAACGGAAATGGGACCTTAAGTAGTACTGAATATTATAATTCAATATCCAAGGAATTTACCATTGGAACTGATATGATCTATCGCAGGCAGGAATTCGCAATTGTAAAACTCCTAGATGGTCGACTTTTGGTTTCAGGTGGGTTTGGTGGAAAAGTTGGTAGTCCATCAAATGAAAGTCTAAAATCAATCGAAATTTTTGACCCTGTGACTAGTACTTGGACTGAAGGTCCAAGTCTCGTAACTCCTCGGCAATTACATAAAATGACTTTATTGCCAAATGGAGATGTACTTGTTGTTGGTGGACTGACTCCATTCTCTCCTTTCCAATCCGTGGCGATGGTTGAGTTGATACATGTAACAGCAGATACTGGGTTGATGACAGTAGAAACGATTGGAAATTTAGTGAATTCACGCGGGAAACAGGCGCAAATTTTGTCATCTAATACGGGAAAGGTGGTAATCATTGGGGGAGAAAGGTCAGACGTAACAGGTCCTGCCCCAACAGACTATAATGCAAGATCCATTGATTCGATTGAAATTTACGATGTAACAACAAAAACTCTGTCTACTTCCTCAGCGAAAGTTATCAAAAGATTCAATCATTTCACACACTCTTTAAGTAATGGAGAGATTCTAATTCTTGGAGGAATCAGTTCTCGGTTCAACGATAACCAACCAATTCTTCGAGCCCAAATTTATAACCCAACGAATGATACAATCCGGGATCATAAAAATCTTTTGTTTGGAAGGGAATGGGGAAGTTCATTTGTATTCCCTTATGGAAAAGACCAAATTGTGATAGCAGGTGGTCTTGAATACCGAACTGTAAATGGAAATACATTCGATTCTATTTTGGATACAGAGTCGTGGTCTGAAACAGATAATCGATTTTATCTTACAAGCAGATCATTGAATGCTCGGTGGGACGGATGTGAAATCAGGTATTCGTCCACCGGTGGTGGAATGATTTTAGGTGGTAGGATTGGTAGCATCCTTGCGAATACGGAGGAATATAGCTTTGAATAAATCAATATTTCCATTCGTATTATTATTCGTTGGTTGTATGATTCAATCCGAATTCAAAAATGTTTTTGATCCTAAATCTGTAACAGGAATTTTACTTAGTTCCATAAGTTCTGGTGCAACCTTTGAATGTAATGAACATTCCAATTCAAAATCATTTGGGAATATTAATCAGGTATTATTGAAATGTAATCGTGAGTTGGCAGCTTTAGATACCGAATTTCTTTCAGATTTGAATGAACAGACATTTACAAATGTTAGTTTCACAAAAGTTGGAAATGACCAACTTCTGATACAGTTTGATCCATTAAATCAGGATGGTCGATATGAAATAAATTTAAAAAGTGTTGTCTCTGGTTTTGGCGAAACACTTTCGCAAGATATGTATCCTATCATTGTTGATACTCAATTACCAGTTATAAGTTTAACCAATTATTTACCCATCACTGATTATACTTTTTTTAGTTCTCGGTATTGGGATTTTGCAAGTTCGGAACCATTAAATCAATTTGGATCACCATTACTGAGTGGATCTCTCGCATCTTCTATTGTTATACGTTCGATTCAAAAAATTGATGATTCAAATTTCCGAGTTTATTTTGAAACTAATTTTGTCTCAAATGAGCCAGGTTCATTAACAATAGCGTTTCCAAATGCAGAAGACAAAGCTTTAAATAATGTTACAAACTCGATAACCATTCGATTGATTGGTTTGGTACCTGGTCCAACATTACATTATGGTCGATCTGAGTTTGAAGCATTTCAAAATCAGAATGGTGATGTGATTGCCATTTACGGGTATAATTCGAGTGCTGAGATTTTAAGAAGAGGGACTAATGATTTTATTCTGACAAATCCAAGTTTACCTGAAATCCATCGAGGTGAACGAGGAGTTATGTTGGATGGTAAAAGGTTATTTATCACTGGTGGCCTCAAAATTTATGCATCTACTGCTCTTCCTGAAAGTTATATTTTTGATACGGAAACAACATCTTTTGTACAATCAGGTTCCATGGTACAACCAAGACATATGCATGATATTGTCAAATTGCCAAATGGAAAGGTAATGGTAATTGGTGGGATTAAAGATTATACACCTGTGTTACCTGGATTATACTTTACAACTTTAAATTCCGCTGAAATTTACGATCCGATTGCAGAGACTTTCACTGAAATTACAAACCGAATGATGTCACCTCGATCATTTTCATGTTCGGTTGTTTTGAATGATGGTAGAGTCTTTATAGTTGGTGGAACTGATGGTATCTTTGCTCCAAAAGATACAACGGAATTTTATGATCCGATGACAGAATCATTCAGTTGGGGTCCTAGTTTACCCATTCCTGTTGCCGCATTAAAATGTTTAAAATTAACAGATGGGAATGTTCTAATTTATGGGGCTCAGTTATCGAATTTAAGTAATGCAACAATGTTATTTGATGTAGCTAAGAATCGTGTCATGACTGTCGCAAATTCATTATACAGAAGAGAATGGAGTATGGCATTAGAATTACCTGATGGTGGAGTTTTGTTTTATGGTGGTGCTTATCGTTATAATACAAGTGAACCCAGTCGAACAATTGAAAAATTAGATTATGGGAAAAGTAATAGTTTTTATGATATGGGTATGTCAAGAACTAGCATCTCTAAACATAGTGGAGTAAAATTTTCAGATGGGACATTCTTATTCTTAGGTGGTGAGTCTGGTGGAATGTTCAATCATGGCACCGAATATTATGGGCTAATTGAATAATATGCCTCATGAAAATGGTAGGATTTATGGATCGTTCAAAAAAATTTGTATCCCTGAATCATTACTTCCAAACGAAGCTTTAGAACTTACTTCCAAACTCTCAGAGATCAAAGTCAAATGGGAAACTGGTACACTTTCAGGAAGCGAAGTTACATATCAAATTGTATTATTGTATTTAGAACGTAGGGTTAAAAGACATCCGTTTTTAAGGATGGGACAAAAGTTACCCAATCGGAACTCTTCGAAAGAGTTTTTAGAATTGGTTCGCTTTTATGGAATGCCTGATACTGTTAGATATGCACTTTGGAAGTGGCATATCGGTGAATGGAATATTCAACTCATAAATTTCAATCCAAGTTCTTTAGAAATGTTGGAAACGCAGAGTAAAGGCATTCGTTATGCTACGATTAGTTGGGAACATGCATTAAATGGAACACTCGTTGAAGGGAAAAGAGATGCCTTTGAACATTTACTCCATGATTTGGCCCACGCATATATGTTCTTTCGAGAAGATTATGATTTCGAAGGTCAGAAAAAATTTTTCCAAACAATGTTAGATGAATATGAGGAATATGAGAACTATTTAGATAAAGATTCTGTTTTTAGACAAAAGTTTGAATATTGTATCTCAGATATGAATTCGCATCCTGCGCACTTATCCGCATATTGGAATGCCATACGAAAAGAAGCTGGGATACCTATCCATACAGCTGAATTTAAAATCTAAAGTTTTGGATTGTTTTTGTGACGATTAAAATCACGTTTCGTATTTTTCTGTAAGGTGGCTGTTATTGAATCTTGGAGTGAAATTCCCATTTGATTGGCAAGGCAAGTTAATACAAATAAGATGTCTCCGATTTCTCCGGGGATTTGTTCAGCAGACTCACCTGATTTGAAAGATTGGTCCCCATATTTTCTTGCCATTAACCTTGACAATTCGCCGACTTCTTCCATAAGGATTGCCAAATTGGTTAACTCAGAAAAATAACGTACACCAATTGTTTGGATCCAATCATTTACTTCGTTTTGTAATTGATTAAGTGTAATTTCACTTGGTTCCAAGTTTTTTCTCCAATTCTTTGGAAAGTATATTCGAAAATTCAATCATCCCTTGTTGGTTAAGATGAATCAAATCAAAACAATATTTGCCATTTTTGTCACCTAGAGAATCTTGTAAGTCCATTTCATCTAATGGCTGATAGGTTTTTAGTGCTTCCGTTAATCCATCTCTCCAAACTTTCATTCTTCCTTCATTGTTTACTTTTCTAATTACATCAGAGTATGGTGCGAAAACATTGATTATATGGATTTTTCGTTTGCCAATAAAGTCATACATCTTGGTCAATCTTCTGAAATACCTTTTTGTGTCTTCAGTAGCATCTGAATCTTTGGGAACAATACTTGCAATTCCACAGGTTTCAAATAACATTCTTCTGTGATCTGGATTCGAGCCTTTTGGAATTTCAATTGGAAGATGCAACGCTAATCGATTCATACAATCATCAACACTTGTTAAATTGTATTCATCAATTGACTCTGGATGGTCATTTTCATAATCCCAAGGATTTTGATTTGGGTTTTTATTTTTTCTTGAGATTGCCTTTAATCTTTCATTAAGATTGATCACCAAGTCAGACATATCTTTTCGATACGCCACAGATTTAAAAATAAGATAAAGGTAATTTGAAAAATTTAATTTATATTCAAAATCGATTACCGTTGGTATTGCCTTAAAATTACCTAGTTCCGATAACATTGCTAATGTAGGATCGACAACATAATTTCGATCAACCCAAGGCATTCCTGGTTCCATGACATGAAGAATGATTTTTACATTTGGGAATTGGTCTAGGTATTCTTCTAAAATTCTATGTTGGACAACTAATTCGGATCCTCTAACTGCAATTGATTGTGTTTTGAAACCTAATTTTTTTAAGTTTTCATTTAAAATTCGTATGCTGATCCCTTCAAACGCAACAGAAGTACCTACAATCAAAATATCTGGCTCAAGAACATTTTTTTTGGAAATAACGTGTTCTGTTACTCTATTGATATTGGATGCATAGGAGTTCTTTTTTAAATAAGGTTTATAAATACCTAATTGTAATACCAATTCAAAGAGAAGAAGGAAAAGAATGGCAGTGACAAACTTCTTGTCTTTTAAAAATAGAATCGTTTCTTTTGTTAGGCTCATAATTAGAATTGAAAGTAGAGGAAGTTCTGACTTTCTGTTACCCCAAATAATAATAATAATAAAATATTAACGATCACAAAAATTGAATATTTCATCCAATTTCCTGTTAGAAGAGTAGGGATTTGCCTTTTTGAAAAAACATAACTAGCAGTAAAACAAATCACTAGTAAAATACCGAATCGATAGTTCATCCAACGTGTGATAGGCGCTCCTGAATCATTTATGAATACAAGCGCCTTCATCATAGGAATTGCTTTTTCCATCGTTTCTGCTCTGAACATGATAAATCCAAATGCCAAACAAAACATAGTAAAGATTCGAGAAAATATATCATATGTTCTGCCACCCTTTTGGTTCAAAAATTTGGAAACAGAAGTGTCACCATAGAATTTATGTGTGAGTAACATTGTCCCTTGCCAAATACCCCAACCAACATAATGGTAAGCTGCGCCATGCCAAAGTCCAGCAAACAACCACGTGATCATAATATTTCTGATATACATCAGAAGGCTAACCCGTGAACCACCTAGCGGGATATAAATGTAATCTCGAATCCATGTAGAAAAAGAGATATGCCATCGTGACCAATGGTCTGAAATATTTTTACAAGACATTGGGAAATTAAAATTAGCATTAAATTGAAATCCAAATAAACGTGCTACACCAATTGCTATGTCAGTATAACCAGCAAAATCAAAATAAATTTGCCAACCAAACGCAAGCGCTCCGGTCCAGATCTCAATAGAATTCAAATTTTGATAATTGGCGAAAGTGGAATCCACAACTTTTGCTAAATTGTCGGCGAAAACTATTTTCCTTGTAAAACCAATTAAAATTAATGCAAATGCAGCTTCTATATGTTCCTTATGTACGCTCAAACGATAATCAAGGTCGCGGAAAAATGTCTCGGCGCGCACAATGGGGCCTGCTACTAATTGTGGGAAAAAAGCAACATACAATGCGAAGTCTAAGAATGATTTCCGAGCTTCAATCTTACGATTGTAAACATCAATCGTATAACTCATTGATTGAAATGTATAAAATGAAATTCCGACGGGTAATATAATGTTTTGTTTTTCAAATTGGAAGCTACCGAGTAGATGGATATCGTTTATAACTCCTAATAAAAAATCAGTGTATTTAAAGAATCCTAAAGTTCCTAAATTGACAACGAGAGATAAGACAAGTAACCATCCCCTCTGAGAATCACCGTCCTGTTTTGCTTCGATAGCTCTCGCAGCAAAATAATCAATGATCGTAGAGAATATTAAAATGAAAACATAAGGGTTAATTTTTAAATCACAGTATAGTCTATCTGTAAAGTATTTTAACCCAGAATCTGCCATCGCCGAACAAGAAATTGACGATGGTTGCCATGCCATATAAAAATAGTAACTAGCAAAAAGGAAAAATAATCTTTGCCATTTATTTTTTAAAAGATTCCCTGTTATGATTGTGAATAAAAAGAAAACTAAAAATTCCAAAGAGTTAAATAACATTATGTTTATCCTATTTGTAGATTGATTCTTCTGCTAATTTTTCAACAGGTCCTTGGATCCCTTCAGTATAACCAAACTTTGGTCCAATGGATCTTGGAAGAGTAGAAAATGTAAAATTCGTAAGAAAATAAAAGATAAAAAGAAATGAGTAAGTTGTATGTAAAATTGAGTTCGAAAATAATGGAAATAGATTGTTACGGTAAGAGTTGAGTATGAAGGAATTGAGTATCCAGAGTCCAATTGTTGTTCCAACCCAAAATTCAAAAAAATAACCTTCCCACCAAGTATAAAATCCAATGGATGGAATTAACCAAAAAATTAGAATCAAAATTTCTTGTTTGTATTTAGCCCACATTGTACGGAAATTCAAAATTCCTAAACTCAAACTAAAAATCCAGAACAAAAGATTCAAATTATAGGGTAAGTGTTTGGGGTTTTGGAAATCAAAAAGATTCACTCGAAATTTAGGGACCACATTTTGAAATACAAGGAAGGCATCACCAATTCCGCGATAAAAGTACAATACATAATTTTTTTCTTCGCCGAGACTCGTTCCCCAACGATTGATGGCCGCATACAAAAACATCCAAAAGGAAAAATGTTTTTCATCAATAGGGCCTAATCCTCTTTTTAAGATTACAAATCCAACAAATAAATACGAGAAGATGGTTGCAAGTCCTAGGCAAGTTAAATAGATAAAGATGATCCTAAGTTTTTTTCCCAAACTTCGGTTTGGTGATAGAAAAATTGCCATCGGGACCATTCCGAAATGGATTACATTTGATTGGTGGAAATAAATTGAGAAAAGTTGTATTGACCATAATATCAACAATTGTTTTCTATTCAGTCCATTTCGTAAAAAATAAACAGTGAACAAAAACAACAAAGCCATAAGACAAGAGTGAATGAGAGGTGTGTCATTGTGTAAGCTATAAAACCAATATGCTTGGCTTACTTGGATGACTAAAGCAAGGACAATCGCAAGAATAAAATCTTTATATAATTTGTAATAAATCCAAATGAATGCACCTAAGAAAAAAAGAGAAAAACTTAAGATTCTCAGTCTTAAAAAGAACATAATGTCTGTTGTAGGATAAATTAACCGTATCATTTTCCAATATAAAAGACCTGAAGATTCAAATCCAAGATGGTGAGGGTTAAAAAAGGCAGATTCAATTCGATCTTTTTGGATGTTTAATGCATATACGCAGGAATCCCAATCAAAGGCTCGTGATAGATACCTAAGATTGAACAAAAACAATCCCAAAAGCAAAAAGAAAATGATAAGCTTTTTCAAAAAAAATTTACCTATTTAACGTTTGAGTATTCGGTTGATGATCATTTTGTTTTTTCGATAAGGGAAAAAATAGGGAGAAGAAAACAACTCAATCCCATCTTTTTGCCAAATGAGTCGATTCAAACCAAAATAATCACTAAGCCCACCGTGTTCATAAGTAAGTGAGAGTTCTTTTGTATCTAGTGAATATTGGCTTAGTTTTTTCCCAAAGCCAGAATGGCATATTTGCCAAAGTTCGTTTTTGACTAAAACCGTTCGTTTGTTCCATTTTGATAACAATCGGCTAACGTCTATTAGAAGAGAAGTGGATATATAAAAATAAACAAAAACTGATAAGTAATGGTAATATCTTAATTCATCCAAGAAAGGAATTTTTAATACTTTGGTGATTTCTAATACTCCTACAAACCAAAAGAAAAAATTACCTAAATAATAAACATAGGGTAAGCTGAAATAAAAGAATGATGCCGTCGCAATGATGAGCAATAGGGAAGGGAGTGGGTTTAATTGTAATTCATCATAAAGAGAAGTTCCAAAATAAGAAACCTCTTTCTTGAATTTGTATTCTTTCCATTTTGAAAGTAATTTCTGGAGTTGTTTCATAAAAATAGAACCTCTTCAATTTTTTTAGCAGTTTCTTGCCAAGTCCACATCTGAGAAGGGAATTTTGGCACACGATCCTTTGTGGGGCCAGACAAAATTTGAAATGCATTTGTCCATGCACTTGTGTCTTTTGCCGGCACATACAAATCACATTTTTCAGATAAGATTTCTTTGAATACTGGGATGTCAGATGCAACACACCGTTTACCTTCGAGCATTGCTTCTAGTAAAGGTAATCCAAATCCTTCGTGGAGAGATGGGAAAAAGAATGCCTTACAATTTTTGAAAGCTAAAGCCAAGGTGTTTTCATTTGGATTTTCGATAAAATGGATGCCAGTGGATTTGGTGATAGGGTCGTTTAACTTTTGGTAAAGGATATCTCCTTCTTCTCCCCATCCTTTTCTTCCCATAATAAGGAGTGAGTGTTTATCCTTTGGATGATTTTTTTTGAAATTTATAAAAGCATCTACTATGCGATTGATATTTTTTCTAGGTTCTAAAGTTCCAACTGTTAGAAAAAAATCTTTTGGAAATTTGACGGTTAATGCAGACAAATTGGTTTTTGTTTTGGCAACACCTGGGTATACCACTATACATTTATCTTTATATTTAGGGCGAAATTCGATGATTTCTTCTTTTGTATTTTTCGATAAACAAAAGATTTTATCTGCATTTTTGAGAGTCACAGGAGATAACAGTTTGTGTTGCCAATAATTCCATTTCGCCATTGTCTCTGGAGCCGAAATAAAATTTAAATCATGATAGTTTACATAACTTGGGATTGGTAATTTAAAAAAGGGTAACATTTGAATGGTCCCCCAAAAAACATCTATTTTGTTTTGTTTGAGTCTTTTCGGCAAAATCAAATTTAAATAGATTGGTCCGGGAATTGGCTTTGATTCGATCACCAAATGAACGTTTGGGTAGATTAAATCATTAAATACTGGATGGAGTGGTTTGTGGCTTAAAAAATAAAATTCTTTGTTTTTATATTTTGGTAGTATAACTTTTAGAACTTCCGCTAGATAACGAGAATTCCCTGTCATTCCATAAGCAAGTGGTCTGACATCAATTCCGATTTTTGTTTTCATGGAGGGCAAACCTAACGATATAAAAATACAATAAACTTGTGGAATAAAAAAGTATCGAATACATTGAGAGTAAAGATTCTATTTTTTGTCCGACAAAAGTACGGTGGGTAAGAAGTGGTAAGCTTAAAATAAAAAACAAAACGTAAATCTGTTTTCTATTTTTTTCTTCCGATATCACTTTGTTTAGAATGAAATAAACAGGAACCAAACAAATGATAAAACTATGAATCCAACTTATCCCACTAAATAATGCAGAGATCAAAAATAATAATGAAATAATTGACCAACGCTCATTTGGTTTTTTCCATAATAGGAGAAGTGGAAACCCAAACACCAAAACAAATACCAATTGAATGGATTTTAGTGTTACAAGCGTTAAATTGATGAATGGTAATCCATACGTTGGTTGGTTGATGAAGTCAGCACCAGAAACAAAATACTTTGCCAATGTGGAAGAGAGCGATTGGTTGTTTTTCCAAGATCGTAGGAGTGGATTGTTAAGAGCGTTCCCAAGGATTTGTGAATTCCATTCCTTTGACATTTGTATTGTATAATCCCATTGGTATAAGAGTGGGAGTGCATTCCAAAGAAATAAACCTACAAAAAACCAAATGATTCTAATGTATTTTTTATCATATAAAAATACAAAAAGAAACACGAGAGGTGTGATTTTGATACTAACAGCTAGAGCTAGGAGAAAACCTCCCAAAATATCGTTTTTTACCAAAATGGCAACTAACACAAGTAATATAAGAATGATTCCAACTTGGTTGTTTTGTATATGGCTTTCAATGAATCTAAAATTGAAAACGAATGTAACAATTAATAGTAAATAAGCAATTTTTTGATTTTGTGAATTGAGTTCTTTGTTTTGAAAGAGTAAATAGAAAATGGCAAGTAATGAAATCCAACTTAAAATTTCAAAAAGTAAAGCAGCATTGTTTTCAGATAAAAATGTAATGGGAATGAGTAAAAACGAAAAGAGTGGAGGGTAAATATAAGTGGCAGTTTCGTTTTGTAACGACATAAGAAGTGGAAGGTTTTCTGGTTTGAACAAATCCTCGGCAGTTTTGATTTTGGATTGTAGTTCGAATGCGACATCAAAGCGATATAAATTATCCCCACTAGACCAACGTTCACTCGCATGGTAATAGTCCAAAAAATCTGATTTTTGTTGGGAACGGCTGACCGACGTAACCAAAAGGAATAAAAAAAGAACAGCAAGGATCCATTTTCCTTGTCTTTCTATTGGTTCTAAAAATTTCCACATAGTTCTCCTACCATTCCCAATATTTCTGGTTAATTGACAAGGTTTTCCTAAGGTGATTCCAAGATGGATTTTTTAAATCAATTTGATTTTCATTTACCAGATGAACAAATTGCTCGTTTTCCCGCTAAAAATAGGGATGAATCGCGGTTACTGATTGTAAACAGAGCCAATGAGACTTTTGTGGAAGCACCATTTTTTCGGGATATACGGAACTGGTTACGCCCTGGTGATGTGCTCGTTTACAATGAGACGAAAGTATCCTACCGAAGAGTCTATTTACAAGTGGATTCAGGTCGCATCCATGAAGCAATTTTTTTGGAAACCATAGACAACGATCCTTCCAGTTGGGCTTGTATCTTGAAAAATAGAGCAAAATTAAAGTTAGGTGAAATACTTTCGCCAGTTGGTTTCGCTGAATTTCAATTTGTTTATGAAGGAAAACTTGATGAATTGTCCCGCTTACGTTCTATACGTTTGGTTCGTGACGAAGACTTTGAAGTTTTTGGAACCATACCCATCCCACCATATTTGAAACGGAAGGTTATCGAAGAGGATAAAAATCGTTACCAAACCATCTTTGCAAAAAAATCGGGTTCTGTTGCCGCACCAACCGCAGGATTACATTTTACAGATTCCCTAAGAGCAGAACTTGTCCAGTTTGGAATCGAATTTGTACCGGTCAATCTCCAAGTAGGTTATGGGACATTTCGTCCTTTAACCGCCGAACAGTGGCATACTAAAACATTACACAAAGAAAAATATGAAATCACAGAAGAATCTTCCATTCGATTGAACACTGCAAAAAAAGAAGGGCGTCGGATCATTGCGATTGGAACTACTTCTCTTCGTGTACTCGAAACTGTATTTGATTCTCAACAACAGAAATATAAGGTAGGCGTAAGTCAAACTGACATATTTTTGTCGCCAGGGGACAATATTCAATCCGTACAAGGACTGATCACAAACTTTCATTTGCCAAAATCAAGTTTGTTGTTACTCGTTAGTGCCTTTGCTAATAGTCGACTCGTGATGAATTCTTATCAGTATGCATTACAGAACCACTTTCGTTTTTATTCCTACGGTGACTCGATGTTCTTATTTTAAAAATATCTTTACATGTCTTTTAGATTAGGAAATATGTTTCTACAGTTTCTTTATGAACTCCCCACAAGCTTCTGTTTTTGTCTCATTAATTTCTGGATTTGGTCTTCTCGCCGTGGTGGCTTTGGCACCCATCCAAGAAAACCAAGTCAAAAAATTGGAAAATACAACAAAACCACAGTTAGTTGAAAAAAAAACTTCTGATTTATTCATTGATTCTGATCGATTTTTAGGGAATACAAAACGTTCGGAATTTTCAGAATCTCCTAAAGAAAGTTTTGTTTTTTTTTCTTTAGAGAAATTCGGTAACCCTTCAAAACGAGGGAACATACGTAGCAATTTTTCTTACTCTTATTCTAAATTTGACTCTGATTTTTCTCCAGTTAGTTTTTCTGTGATCGATGCAAAACAGAGTGGGGAACCAGCACTTTCACAATTCTTTTTGTCAACTTCTACACATCCTTCCACGAATATGATTTTTCGCCAGTTAGAGGCAAACAAGCGCACGTTATACGATCCAAAACAACTTTACGAATACCAAGGAAGTTTTTCGGCATCACAATTCCTTAAGGTGCAAACCTCAGTTTATAATGTTAAAACAGAAAACCCTGTTTCTTCTTATGGAGCAGAAGGTGGAAAGTTTTCTTTTTTTTTCGGCAGTGATAAAATCCAACTCAATGTAAAATACAATTACGTGAACCAAAGGCCAAGTGCTTCCAATGGACAAATCGGGTTTGTGCCGGCCCAAGATATTGCATCTTTAGGTTTGATCTTCTTTTTAGGACCTTCGAAAAATTATTCCCTTTACTTAGGGAACCAAATATTTAATGTTTTTAATGACCCTCTACTCCGAGTCAGGGACCAAAACGGAAGATCCCCTGAAACCTTTTCTGCTTCCTTTCGTGGAAAACACCCAGGAAATCAAAAAACTACGTTTTTTCTCAACTTCCAAAATCAATTTTATAAAGACGGCGTTTTATATGGAGTCCCTGGTGGATATATGGTAGGGAATACATTTAATGGAAAATCGTTTTATGAATATGTTACTTCGCTTGGGATGGAACTTGCATTTTAGAATATTTGCCTTAGTATTATTGATGGGAATCTTTAGCGCTTGTTACTTGGGGGAAGAGAGAGAAACCAAACCTAAAAAACCATCAATCCCACCCTTAGAACAATTGGCAGTTTCCTTATCTGAAAAAGGATTTTATTTCCAACCAGAAAGGCTCGTTGTTTTGACTTTCCTTGATAATGAAGGGAAAAAAAGCCCTTACGGCGAGATCCTTGCCGAAAAACTCACAACCGAACTTGTCAAAAAAGATCGATTTCTTATCTTAGATCGGTTGGCAAACCAAAAGGTTTTAAAGGAAGCAGGTCTAAGTTTGGATTCACCAACGGACACTGCCACCTTGCGTAAAATAGGTGAAGTATTGAAAGTTGGAGTCATCATCACAGGGATTGTGACCCCTTACCAAGACGGTGTTTTTGTCAATACAAGACTGATCGAAATCAAAACAGGACTCATCCTTAAAGCCGATGAGGTTTATGTCCGTATTGATGGTTGATCACCTTTCCAATTCGTCAAAATTTCCAATTTTACTGATTTTAAGTTCTGTAGTTTAATTTTCGATTGATTCCCTTTTTTCCTGCGGTCTGATAGGTATAAGAGGTTCAGATGGCATTTGATATAGAAATGATCGCGGCTCGTTATTCCAAAATGGAAGCGGCCATCACACAAGCCAGGAAGATTGTGGGTCGACCCCTCACTCTCACAGAAAAGATTTTATACAACCACCTTTGGGACGGAAATCCATCCAAAAGTTTTGGACGTGGTGCTGACTACGTTGACTTTGCACCAGACCGAGTGGCGATGCAAGATGCAACAGCACAAATGGCGCTTTTGCAGTTCATGCAAGCTGGCCGAAAAAAAGTGGCAGTGCCTTCCACCGTTCACTGTGACCACTTAATCACAGCAAAAGAAGAATCAGGAAAAGACCTTGGCATTGCGGTCACTGAAAACAAAGAAGTTTATGATTTTTTATCTTCCGTTTCCAATAAATATGGAATTGGGTTCTGGAAACCAGGCGCTGGTATCATCCACCAAGTAGTTTTAGAAAACTATGCATTCCCGGGTGGTATGATGATAGGAACCGACTCCCATACAGTGAATGCTGGTGGGCTTGGAATGGTTGCAATTGGGGTGGGCGGAGCTGACGCTTGTGATGTGATGGCGGGTCTCCCTTGGGAACTCAAATGGCCAAAAGCTATCGGTGTCAAACTCACAGGTAAACTCAATGGTTGGACATCAGCAAAAGATGTGATTTTAAAAGTTGCAGGGATTCTCACTGTGAAAGGTGGAACGGGAGCTATTGTAGAATACTTTGGACCAGGAGCTGAAGCTCTTTCTTGTACTGGAAAAGGTACAATCTGTAACATGGGTGCTGAAATTGGAGCTACCACTTCTACATTTGGATATGATGCTTCTATGGAGCGTTACTTACGATCCACTAACAGAAGTGATGTGGCAGACCTTGCTAACAAATACAAAGCACATCTTACAGCAGACCCAGAAGTTTATGCTGACCCAGCAAAATACTTTGACCAAGTGATTGAAATTGATCTCGACACTCTTGAGCCATATGTCAATGGACCGTTCACACCAGACCTTGCGACTCCCATTTCAAAAATGAAAGAAGAGGCGGCCAAGAATGGTTGGCCTCTCAAAGTGGAAGTGGGTCTCATCGGATCTTGTACGAACTCTTCTTACGAAGACATCTCTCGTGCCGCTTCACTTGCCAAACAAGTAGCTTCCAAAGGTCTCAAAACCAAAGCGGAATTTACCATCACTCCTGGATCGGAACTTGTTCGATACACAATCCAAAGAGATGGATTCATTGATACCTTCAACCAAATTGGAGCAAAAGTATTTTCGAATGCTTGTGGTCCTTGTATCGGGATGTGGTCTCGCGTGGGTGCAGAGAAAAAGGAAAAAAACACAATTGTTCACTCCTTCAATCGTAACTTCCAAGCTCGCCAAGATGGTAACCCAAACACGTATGCCTTTGTTGCATCTCCTGAGATCACAACAGCGCTTGCCATTGCAGGTGATTTAGGATTCAATCCTCTCACTGACACTCTCACCAACGAAAAAGGGGAAAAGGTAAAACTTGACCCACCTACTGGGGAAGAACTTCCCAAAAAAGGGTTTGCGGTGGAAGATGCAGGTTATGTTGCTCCTGCGGCTGACGGATCTGGTGTCCAAGTGATTGTAGATCCAAGTTCGACAAGGCTCCAACTTTTAGCACCATTCAAGGCTTGGGAAGGAACAGACCTCAAAGGTTTGAAACTCCTTATCAAAGCAAAAGGAAAATGTACAACGGACCATATTTCAATGGCAGGTCCTTGGTTAAAATTCCGCGGCCACTTGGACAATATCTCCAATAACCTTCTCATTGGTGCGACCAACTTCTTCAATGGCAAAACCAATGAAGTGAAAAACCAAATCACTGGGAATTATGAACCTGTTCCGCAAACCCAAAGAGCTTACAAAGCACAAGGCATTGGATCCATTGTGGTAGGTGATGAAAACTATGGAGAAGGTTCTTCAAGAGAACATGCAGCCATGGAACCAAGACATTTGGGAGTGAGAGCTGTCCTTGTGAAATCATTTGCTCGGATCCACGAGACAAACTTGAAAAAACAAGGGATGCTGGCATTGACCTTTGCAAACAAAGATGATTACGATAAAATCCAAGAAGATGATTCGATCGACATCAATGGTTTAACAAGTTTCCAAGAAGGTAAGGCACTCACACTCGTTCTCAACCACAAAGATGGGAAAAAAGACGAGATCCAAGTAAACCATACTTACAATGCGCAACAAATCGAATGGTTCAAAGCAGGTGCTGCCTTGAACTTGATGAAAGCGTAACAAAAAATTCTATGAAACACTTGCCAGAGTTTTTCTGGCAAGTCACTCCTTTTCATGCCAACTTCTAAACCCAAAAGTAATTCATCATCAAAACCAAAATCTACGATAAAAAAAACGAATTCTAACCAAACGAAAACCTCAGTTGAAAAAACTTCCTATGAAGAAGAAATGGTTTGGTCAGGAGAATCTTCCAACCAAACCAAAGCTCAAAAAGAATTCAACGATGCTTTGCGTAAACACAAAGAAACGTTGGATCGATCCAAAGAGATTGAACCTTTATTCCAATTGGTGAATGAAACATATCTTAGTGTAGTTTTACCAGAATTGAACAAACAAAAACAATTGGAACGTGAACGATTTGAACTCATGTGTTCCATATTACTGGAAGAAAAACTATCTTTTGGTAAAATGCAAAGAGAGTTTTTACGAAGGTATTTATTGGATATTTGTAACGATAATTTGACAGAAGATCCTGAATTTTATAACCCATTTCGTGATCAGTTAGAAACCAAATTTGAGAAAATGGAACGAATTCGGTATAAAAACCAAATGGAATCGCGCATCAAACAAACGTTCGGTGTGGATATAGATTTGGATGATTTTAATCGCACACAATTTGATTCGGAGGAAGAGAGAGAGTCTCACGAAGAAAAATACCGAGATTTTCGTGAAAAGTATGAAGAATACCGGGCTGAGTATTTTAGAAAGTCTCAATCGGGATCCAAAGACAAACGAAAATCAAAAGCCCAAATGGAGAAAGAAAAAAAACAACTAGAAGCAGAACGTTTGTTGAGTACAGATATCAATACATTATTCAAAAATTTAGCAAAACTCATCCACCCTGACAAAGAACAAGATCCAATCTTACGAGAGAAAAAAGCCAAACTGATGACAAAACTCTCGGGTGCGAGAGATAATATGAACATCGCAGAAATATTAGAGATCAAATTACAAGTGGATGAACTCATCCCCAACCAACAAACGAATGTTTCCTTCCATGATACTTCGATCAAACGGTTTGTTGGGATCATCAAATCCAAAATTCGGGAATTAGAAGATGCGATTAGACAAAGATTTTTTTCTCATCCATTGATGGCAGATTTCCCATCGAGTAAAATCACAAAAGAATCTTTGGATGTATATTTAAAACGAGTGAAGTTGGACAACCAAATGGTCACAAAAGCCTACCAAAAGGAAGTAGACGAGTTAACTAAGGATCCAAAGTACATCAAAGAAATGATTCGGGAACTCCAAAGTTTAGGAGTTCAATTCTAATGAAACGATTTTTGAAAGCAAAACCTGTTGGGCTTGGGAAAAATGGCAAAGAGTTTGGATCGGAATACTGGTCAGAGATTTATGGGAATGGGCTTGATGTTGATGGATCCTATAATGCCAAACAACATGCGGAATACTTAAAGTCTCTTTTCCAACTGATGGAAATTCCAGTATATAAAATCGCAGACTTTGGGTTTGGAAAGGGGATTTTACTCCGTGAGATGGTAAAAGCCTTTTCTCCCGTCAAAGTATTTGCTGTGGATGCATCCAAAGAAGCATTTGAGGAATTGAAAAAAAAGGATTGGGTCAAACGATCCGATAAGTTTCACATTTATCATGAATCACTGGAAACACTAGTTTTACCAAAATTAGAAAAAGAACCTGTGGAGCTTGGTATTTGTAATTCAGTCATCCAATATTTGCCAGAAAACCAAATCCCTTTTGTATTAGAAAAGATGGCAAAGTATTGTAATTACTTATACTTCACTGTTCCAACGAATGAAGATTATGCTGTTATGAAACAGGAAATGTCTTTTGTTGATCCATATGCGTTTTCTCGAACCAAAAAAAAGTATAGGAAGTGGATAGCAAGAGACTTCGAAATCGTCGGTTATAATCTTTTGCAAAGTAAATGGCTTGGAGATAAAGGGTTTAAGGAAGATTTTTTTCGAATCGATTGAAATACAAAGTGAGTGATGTTACCCCGATTCACAAAATTTATACATTTTAAAACCAAATTCGAAACCATTTCGTTGGTTTGGAAATAATTCGTGAGAATTCACTTTAGAGACTAGAAATTGATGACAGTTTTCCTTCTTTTGAAACAATCCTTGTCTTTAGAATTTACAATGATAGAATTGTTTGGGTATCCTTTATCGTTACTTGAATTTATAGGTACCACTTCTGGTCTTGTTTGTGTGTATTTGGCTTCCAGGAATCATATTTTAACTTGGCCCATTGGTATTTTTAACTCCATTTGTTTTTTCTTTTTATTTTTCCAAATCCAATTGTATTCTGATATGTTGTTACAGATCTATTTTTTTGGATCGAGTATTTATGGTTGGGTCATCTGGAGAAAACGAACAGGTTCCTTTACGAAAATTGTTTCTCTTGGCAAAGAAAAAAATCTGATCTTAATAGTATGCCTTGTGTTTGGAACTTTTGGTCTTGGCCAGTTCACAAAACAACTACCAGGTTGGTTCCCCAGTTTATTTGTAAAACCACCTGACTTTTTGTATTGGGATGCCTTTACCACTGTGGCAAGTATATTCGCCAATTTGTTACTTGCCCAAAGGAAGCTGGAATCTTGGTTTTTATGGGTGTTCGTCGATCTAGTTTGTATTGTTCTCTACCACTTAAAGGGAATCCCATTTGTGACAATAGAATATGTGGTATTTCTTCTCATCGCATTTTATGGCTCTTGGCATTGGTATCAGGAATACCTAGTGAACCAAAAAAGATAAAGAACAATGGCACAATACAAATAAAATTTAAGATTTGAAATCCTTGACGCACTGCGATTCTCTCATCCATCATATAAAACTTTTGCTTTGCATTTGTACCATTTAATTTCTCTTAACCACGACCTAACGGTTTGTTGATTGATCAATCAATTGATCAAGTTCGTAAGCAACCTAACTTGATCATTCATTTCCCTTTGACCTTACGATTTTCAGGTCGTAAGTACCAAGAAATCACTGTTAGGCTTAAAAGTAAAACCGAAGGTAAAATTTCGGGTATGGGATGGCCACAGCTAATGTGGGAGATGGCAGCACCTGACATGGCAAAGAAAAAACCAGCATACGCCCATTCTTTGAGTAAAACGAATTTGGGAGCGAGTACAGCGACCACACCCAATAGTTTCCACACACCTAACATGGTAAGAAAGTAGGTAGGGTAACCCAATTGGTTAATTTTTTCCACTTCTTCTGGAAGTTTCAAAAGTTGGACAATCGCTGTTGATACCATACCAAGCGACAACCAAAGGGTAAAGAACCAATATAGAATTTTTTTTGTTTTCTCTGACATTTTATTCTCCTAATCATTTATTTCATTTATGAAGCTTCACATTGATCGCCAATTTTTGTCTTACTAGAGTAAGGGTGCTCTCATTACGGCATTGATTTTGATACAACTTCCTCCAGTCGATCATGTGCCATATTGATCCCTTTTGCAAATGGCATTTTTAATATTTGATCCCTCTGTTCCACGGACTTATAGATGATATGCATTTTTAGTTTCGATTTGGTTTCGGAAATCGACTCAAAAGTAAAAAATTCAAGTTGGATGGGAAATCCAGTGTTTTCCATTTCAAAAGTTCTGACAAAACTTTGATTCTCGATAAGGTTTAACAAAACTCCATTGGCTCGGAAGAGAACCATTCCTTCTTGCGATTTGGTTTCAAATTGATAACTTCCATGGTTTCGTTTTTCAAATTGTAGGACTTTATTTCCCATCCATTGTTCAATGAGTTCTGGTTCAGTATGAGCTAAATAAACCAAAGAAGCTGGTAAATCAAACTCACGTTCAATCGTTAATTCTTGTTTGTTGTTTTCTGCGATCACTTTTGTTTTAAGTTCCATGGTAGATCCCTTTTAGATAACGGTTTTGGAATTTGTTTGTTTTCATCAATGTGTCACCTAATCTTTTCGTTTGTTTTGTTCCATTATGACTTACGTTTGTACTGTTTCATCACGGTTTCCAATTTGTTAAAACGGTCGTCCCAGAGCTTTTGGAAAGGTGCAATGAAGTCTGCAATCTCTTTCATCTTATTTGGGTTAAGATGGTAGTGCATTTCGCGGCCAATAGGTTCTCGTTTGAGGAGTTCACATTCTGTTAGGATGAGTAAGTGTTTGGAAATAGTCGGTCGTTTGGAATCAAATTGGGAAGCAATGGCGCCTGCTGTCATAGACTGGGTTGCCACAAGGAGGAGGATGGCCCGCCTTGTAGGGTCTGCAATT
This sequence comes from Leptospira bouyouniensis, assembly GCF_004769525.1. Lineage (NCBI taxonomy): Bacteria > Pseudomonadati > Spirochaetota > Leptospiria > Leptospirales > Leptospiraceae > Leptospira > Leptospira bouyouniensis. Next base: position 241,744 of record NZ_RQFT01000001.1, on the reverse strand, counting down.
GCTTGAAATACATCTCTTCGTAAATCCATTGTGTAGCCATTTGACTAATCAATTATATGTAGTCATTTGGCAACACAAATTTTCTCTGCGTCAGGGATATGGAGGGCTTGGTCCTAGAAGGCCAATGCCAACTAGGACGGGAGCGGAGCGGACCCCGGAGTAGCCCGGTCGGTTTTACTATGCCTTATTTGGAAAGGACCCATCCGAGGCGCCCATGCCAAGCCCTATGGAAACGATGAATTTACCGTACGAAATGAACGCTAGATCGATTCCATTGAGAAGTTTGAGGATATGGATGCCACATGTTGGTGGTTATTTTATTACAGGATCAAACCAATAAGTGGATTTACGAATTTTTTTTGATTTTGTCAGCAACAAACGCTTTGTAGGCGGGGCTACCAAAACTTACATCCATCCTGATGATTTCTGGTGCCATGTAAGGGTGGTGTTTCATAATATAAGCTTCGATAGCTTCGTATTTGTCTGCCTTTGCTTTGAATAGGATTTTATTTTCGGTATCAACCGTGATTTTGCCTTCCCAAAGGTATACAAGTTCCACTTCCGGAAAGATGGTGCCTGATATGATGATTCCTTGTTCCAACATTTCAGAAATATGTTCTTCTGCCATGTCTCGGTCGCCAATTGTGGTAAATACTAAAATTTCTTCCGATGCCATCTGATTCCCTGTTTTGTTTTTACTAGGATCGGCAAGGGAGTGGGGATTCCTTATTCTTTTGGTGAGTCCTTTTGCAAATAACTTTGGATTCCTTCTTTCGCTTTGTCTATGATTCCCGATTCACGAAGGGAACGTGCTACCCGTTGCCAAAATTTGATTTTGCCTTCTAATTCATTCCAGCCGAGATGTAAGTCCATTCGTTTGATTTTGAGTAACATCCGTAATTCGGACAAGGTCATGTCCTTTGGATCTTTGTCGAGGTAACGGTTGTGGTCTTGGAAGGGATTGAACACCATATTTTAGTTACTTACGAAATACTAACGATAAAAAGAGAATAGCGAACACTAGAAATCCAAAACCTGTTCCGAAACTGGCAAGGATGGGATCTCCTGCAGCGATAAATTTTTGTATGCTTAGAAAAATTCCGTACGAAGTGTACATAAGCCCAAGGAAAATGAGTGTGAGAGCAGTGAAGACCCAAACTGATTTTTTAACAAATTTTTGCACATAAAACTGTACGTTTTTTTGCAGATAAATCACTATCACTTCGGCATAAGATACGAGTTTGGCGATGAATTCTTCGAAGGTGGCTTTTAAACCACCTTTTTTGCGGTGTTTAGAGTGTCTTTCGTCCAATTATTTCTTCTTAAAAAACCAACCGAGGGCAAGTCCAAGACCAAGTCCGACACCAAATCCAATCACAGCAGCTTTTTGTGGGTTTTCTTTTACATATGTTCCCACATTATCAATCACTTCTTTTGCTCGGATGGAAGCTTCTTCGCTTGCTTTTCCTAACTTTTGTTTGATGTCACTTACTTGTTCCATATACTTCTCCTTGGCTCTTTGTTCAATTTCCTTGGCTTTTTTCTCATACAACTTAATTTCGTCGATGAGAGACTTATCTTTTTTTGCTTCTTCCATAACGTCTGTTAATCTGGCACTACAATGTTTTCAAAATTGTCTGTGAATCGGTATCCAATTCCCCAAATAGTTTCAATCCATTCTGGTTGTGCGGAATTTTTTTCCAGTTTGGAACGAATGCGTTTGATATGGCTGTCGATCATCCTTTCAAATCCATCCCATTCCACTCCCCAAACAGATTCCAAAATCATTTCACGAGAAAAAACTTTGCCTGGAGAACCAGCGAGCAGTTGTAAAATGTCGAATTCTTTACGTGAGATGTTGATGATGTTTTCGTTTAATGTCACACGACGACGGATGGAATCAATCTTTAAGGCTCCACGAATGATTTCACCCGCTTGGCCCACATTTGGTTTGATCCCAATTTTTTTATCCCATCTGCGAAAGAAAACATCCACACGGGTTTTGAGTTCACGAACGGAAAAAGGTTTTGTGATATAATCATCAGCACCTAACTCGAGTCCCATGATTCGATCTATTTCTTCTGTTCTTGCAGAGAGGATAAAAATGGGAGTACTTTCGTCCGATTTACGAATGCTTCGGCAGATTTCCATTCCATCAATGTCTGGAAGTGAAAGGTCAAGAATCACCAAATCAGGGTGATTGGATTTATAAAATTTCAATCCATCTTCGCCATTTTCAAAAACGGAGGTGGTGTAGTGAGCTGAATCGAGAGATTTCCGGATTAGGTTCCCGATGTCCGGATCGTCCTCAATTACCAAAATATTTTTCATGTTTTTCCCTTGAGTTCTTTCTCAATTTGGTTCTTGTAGTAGAAAAAAAAAGTAAAAAATGGAATTGGGAACACAAAGAGAACTAAAATCGTGGGCGATGTTTGCCATCAGTGGGACAAGGCTTCGTCCCTTGGAAGTAACGGAAAAATTAGGCATCAAACCTGACTATTACCACGGTGGGGATGTGAAAGACATCGAAAATATGACAATTCCGAGTCATTGGCAGCTCAATTCTAAGTTAGGGCCAGAGTTCTCTGCGCAAGATCATATTTGGGACATCCTCAAATCACTGGGACCTGTTCGAAAAGAACTGAAGGAGTTCACTGAAAACTTCGATTCTACGATTTACGTCTCCGTTGAATTTGCATCCGAATTTACAAAAGGGGTCACACTCGACAAACGTACGATGCTTTTGTTAGGTGAAATGGGAGTGCAGTTGGAGATTATCCCCTGGGATCTCGGTGAGACTCCCTGAGGATGGCCCCACTCGGGAACACAAGTCGATTGAGACCAAACCGTTTTAGGTAATGGTAACTGGAAGCGGTGAGTCCATTTAACACCATGACTCTTTTTTTCATACGAAGGTCCCGTGCCATATTCAATAGTTTTGTGAGAAGGGTGATCGGAAGGTATGGTAAATTCGACAGGTCCATTTGGATATGGGATCTTGTTTGGAAAAATAACATATGCATCACCGAGTCCAATTCTTCTTCCATTTCGGCATGGACTTCTTTGGAAGAGATGACAATTTCATAAGCGTTTTGGATTTCCCTTACATTTAGGTATTTTGTTTTTTTTGCCATCGGAGGTTAGCTTTGCACGTTTTACCAAAAGATACACTCATTTTTCGTTCCAAACTTTTACAAACTGTAAGGGAAATATTGGTAAGGAATGATTTTATGGAAGTGGATACACCGACACTAAAACCTATCGTTGGAATGGAACCATACTTGGATCCTTTTGAAGTCATGTCTCCTTCTGGGAAAGAAAAAGGTTACCTCATCACTTCACCTGAATACAGCTTAAAACAAATGTTGGCGACGGGTCTATCTCGTATCTTTGAACTCGCTCATACTTACAGATCTGGCGAAGTGGGGAGTTCCTACCATACAAAAGAATTTCTGATGTTAGAACTCTATGCAGAAGGGATGGATGATGTGGTTTTGCGTCATTTTATCGAAAAATTTCTACGAGAACTCATCTTCTCTGTGGGGATTCCAAAACACCAAAACCAAATTTCCAAACCTGGATGGATTCGGCATTTTAGTGTGAAGGAAGTATTCCACATCCACCTTGGGCATGGGTTTGAAAAAGAAAATTTAATTAAGACCATCACCAAACTCAAATTAACAGCCACACCTAACGAGGAATTAGAAAACTGGCAATACGAAGATTTATTCTTTTTGGTCTTCTTGAATTGTATTGAGCCAAAATTAGGTGATGGAATTGTTTTTTTATATGATTACCCGCCGCAATGTGCGGCCCTTGCACGGATTGATTCGGGAGTTGCCAAACGATTTGAAATTTATTGGGATGGATTGGAACTTGCGAATGCTTTTTATGAATTGAATGACCCCGAAGAACAACGCAAACGATTTAAAGAAGAACAAATGTTACGTGCCAAATTGGGCAAAGATGTATTTCCCATTGATGAAGATTTTGTCACTGCTTTAGGGAATGGATTTCCCAATTGTTCGGGGATCTCAATTGGAATGGACCGATTGGCTTTGAAACTCACGGGGAAAAAAAGTTTAAGCGATGTGAGTCCGTACTGGATGGAAATGTAGTATACAATGGTTTACTTGTGAGCCTTAAGTCATTTTGATCGGCAACCTGTTCGAAAGATTGGGAAAGATCGATCGAACGAAAAATCAAAAAGTTGCCAATGGAATGAGAATCCTATGACAACTTCATGACTCCAATTAGAAAAAAAAATTGGGTTCTTTACTCCTCTTCGGATTGGAATTTTTCACAAGCAGAAGGTACTTTCCCTTCCTCCAAATCAGCACAAGAAAAAGCCGCCATTTCTTTTGCACATTGTTTCATGTCTTCGATGTCTTGTTTGGTGAGTTTTTTAGTTGGTTTTTCATTGGATGCAGGTTTTTGGCCTTCCACTACGTATTGTTTGTATCGTGATTCACAGACATTGCCATTCACAAATTGTGATTCGATCATTTTCCGTTGTTCAGGAGGAAGGTCTTTTAATTTTTCTTTCATACATTCAGAGGTTTTGGCACACATTTTTTTGGAGAGTGCTTGGAATTCTTTTGCATCCTTTAATGTCTGTGAGGTGAGAAGAAGTGGGGAAAGGATTAAAACCAAAGTTAAAATTTTTTTCATAAAGGAATCGTAGTGCCAAGATTCATTTGGTAAAGAAAAAAATTTAGAAAAAGGATTGCATCGGTAACCAGACAAAGTAAGATTTTCGCCCATGAAACGAATCGTATCCATTCTCCTTGTCTCATTTACAGTTTCCCTTGTGGCTCAAAATTTGACAGAACGCAAACCTGTCAGTTTTTCATCGGAACCAAGTACCATAGAAGAGTTTAAAACCATCCAAATGGCAACGGCTAACACACCTGAAGGTGCTGCGGCCGTCTTAGTCCTTGCCATTTCGATGTACGGGAAAAACCCAGAACTCGGTAGGAAGGCAGTTGTACTTTCCGTTCTCTCGAAAAATAGACAAAAGTCTAATAAACCAACGGCCGTGGACGGAGTGGATTTAGGAGGGAGTGATGCCTACTTACTTGGCCAACTTGACAAATACAAAATGTTGCCAAACGGGTATTGGAAAGGGGCAGAACCATCTAACGGTTATACGCCGAGTTTACCTCTTACTGTTGAAACATTTACCAACCCATACTCCGGAGATGAAACCTCGGGGAAACTCAAACTCTTCGTGGCAACAAAGGGAGCGTCGAGTTACAGACCAGTTTCTGTGGAAAAGGATGCTGATGGACTTTGGCGCGTCAAGGAAATGAGTTCTTTGTTTGTAGGGATGATGCCCGCCAAATAGATGTTTGTTGATTTACTTTCTCTCCACCCAGTGGTTTTGGCACTCCTTGCCACTGGTTTCACTTGGTTTTGCACAGCTTTTGGTGCTGGTTTTGTGTTCTTCTTTCGCACTGTGCCAAGGCCTGTGTTTAACGCGATGCTTGGGTTTGCTTCAGGCATTATGATCGCTGCCAGTTTTTGGTCACTTTTACTCCCTTCTATTGAACTTTCGGAAAACGCAGGACAAACTGCATGGTTCCATGTGAGCCTTGGATTTTTGTCAGGTGGACTTAGTTTGTATGCCCTCCACAAACTCCTACCCCACTTACATGTTGGTTTAGAAGAAAATCGTTTAGAAGGAGGTAAGTCATCTTTCCAAAGGAGTTTATTACTCATCCTTGCTATCACCTTACATAATATCCCTGAAGGGCTGGCGGTCGGTGTCGCCTTTGGTGCCTTAGGTGACGGATTCACATATGAAGCACTGATGGCAGCAATGGTCGTTGCTTTTGGGATTGGGATTCAAAACATCCCCGAAGGAGCTGCCGTATCTATCCCTTTGTTACGCGAAGGTTTTAGTGCCAAAAAAAGTTTTTGGTATGGGCAATTATCAGGTTTTGTGGAGCCAATAGGAGGACTTCTCGGTGCGGCGCTTGTGTTTTATGTAGAGAGTATCCTTCCGTTTGCTTTATCATTTGCCGCTGGTGCGATGATTTTTGTGGTGGTGGAGGAACTCATTCCCGAATCCCATACGGGCAAAGAAACGGAAATGTCAACCCTTGGGGCTATGTTTGGTTTTGTGCTCATGATGGCACTTGATGTGGGGCTTGGTTGAAAAATAGTTTTGGTTAACGCTTGTCAAATGTATCTATAGGTTAGATAATAGGTATCAGCTAATGTTAGATTTGATTCTATTTTTATGAAGTGAGATTTATGAAACATAAATTACTTTTTTGTCTTCTATTCCTTTTTTTCCAATGTGCGAATACATCGTATTACCAAACTTGGGGGAAACAAAAAGTTCGAATGAATGGGTATACCAAAGAAGAAGGATACCAAAAAATCCAATCCTTCAATTTTACTTACACTCGTGTATATTTATTTTGGGGCCTATCCAATGTACGTGACCAAAGTTTGGATGAATTCCTTTCTGAAATTTATTTGAAATATCCCAATGCGCATATTGGAGATTTAAAAATCACAGAAGAATACGAATTTATGGATGGGATATATGATTTGATTACAGTCGGTATTGTTCGGCCTTATACTGTCCACATGCGTGGGAATCTCTATGCTTCGAACAAAGGTGGCAACTAATGCAAACTCAAATCAATCGTTTGAACATACTGTTTTTATTTATATTTTCACTCACACTCGTAAGTTGTGCAACCTACCAATATGAATTGGCCGATACCAAAATCCCTGTTAGTTTTTCCAATGAACTTGAACCAAACGAAAAATACCGACCGTTTCGGATCGAGGTAAAACTTTCCTGGTATTTGTTTGATACACAATCTATCGACACACTCCAGTTAGATGATATTTTCCGAGCGGAACTTCCGAATGCGAAAAAGATTGTGAACCTTCGGATTGAATCCAAAGAAAATGTGGCAGATTCTGTGATTCGTACCTTAACAACTGGGGCACAAGTTCTTTTTGCTTCTAATCGTGCTTTGTACTCTCGGCGGACCATCATTATAGAAGGGTTGGTTGTGGAGTGAATGGGGCTTGAATGATTGATTGGAAAGGAACAATTGGAGATCGGTCGGTCGACTGGTAATCCAGGTGACCATCCCCGTGTAGAGTTTAGTTTTTAAAGTGGGAACAAATTCCAAGACTTAAGAAACGATCATTGAAACACGAGTTCCTATGGCAAAGGATATCCCGTTTGTAACAATCAATTTATCAAATGATAAATAGATTGTTCGCTGTGATTTTCTTGTTATGCTCCGTAATAAAAAAAACTTTATACAAAAGCTAGGATTTATTCAAATTTAGAAAATGAAGAATTTATTTATTTTTGATATGGATGGTGTTATTCTAGACAGCGAAAAAATTTACTTGGATATGAACCAAAAATGGTTTCATGAACTTGGAATTAATTTGCCTATTCATATACATCAAAACTATGTCGGTATATCTGCAAAAATCTTTTGGAATTTTTTAAAATCAGAATTTAAACTAAAAGATGATATCGAGTATTATATTGAATTAGAAAAAGAATTGAAGTTTAAAACTCTATCAAGTTTGGATTTGAAACCTACCGAATATTTAATTGATTTCTTAGACTTCTTGAAAATGAAACAATGTAAGATAGCTCTCGCATCATCTTCTCTAAGAAAGAATATTAATTTAATTCTTAGCAAACTCAAAATTTCTGAATATTTCGATTTCATTATTAGTGGAGAAGATGTTGTTTTGGGAAAACCGAATCCTGATATATTCTTAAAAGTATCTGAATACTTTGAATGTAATGTTGATCATTGTGTTGTGATTGAAGATAGTACAAATGGTATTAAAGCCGCAAAAGCTGCTAATATGTTTTGTATAGCTTATTATAATCCCAATTCTGGAAATCAAGATCTTACTCAAGCTGATTTAATTATCAATAACTTTAGAGATAAAAAAATTTTTGAATTGGTGAAAGTTTAATTTTGCGACGGCCAATACCAGTTCGGACGACGCCAAATTTCCTTTCTGACATTCGTCTTAATTTCGTAGGTTACTGACTAGTCCCGAACATCCCGTTGGAACCAAATGGTTAGGTTACATCGGAAAGTAAAATTCGGTAAACGATATGTTATCACAAGCTGTCACAACCATTGCCCGATTCTTACTATGATACCAGAGATATTATTCATTCACAATGGCTTAAACCTGATGAATATGATTCGTATTATTCAAAACTCCATTTCGAAAAATCATTTCAAAATCGGTGTATTCTCTTAACTAGATCCAATTAAGTTATCTGCACTTGCGTTCAATCCGCAGTGAACACGAATCTCTGATCTATGTTTGAAACGATGAACTGACTTTCCTTGTGGAAATCATTTCCGAAAGGAGATAATGGAGCCGATACCGCGGTCGTGAATGGGTAGAATGGCTCTCAACTAACATATGATAAGCTCCTTTAAAAAGCAAGATTTCTTTAAAATCACATATGACTGTGGCCAAATAAAATGTCTTTGTATTATTGTTTCGCTGCTTTTGAAACAGCCAAAAATTCTCCCTTGTCTCAATTTGCATCGAAACAAGGAGGGAACCTTTCGAGTATTTGTCAGACAATGTTTTTCTAAAAATGTGCAGTCATCATCAGATACGCAAACTGTGCGTTTTTACCAAATTGGTTCGTATACACATTCGCAATGACGGTGCGGTCATTCACTTTGTTTTGGATGGCATCCCCCTGCAAAGATCATACTATAACCTGCCTCCAATAGAATGTTTTTGTAAGGGATATTGTATTTCACATCCACTTCGCGGAAGAGGGAACGGCCAAGGTAAGAAACCGGTCGATTGTCCCCAGCCCCTTTTTCGGTAAGGACTTGGCTTGTGTCATATTGGTTATTGGAAAAGGATTCCGTACTCGCACCCGTTTTGGCAACACCAGCAATATCATACCAACTATCTTGTAATTTGTGTTTTTCGATGGCAAAATAGTCGATACGGAATGATCCATAAGATTCTGTCGCATAACTAAAATTTACTGATTTTGATTTCATGTTCACCCAACTGATTTGGTCGGCCATTCCATAAAACAAATGGTTGGTGTGAAATAGGTTTTGGAAGGATGCAATCGATCCATCCGCACGATTTGGATCACCACTTCTTACATCATACGCGCCTCCCACTCGGAATTTTGCTATCGTATAACCAATGTCAGCACCAAAAGCATAGGTTTTGTATCGTTCTTTTTCTAGGTATAAATTTTGTTGGTAGGTGGTATTGGTGAGGGGGTCAACCAAACTCACATTGGTTTGGAAACTATCCCCTTTCGGAGTGACATTTTTACCTGTTGTTCCCGTTTGCACTGCATATTCAAAGGAATAGTCGATGGCTTGTAAGGCTTTTTTATTCGCTTGGGTTTTGTTTGTGAGCCGCATCCCGTAGGTATGGAGCACGTCCGATCTACCAGCTCTCGTATTGGGATTTCCGACTTCTCCTGTTGTGAGGACAAGGGATTGGTTTGTCCTAAGGTATTCTTTTTGCAGACCAAGATAATACACATCAATATGAATGTAGTCAGATGGATTCAGCGCAGGTGCCCTTGTCCGCATCCATCTGACCAAGAGGAGGAGATGGAGTTTGTTTCGGTTCTTGGACAGATTGTATCGCGGGAGTGGTACTTTGAGGGGGAGATGTTGGATTGGGAGTAAGGCTTTGGCCTTGGGGTTCTTGTGGTGTTGGTTGCGCTTCAAGAAAACTACTAACGACAATCACAAGTAAAAACAAATTTAAAAAAGTGGATATTCGCATTTTTAGTTTTGAAAGACCATTTACGGCCTTCTCCTATGCCAAAAATGAATGCAAGAATCGTACAGACTGTAGGTAAAAATTTTAAAAAAGATAAGTATCTATGATTTATTGGACATTATGTACTTTGTATCAAAAAATTCGAATCAGGGATTACAAAGATTACCAAATAGACAGTGTATAATATTATCTAAATGTTATAAATATCTAATATATGTGTATATTTTATGCAAGTGGTCAGATGAAACAATTCGCATATAACGGTTTTATTTCTATACATTGGTTTTCGAAAAAATTTAGGACAATCCTGGAAGTGAAACTGATCTGTTGCTTAGGTATCGACCACTGTGACCAAAATGGCGAAATTAGAGAATTAGACCTAAATGCTTAGGTCCTCGGACTCTGGTGTTTTGGTGGAAAAACTCAATTTCTTTACCAAATTTGAATCCCAATCTTCGTTTTTTCCAAAGTAGGGGTAAGAATCATTCAAAATCGTTCGTATGATCTCCTTAGACACATCATCTCAAATTTTGTGAATCCATTTGCTTTATAGATATATTGAGAAAGAAAATGCCCACAAATGAGTTGAAATCCATTTTTGATAGAATCAGTCGACTTGCTTCCTCAATATGTAATGTTTCTTATGCATTGATCATCGAATACACGCCGGAAAAAGAGCTTATATTAGCAAATTTCGGACTCAATTTGCTGAACTACTCAGAGTTGGATATCGTATTAGATTTATCGAATATTCGCCCATCTTCCAAAAAGGAAATCTTAAACAATCTTGAATTTGATTTAACAAGTGTTAGTGAAAATAGAGCCATTCAATTTTTTGATAAAATTGTATTCCCTCAAAATAACAATTCCAAATCGATCATCTTATATCTGTTTGATTTTAAATTGATTACATTTGATGATGAGAAAAAAGATTTACTGCAAATATTGGTTAAAGATTACGATGACCATTTATTAAAAACAACTGATCTTACAAAATCTTTTAAACGAGATTCAACTGATTCAATTGCAAACAGTGATTTAGCCAACCAACTTTTGGCAAATATGGCTGATGGTTTCTCGGTCATTGACTCACAAGGCAAACAAATCAAAGTGAATCGTTCATTCTTAGAAATGACCGGGTTTAACCAAGAGGAACTTCTGGGAAGCGTGCCTCCGTATCCATATTGGCCAGAAGAAAAGTTGTTAGAAATTAACAAAGCATTCGAAGAAACATTGTTAGGGAATCATAAAAATTTTGAACTTACCTTTAAAAGAAAAAACGGAGAACGATTTCCTGTACTTCTTTCTACGGGTGTGTTAAAAAATCAAAACGATGAACCAATCGCATTTTTTGCCAATATTAAAGAAATTTCAGATCAAAAAAGAAAAGAAATTCAGATACAGAATGCAACAAAGGAGATTCAAGATATCACCGATGCAGTGAATGAAAATTCTTTAGTATCAGTGACGGATAAAAAAGGTAAGATCTTAAAGATAAATCAAAAGTTTTGTGAGTTATCAGGATATACAGAAGAGGAGTTGATTGGTAAAACTCATAGAGTTATAAATTCAGGGTATCATAGTAAGGATTTCTGGCACAATGTTTGGGAAACTATTTTGAGTGGGAAGTCTTGGAAGGGGGAAATTAAAAATCGCGCAAAAGATGGAAACGAATATTGGGTATTATCTGTAATAAAGCCAATTTTGGATGAAGATGGTAATATAACGAACTTCATTTCAATTAGACAGGATATAACAAATGTTAAAAAAACGGAAGCTGCCTTGCAAGAAAGTCAGGCTCGTTTTGCCTCGATAGTAAAAGTATTACCGGATATCATATTCCGATTTGATAAACAGGGGAGATTTTTAGATTATCACACACAAGAAACGTCGGATTTGTTGGTTCCACCGGAAGTTTTCTTAAATAAATCTGTTTTAGAAATTTTACCTATGTATCAAGCAAAACAAGCAATTGAAAAAATTCAAGAGACACTTGAAACTAATAAATTGGTAACATATGAATATGAATTAGGTGAAGGAATTAATACTAGGTATTGGGAAGGTAGGATGGTCCCAGCCAACAAAGATGAAGTATTGTTTATTGCTAGAGACATCACTTCAAAGACTCTTGCAAGAATAGAATTAGAAAGGAATAAAAGTTTTTTAGCACAAACAAATCAAGTAGCCCGAGTTGGAGGTTGGGATTTTAATAAATTATCTGGTGAAATCATATGGTCAGATTTGATCTGTGAAATTCATGAATTGCCTCATGGTTTTGTCCCAACATATGATCAGATGGCAAATTTTTATACTCCTGAGAGTTGGAGTAAATTAGAGAAAGCGATCCAATTAGCAATGTCAGACGGTACTCCTTATGATATGGAGTTACAGATTACAACAGTCAATGGAAGAATCCTTTGGGTGAGAGCCATAGGGAATGCTGAATTTAAAAACGGCACCTGTGTTAGATTATTCGGTGTGTTACAAGATATTGATATCGATAAGAAAAATCGATTACGAATCCAAAAAAGCGAAGAGTCTTTAAAAAAAGCGCAACAGATTGCCAAGATGGGTAGCTGGGAATTAGACTTACAATCAAACGAAGTCACGTGGACAGAAGAATTGTATAAAATGTATGGATTTGATCCTTCAAAACCTCCTCCACATTTTACTGAACATATGAAATTGTTTACGCCGGATAGTTGGAACCAATTATCACTTGCATTGAAAACAACTTTGGAAACTGGAGTACCCTATGAATTAGAGCTTCAAACAATCCAAAAAGATAAAAGTAAAGGTTGGATGTGGGTGAGGGGAGAAGCCGTAATCGAAAACGATAAGATCGTTGGTTTGCGAGGTATGGCTCAAGATATCACAATCAAAAAAATTCATGAAGAAACGATCATGGAAACTTCTCTCCGTTTAAATTTGGCAACAACAGCAGCAAACGTTGGTGTATGGGATTATAACATTCGAGAAAATCAGCTCATTTGGGATGATCGAATGTATACAATTTATGGTATCTCTAGAGATTCCTTTGCAGGTGTATATGAAGCTTGGAAATCGGGAATCCATCCTGAGGATATTTCCAGATTAGAGTTTGAACTTTACCAGGCTCAAAAAGGAGTTAAAGAGTTTAATACAGAATTTCGCATTATATGGCCAGAAGGATCAATACATTATATTCGAGCATCTGCAATTGTTATTTGGGATCAAGCAGGTAATGCGGTGAGAATGATTGGTGCCAATTGGGATATCACAATGGAAAAATTATTTCAGGATTCACTGCAACAAGCAAAAGATGAAGCGGACCGAGCAAATAAAGCAAAAAGTGAGTTTTTAGCAAATATGAGTCATGAAATTCGGACACCATTGAATGGTGTGATCGGATTTACAGAACTTTTGAAGAATACATCTTTAAACACTCTGCAAAAACAATATGTAGAGAATGCAATCATATCAAGTCATGCACTTCTTGAAATTATTAATGATATTCTAGATTTTTCAAAAATTGAAGCTGGTATGCTAAATTTAGAGCAAATCAAAACAGATTTTTGGGAATTAGCTGAGAATTGTATTGATATTGTGAAATTTTCCGCCGCAAAAAAGAATATCGAAGTATTATTGAATATTGATTATCGAATGCCTCGAAAAGGTATCGCTGATCCTGTCCGTCTCAGACAAATTCTCATCAACCTTTTGAGTAATGCAGTCAAGTTTACTGAAAATGGAGAAGTTGAATTGAAGGTTGAATTTGAATCATTAGATCATAATAGAGGGAAATATAAATTTTCAGTAAGAGACACTGGAATTGGAATTTCGGATGTTCAAAAAGTAAAATTATTCAAAGCATTTACGCAAGCCGATACATCTACAACTCGTAAATTTGGGGGGACTGGGTTAGGTTTAGTTATTTCTGATATGATCGCAAATAGAATGGATAGTAAAATTCATTTTGATAGTGAAATCGGAGTAGGTTCCATTTTTTGGTTTGAGTTCATTACAAATTACGAGGAAGAGGATTTACAAATCGAAATTGAAAAAATTGCTAAATTTAATCGTTGTTTAATTATTGAAGACAATGATCTTAATCGTAATATATTAGAAGGTATGATTCAATTGTTTCGAATCGAATTTGATTCTTGTTCAAATGGAATTGATGCTCGGAATAAACTCTCAAATTCAGAAAAATATGATTTAATTATATGTGATTGTGATGTCTTACTCAAAGACGAATTTGATTTTCTCCAATTAATAAATGAGAAGGAAAAGAAATTAGGAAGTCGTATTAAAGTCATTCTTCTACAGTCTGCAGCAAATGAGTTAGTTTCAATACGGGATGAATCTGAGGAAAGTTTTGGCAGTAGTTTGCTGAAACCAGTAAAAATAAATGAACTTGCACAGTGTTTAATGCAAAATGATTTTGTTGAAACAAATGAAAAAAATTCAATTGATGATGAATACTCAATAAGCAATTCGAAACACCTACCAGCCAATAACTCAATTTTGATAGTAGATGATATTTCTCTGAATATTAAACTATTAAGTATGATTATAAATAAGTTGGCCCCCAATACTACTTTGATTGATTCTCCAAGCGGCAGAGATGCTCTCAAAAAATATAAAGATTTTCATCCAAGTTTAATCTTTATGGATGTTCAAATGCCGGAAATGGATGGCTATGAAGTAACAAAAAAAATTAGAGAACTTGAAAATGAAAGTGGGGAGTATATCCCAATCATAGCATTAACAGCAGCTGCATTTCGGGAAGATGAAGAAAAAAGTAAAGAGGTTGGTATGTCAGATTTTGTGACGAAACCAGTCTCATCGAATGAAATCAAAAGAATTTTAGAAAAATATCATTTTATTTGAAACTACCATTATATCGATTCCTTACTCCAATTCTTGCTTTTGGATTTGAATAAATCTGATACTCTTTTTTATTATATGAGTTGAATTTAATGTTTACAAACATTTCTTCGGGAGGGCAAGTTTTTGATATATCCAATTCGATTTCAGAGTTATCAAACGATTTCTTATCTAAACATGTTGATCGAAAGTTTATTATCTCGGAAGTTTCTTCGTTACCTCTATGATTTTTTGATAGTTTTATGGTACTCATTTCTTCCCAAATAAATTTTAGATAATTCTCTGATTCGTGTATTTCTAATAATTTTATTGGTACGTTGGTATTTTGATAATTTGTGGTTGGATAATTTTGTTTCACATACGATGAAATGCAATTTGCAGTTAGCAAAATAATCAAAAGTAGTTTCATGTAAGTATCCGTTTGCCTTGAGATTTATTTGCTTCTGCATAAATTATAATCATATAACCAATAACAAAGGGAATTCAAAACTTCTTTTTTTAGTATTGGTCTTACTTTGTTGATTCTATCTACAGTTGGTTAATACTTTTGCGATGGCCAACAGAAATTTGATTTTTTTTCTTATCTCACTCCCAACTCACAACCACTTTCCCAAAATGTTTTCCCGTTTGTAAATATTCCAATGCCTCTGGCACATCTTCCCAGCCGAACACTTTGTCCACTACTGGTTTCGTTTTGTTTTGTTCGATCGCCCGGTTCATTTTTTCAAAGTCGGCACGGCTACCCACAATTATACCTTGTACTTTCACACCTTGCATAAGGATTGGGTAGAGTGATAAACTGGACTCACCACCTGCAAGCACACCAATAAGAGCAATGGTACCGTAAGGTTTTACACTCATCATGGACTTTTGCATGGTGCCTGCACCTCCGACTTCAATTATAAGATCGGCTCCTGCCATTTTTGTATGTTTTCTGACATCTCGTTCCCAATTGGACTTGGTGGCATAGTTGATGGTTTCGTCAGCACCGAGAGTTTTGGCACGCGCTAATTTTTCATCGCTTGAGGACGTGATGATAACACGAGCTCCCATCATTTTAGCAAATTGTAGGGCAAATAAAGAAACACCTCCCGTACCAAGGCAAAGTACATCACTACCTGGTTCGATCCCACCAAAGTTCACGACTGCATTATAGGCAGTGAGGCCGGCACAACCAAGTGTTGCTGCTTCTTGGTCTGTTAGATGGCTTGGAGTGGCTACGAGTCCTTCTTCCGAGAATTTTCCATATTGCGCCAAACATCCGTCATTGGGTCCACCAAGTGTGGAACGAAGGTTATCCATATTGGGTGCACCATCGATCCATTTTTGGGCAAAGATGGGAAGGACCCGGTCTCCTTTTTTCCAAAGGGTGACTTCTGACCCTACTGCTTCCACAACTCCGGCTCCATCAGAACAAGGCACAAGGGGGAGTTTTTGTCTTGGGTTGTAAGTCCCAATCACCATTAAATAATCACGATAGTTTAGTGAAGTTGCTGTTAGGCGAACAAGAACTTCCTTGGGTGCGAGTGTTTCTGATACCTCACGTTCTGCCTCTTTTAGGTTTTGGATTCCAAAACTCCCTTGGATTTCCCATACTTTGTTCTTCATTAATTCCCAATCCACCTTCTAAGAAAATTCACTCGTCAGATCCTTTGCTTTCCGATTCCTTTGTCGAGTGGGAATCTTCTGGAAAGGGTAGTATGAAAAAAGAATTTTGGAACAATAGTGTCGTAGTGATCACTGGGGCATCCAGTGGAATTGGGAAGGCCTTATTTGAGGAACTTGCCCTATACCCTTGCCAAATGGTACTATTGGCCCGACGAGCAGGAGACATCCCCGAACCAAAATCCAAACACAAAGATTTGACCATCCATCGGGTCACATGTGATCTTGCGAGTCCAAGTTCGGTGCAAGACGCCATCGAATGGATTTCAAAACGAGTGAGTCATGTGGACGTTCTGTTTAATAACGCAGGGATTACGGCACATGGTCGGTTTGATTCGCTTTCGATGGAAGTGTACCAAAAGACCTTCGCTACCAATTTTTTTGGACCCATTCAATTCATCAAAGGACTCTTACCCTTGGTGGCCCAAGCCAAAGGGAATATTGTCACAACATCTACTGTTTCAGCTTTGTATGGAGTGCCTGGACGCGCAGCATACTCTGCTTCCAAGTCAGCACTTCATGCCGCACTTGAGTCACTTCGTATCGAAAGTTTAGAGGAAGGGATTGGTGTATCACTTGTCTGTGTCCCTTACACAGACACAGCGTTGCGCACTTCGGGTCTTGACTCTGATGGAAAACTTCTTTCCGAAGCTCCTGCCAAAGGCAAACGTAAGTCGGCTAAAGAAGTAGCTCAAGTACTCATAAAAGTTGCAGAAGACAAAGAAGCAAGGCTTGTGACCTTTAATTTGAGTGGAAAGTTTTTAGAATGGATGCGATTTTTCTCTCCCAAGTTTTTAGAAAAAATTCTCTATAAAAAACTCTACAACGACTTCAAAATACATTGAACTCCGTCTAAACCAAGGTAGAGGAAAAACCCACTTGGACAATATTTTAGTTCCGTATTTAACGGCTGTTATTTTTACTTTTTGTTTTATGACCCTTATGTGGTTTTGGGGAAAAACCCGAGACAATTATGCCGTGATCGATGTGGGTTGGGGGCTTGTGATTGCGGGAATTGCCACAGTGCTTGCTTTATTTGGAACGGGCAATTGGTATGCAAAGTTTGCAGTCCTCATTCCTGTTTGGGTTTGGGCCATTCGGTTATCTGGTTTTCTTTACTTCACACGCATTCGTACCAATCATCCAGAAGACAAACGTTATGCTGGATTTCGCAAAGACTATGGTGACAAAGTGCACTCAAAAATGTTCACCAATGTTTTCCTTTTACAAGGGGCACTTGCACTTCTATTATCCTTTCCATTTTACTTTGCATCCCATTGGAATTTATTCCCCAATGTTGGGCTTTTGGGTTCTAATGGAACTCTTATGGTATGGATTGGTTGGATTTTGTTTGGGCTCGGCATAGTGGGTGAAACCATTGCGGACAAGGACTTACATAAATTTCTGTCTAACCCAGCAAACAAAGGTAAGGTGTGCAATATTGGCCTTTGGAAGTACACAAGGCACCCCAATTACTTTTTTGAATGGGTGATTTGGTTAGGGATCGGTGTGATCCCGATCTTTTCAGCACCCGAAGCATTGGGATCTCTGTTTACCCCTGTTTTTATGTTTGTATTGTTACGATTTGTA
The DNA here is from genome assembly GCF_004769525.1 of Leptospira bouyouniensis. Lineage (NCBI taxonomy): Bacteria > Pseudomonadati > Spirochaetota > Leptospiria > Leptospirales > Leptospiraceae > Leptospira > Leptospira bouyouniensis. The sequence goes on along the minus strand of NZ_RQFT01000001.1, from coordinate 223,822 downwards.
TCGGGTGTTCCTTTTGCTGAAAAATACTCACTCCAGTCGAAAGGGGATTTGTTCCGCGAATACATGCGCACCACAAACGCATTTTTCCCTTGGTTTCCAAAACAATAAATAAAAAGGATAAAACATGAATTTCACAGATTCTAACAAAAAGGAAGAGTCTTCCTCTTTTAGTATCAACTCACTTTTAGAAAAGGATATTTTCCCGGATTGGCTCATTCGTTTTCGTATCCGCCAGTTGCTCGACCTTCGCATCAAACAAGAGCGAAAAGAAAATGCAACAGCACAGCTTCAACATAAAATGAACTATGTGAACTCACTCAAAGACTCACCGATTGCGGTTCATACCGATGCCGCAAACGAACAACACTATGAAGTCCCAAGTGATTTTTTCACCTATGTGATGGGACCAAGGATGAAATACTCTTCTGGGTATTGGCCAACACTGGATACAACGTTTGCTGAATCCGAAGAAGAGATGTTACGGATCACAGTAGAACGAGCAGAAATTAAAAATGGTATGCGAGTCCTTGATCTTGGTTGTGGTTGGGGTAGTATCTCTCTTTACGTTGCCGAAAAATTTCCAAAATGTAAAGTCACTGGAGTTTCCAATTCCCGTACCCAAAAAGAATTCATCGACAAACGAGCCAAAGAAAGGGGACTAAAAAACCTCACCATCATCACAAAGGACATGAATGAATTCACTACGAAAGATAAATTCGATCGCATTGTGTCAGTGGAAATGTTGGAACATATGAAAAACTACGAAAAACTCTTTGAGAAGTTATCTAAGTTTTTAGTCGCTGATGGAAAGTTTTTTGTGCATATCTTCACGCATAAAGAATTTGCATACCCGTTTGAAGTGATTGATGAAACAGATTGGATGGCAAAGTATTTTTTCACTGGTGGTCAAATGCCATCGGATGATTTGTTTTTGTATTTCCAAAAAGATTTCCTCATTGAAAACCACTGGGTTGTCAACGGTACTCATTATGCAAGGACAAGTGAAGCTTGGTATGAGAATATGATTCAAAACAAGGATAAACTTTTGCCTATCCTTGCGAGTACTTACGGCGAAAAAGAAAAAACCAAATGGTTTGTCTATTGGAAAGTTTTCTTTCTCGCCTGTGCTGAGTTATGGGGTTATCGTAACGGAGAAGAGTGGTTTGTGAGCCACTACTTGTTCCGAAAACGCTGAGTTTTTTTCCCCGCCGCTTTCACATACACTCCACCTTCTTTTTTAGAAGATGGGGTGCTCGTAGAACGGCGGCTACTTTCGCCACCACGTTCTTTTCGTTCCCCACGGTCACTGCGTTCGCCTCTTTCGCTGCGATCACTATTCGACCTTCCGCCACGGTAACCACCGCGTCCTCCACCACTGGAACCACCTCCATCATCACGACGGCGTCTGCCACTGGATCCGCCACCTGGAGGCATTTCGCTCCATTCGGCTGGGGTTTTTCCAATTTTTTCAGGACCACTGATTTTCGTTTTATCAAGCATATTGGAAAGGAGTTTCAAAGCGACAGAACGTTTGTCGTCTAACTTCAAAAGTTTTTCCAATACTTCTTCCGCATCAGCATGGATTTCTGATTCCACTACCTTGTTTAAAAAGTCTTCTTCTCTACGTGCCAACACTTCCTTTTTGGTTGGGAGGGCTGCAATCGTAAGTTGTGTTCCAGAAGTTCCTTTGAGTCGTAGAAGGGCTCGTGATTCTCTTGTTGTTACAAGGGTCACAGCTTTTCCCGATTTACCAGCGCGGCCAGTACGACCAATTCGGTGCGTATAACTTTCGCTATCAAAAGGAAGGTGGTAGTTGATCACAAGAGACAAATCTTTTACATCAAGTCCACGCGCGGCAACATCAGTTGCCACAAGGATTTTGACTCGGCCATCATGTAGGCTTTTTAACACTTGTTCTCTTTGTTTTTGGTTTAGGTCTCCATGAAGAGCTTCTACCGGATATCCTTTGAACCCAAGGGTTGCTTTTAGATCATCTGCTTCTTTTTTTGTTTTTGTGAAGATGATAGCCTTGTATGGGTTTTCATAATCCAAAATTCGCACAACAGCGATTTCACGTTCTGCTTCATCGATCACGTAGTACACTTGTTCGATGTTCTTAGAAGATTTTTCCGTTGCCGCAATCTTCACATGAGCTGGGTGTGTTTGGTATTTACTCGCCAATTTTTTAATTGGTTCGGGCATTGTTGCAGAAAATAATAATGTTTGGCGTTTAGTGGGAAGTAAGTTAAAGATGGATTCGATATCATCCATAAATCCCATATCAAGCATTTCATCTGCTTCGTCTAAAATCACCATGGATGGTTTGAAATTTTTAAGTTCCTTACCCTTTAATAGGTCAAGGAGTCTGCCAGGAGTTGCCACAGCAACTTGGGCACCTTTTGCCACTTGAGTGATTTGTTTAGAATAGGAACTTCCACCGTAAATCGTAGTGGTTTTGATTCCTAAATGTTTTCCCAGTTTGTACAATTCATCTGATACTTGCAATGCAAGTTCCCGAGTGGGTGTGAGGACAAGCACTTGCATGCCATCTTCCACATTGATTCGGTTCAAACAGGGGAGTCCGTAAGCTGCAGTTTTTCCGGTACCGGTCTGCGCTTGTGCGATTAAATCTTTTCCTTCCAATACGAGCGGAATCGCTTGTTTTTGGATAGGGCTTGGTGATTCGAAGCCTGCTTCAGTGATTCCTTGTAGTATTTCAGGACGTAATCCGAAGGATTGGAAGTCATTTCCAACTTCGGTGTCATTCTTAGTCATGGAAATAGGATACAATAAAAAAACGGCCTAAAAAAGAAAGGGAAAAATAACAGAAACTCTTCGGTTACCCTCATGGGTGTTTTTTTGCGATTTCGGTTAAATGGGAGTAGAGTTCCTCTTTTAAATACGGCTTGGGCATAAAATACTCAAATCCCGAACTGAGAATGTGTTGTTTCTCTTCAGGCATACAGAGTCCCGTACATGCTATGAGAACTGGGTGATCCGTTTTAGAGGAGATGGCTTTTGCAATTTCAGTTCCATGTTTCCCTGGCATCTCAATGTCAAGAAAGGCAATATCATAATTTTCTGATTGGAGAATCCTTTCTGCTTCGATCCCATTATTTGTTTCGACGATATCGAAAGGTAGAGGTCGTAAGTAATTTTTTAGAACTTTGCGGTTCAATTCATTATCATCAGCAATCAAGACTGTTTTGCGGTTCAAAAAAATAGGTAGGTTTGTATCTTTTTTGGAATTTGTTTTTGCTAGCTCTGAAGATAATTCTTCACGTTTCCAAACGACAGGAATTTTCACTTGGAAAGAACTCCCTTTCCCTAATACAGAATTGACTTGGATGTCTCCACCCATTTCTTCTAACGAAAGTTTGACGATCGATAACCCAAGACCTGATCCAGATATTTCACAACCTTCTGGAACAAATTCATTGTACTTCTGGAAGATACGGTCTTTGATCTCAGGGGAAATGCCAGGACCTGTGTCTTTGATTTGAATGTTTAGAATTGCATGTTCATCTGCTTTCGTTTCTAACAATACATGGCAAATCACAGAACCTTGGATTGTGAATTTTACTGCATTTGCCGTTAAATTCCAAATGATCTTTTCTAGTTTTCGTTTGTCTGAAAGTAAAAAAACAGTTTCTGAGATTTCATTTTTTAATTGGAATTCAATTTTTTTCCGTTTGGTTTCTTGCACAAAAAAATTATTGTATACCGCCAAACATTGGTTCAAGTTAAACCATTCATTATTGAGAACTGATGCACTTTCTTCTAAACGGGAAAGTTCAATGGTATCATTCACCAAATTCAAAATCACTTCCCCCGCGTTTTGGATATGTTCTACATAGGTATGAACTAATTCAGGAATGGGTTGGTCCTTAATCATTTCTGACATTCCAAGGAGTGAATTTAGGGGATTACGAATGTCGTGGCTAATGGCCGCAATAAAATCTCTTTTGGCAGCAGTGGCTCTTTCAGCTGATTTTTTTTCTATTTCCAATTTGTCGCGGTCTTTTCGCATTTGGAGTAAACGTACGGTTTGTTTTCCAAGTAAACGTAACATTTGTAATTGTTCTTCGTTCAATTCCCTTGGTTTGTTATCAATCACACAAAGGGTTCCAAGTTTGATTTGGTCATCTAAGGCGAGCGGAATTCCTGCGTAAAAAATCACATGAGGGTCTCCGTTCACAAGAGGGTTGTTTTTGAAACGATTGTCACGTTTGGCATTAGGAACTACAAACAACTCGTCTCCCAAAATTGCATGGGAACAAAAGGCTAGAGACCTTGGTGTTTCCCTCGCTCTCAGTCCATGATGGGATTTGAACCATTGCCTCGTTTCATCGATGAGACTCACAAGCGAAATCGGTGCATCGCAGATCATCGATGCAAGTTTAGTGATTTCATCGAACATTTCCTCTTCGGGAGTGTCGAGAATTTCCAATCCTTTCAGCGCGGAAAGTCTTGCGGCCTCGTTTTTTGGGAGTGGAGCGATCTGCATGGATACTATGACGAAGAATTTTTCATATAAATGAAAGTAAAAAAACGAATTCAAAATGTCTAAAGATTATGAAACGAAATATAGTTGTTTCTTTTTTCTCTGTCATAGTTTTATCTATGTTCACTCCCTTTTGTTGTTCTCCAACGACATCGGAAAAAACAAATAAACCCGAAAAACCAGAATTACGAAAAAAACTCACTGATCTTCAATACCGTGTAACACAAGAAGACGATACTGAACCTGCTTTCCAAAATGAATATTGGAACAACCATGAAGAGGGGATCTACGTCGACATCGTTTCTAAAGAGCCACTTTTTAGTTCCAAAGACAAATTTGAATCTGGGACAGGTTGGCCAAGTTTTACAAAACCCTTGGTGCAATCCAATGTTGTGGAAATCGAAGACCACTCATATGGGATGAGCCGAACAGAAGTTAGGTCAAAAAAAGGGGACTCACATTTGGGTCATGTCTTTGATGATGGTCCAAAACCCACTGGTAAACGGTATTGTATAAATTCAGCTTCCATGGAGTTCATTCCCAAATCCAAACTGAAGGAAAGAGGGTATGAAAACTTTTTATCTGAATTTAAAAAATAAAAAAGTATAACTCTGAATGATATATTGCCAATCATACGCACGAAGTGAATGTGCGTTTGATTTTTTAGAATCCTTTGATAAATTCCGACTCGGAATTTAAGCCCAAAGGTTCATCATAAATTCTTCATCATTACGTAACGAGATGAGTTTGTATTTAGTCTCGTGGATGTCTTCACGGGAAACATCTCGTTTCCATCGGATGTCCACTTTGAGTCGCCTTACTTTTGTTTGTAACTCTAGCAGTTCCCAAATAGGAGCTTCCAATTCTTTTCTATACAAATTGGTGAAGAGGGGAACCAGTTGGTCCGGAGTATCCATTTTCAAAAGTTCGATATGAGTGAGGTCCTCAATATTTTGTAAGGCCCAGATATGTAATGTGAGGGTTGTAATTCGTTCTAATTGGGCAATTTCATCTTTCACATTGCGAGTGACTTGTTGTTTGAAAAATCGAATGCGTTTTTCTAAGTATTGGATGAGATCTGATTTTGGGATTTCCCGTTCTTTCCACTTATCCCAATCGGCTTTTAAGTCTTCAAAGATCCCTTCGCCAAAAAAAACAGAAGATGCTTCCAAAAGTTGCACAGAACCCGGTTCCGAAATTTTCAATCGGTGACGTAATGAATCAGCATCCCCTGCAATCATATTCACAGGTGCCACATCTTCTAATTTCTGTAAGGCTTTTGAAATGGAATCGATGAATTGGGATTTCATTTGGTCTGTGGAGTGTGCCACAAGGTAAAAATTTAAGTCCGATTCAGCATGGTAATCCCCACGTTCCCTCGAACCATAAAATAGTATTTGGTACGGTTTGGTGGATGGGATGATTTCTAGTTCATCCAATACTTGAGCATAGAGATTGGGGTTTAGTGCTTCAAATTCCATAATTCATTCAAAGTATAATTTCATTCGAGATAGATTTTCCAATATGGCTTTGAAAGCTCGGTCACGTTCTTCTTTGCCTGGGAAGGGAAGGGATTTTACATTATTTAAATCTTGGTAAATGATTTCAATCGAAGGTTGGTTTGGATTTTTTTTGATCGATGCCACATAGTCCAAATTGATCACTTCCGATTCGCCAAGTTTTAACCACATAAATTTTCTCCTCAAAGCCTAACGGCACCTTTCCATTTGCCTAATCTTTTTTTATCAAAAATCTCCTCTTTCCAAAAAATCGATTAGTACACTTCTAGGGATCTTAGGACAAGATCATGAAACGATTTTGCCAATTCTTTTGAAGATTCTGTTTTTTTTGTTGAGGATTCAAAAACGAGTAAAAATCCATTGTGAATCCCTTCCCAACGAAGGTAAACTTCTCCCTCTGCCATCCGGTACACCTGGACACTACATTTTTTTTGACCCCATACAAAATAAGAAACATCGGGGTTTTGGGATTCATCTTTGAAAAAATAACGAAACTGCGATTGGTTTTCTCTGTCAGTAGACGATAAACGTAACCAAACAAATTCTTTGTCACCTGTCATTTGGATCGTGTACTGATTTCCTGTCCCAAATAAAGAAATGGATTCTGTGAGTTCAAAATTCTCTTTTGCCACCCATACAGCATGGTAAGTGAGTCGTAGTTCTTTTGTTAGGGGGATGTTTTGTTTTGACTCTATTTGTTTAGGGATTGGATTTTTTTCGTTAGTGCCATTAGGATTTATGGTTTTGCAAAATTGGAATCCAACATTTGCAAAAATCAAAAATAAAATCCATAAGGGATTAGTGGCCCACTTCATATTCGTCTCCTAAATAATTTTGAAAGAGATACCCTTTTTCTGTTTTTTTCTGTAAATACTCGGGAGAAAGTAAAACTTTACCGCCTCCACCTGTTAGGTCTTTGACATAACTAGGGATCGTGATGCCTGAGTGGTAACCTCTGAGTTTGCGGTAGATCTCAATTCCTTTTTCTAAAGGGACTACAAAATCTGTACTCCCAAATACTTCATCACATTGGTGGAGGTAATAAGGTTTGATTCCGATGGAGATCAGTTTGTAATTTAACTCTGATAAAATGTTCGCATCATCATTGATCCCAGAAAGTAAAACTGATTGGTTAAAAACGGATACATGACCTTCTCTTATCATCCGTGAAACATAGAATTTTGTTTCCTCCGAAATTTCATTGGGATGGTTGAAATGAGTGACCATGTAGAGTGGGAAGTATTTAGAAAAAACGGAATTCAAACTTTCTGTTAAACGCATGGGCATTGTCACAGGGTAACGGGTGTGGATTCGGATTTGGTTCAGATGGGGAATTTGTTTCAGTTCCCTTAATAGATACTCTAAGGAGGAATCAGAAAGTGTGAGTGGATCGCCGCCAGACAAAATCACTTCACGGAGTTTGGTTTGGTTTCGAAAGTATTCCAAAGCCTTTTCCCATTCATTTCGGTTGGGAGTTTCTTCAGGTGTGGAAACCTTTCGTTTTCTCGTACAAAAACGACAATACACAGCACAAACATGAGAGATGTACCAGATGGCGCGGTCAGGGTATCGGTGGGTCACACCTTTTACGGGCATATGGATTTCTTCAGCGAGAGGGTCCTCAGTTTCGTTGGGTTTACGGATGAGTTCTCCTGCCCGTGGAAGGATTTGTTTGCGGATGGGACAATCGGGATTTGATTTGTCCACCCTAGCCAAATAATAGGGAGTCACTGCAAACTGGAATTGTTCATACGCTTTCGGAAAAGACTCTTTCTCTTCCTCTGTCAGAGAGATTTCAGATTCTAAATCCACTAAGGTAGTGATGCGATTTTGTAATTGCCATTTCCAATCGGACCAAGTCATGACTTATGACCATACTTCGGTTGACACTAAGCCAAGTCCCTCGGATTTTGTTTACGAGTAACGAAATTATGAACTTAGGCATCACAGAAGTAAAAAAAGGAATGATCCTCAAAATAGAAAATGAGCTTTATTCCGTCGTCAAAACAGAATTTGTAAACCCTGGAAAGGGTTCTGCATTCATCCGTACCAAACTTAAAAACATCGTCCGCGATTCTTCAATCGAAAGAACTTTTAAAGCCGCTGAAAAATTGGAAAGTGTGGATTTGGAACGCCGTAAGATGCAGTATTGTTATGCTGACGGTGACCAAATCATTTTTATGGACATCAATGATTATGAACAAATCCCGGTTTCCAAAGATTATGTGGAAGACATCCTTCCTTTCATGAAAGAAGAAACACCGGTAGAAGTTTCATTTTACAATGACAAACCAATTGGAGTAACACCTCCTAACTTTGCTATCTTGGAAGTGACGTATGCTGAAGATGGATTAAAGGGCGATACGACTGGTCTTGCTCTCAAACGAGTGACTGTGGAAACCGGTGGTGAAGTCCAAGTTCCCATCTTCATCAAACAAGGTGATACTGTCAAAATCGATTTACGAGATTTGTCATACGTGGAGCGCGTAAATAAATAGAATTGGATTTGATGACTTCCTTACAGGAAATTACCAAACTTTCTCATCTTTATTATGAACGGCAGTGGATGTATGCTACTGCCGGAAACCTTTCTGTCCGTGATCGTTCTTCATGGGAACAATTTTGGATCACAGCTTCCGGCAAACACAAAGGGGAACTGAAAGAAACCGATTTTGTATCTGTTTCGGTTGCGGACGGTACACTTGTAAGTGCCAAGGAAGGGTTAAAACCTTCTGCAGAAACAAGCATCCACCAAGTATTATACTCTCAAATGCCAGATGTAGGATCTTGTCTCCATGTCCATACATTAGATTCCAACTTACTCGAGTTTGGTGTTGAGAAAACGGAAGGGTATCGTGATATCCCGATCCCTCCAATTGAAATGATCAAAGCGTTTGGAATTTGGGATGAAAAACCAAGTCTTACAATGCCTGTGTTTTATAACCACACCCATGTGCCAACCATCGCCAATGAAATTAAACGTTACTTTGTGACAGAGGGAATTCCGAAAGTTCCCTTCCTTCTCATTGAAGGGCATGGTCCAACTGTTTGGGGGAAAAGTATCGCCGAAGCAAACAAACATTTGGAAGCGGTTCATTTTCTTTTACAAGTGATGGCTCGTCGGGTATGACAAAAAAAAAACATGTCCATATTTTTGGAATTGGTTCTGGGATCGGTGAGGGTCTTTACAATCGATTCTTAGCAGACAAGTCTGCATCCCTTTTTGGATTCTCAAGAAAAGGGAAACTCCCTCTTAGTCATTTTTCGAATGGTGAAGCGGGGGCGTTCCAATTTGATGCCACAGACCAAAAAGACTTACGGTCCTTCGAACATTCTCTTACTAGTTTGTTTGGTCATCATATCCTTCCCACGTCACCATTTTACAATCGACCTGATCTTGTTGTCTACTTTGCCTTAGGGGATGGAATTTTTGGACCCATTGATCTGTTAAAAAAAAAAGAATTAGAATCCCATTTTGAGCTCAATGTCCATTCACTCATTTTGTTATCGAAGTATTATTCTCAACATCTCCCATTCTTCACAAATGCAACCTTTGTGTTTTTAGGTTCCACGGCCGGCAAACAAGGTTTCCCTGAATCGGTTGCCTACTGTGCTTCCAAACATGCCGTACTTGGGATTGCCAGGGCCCTTCGGGAAGAATGGAAACCCTTTGGGACAAAAGTGGTTCATGTGAGTCTTGGGGCCGTTGCCACCGAGATTTGGGACACGAGACCTGAATTTGACAAGAATGAGATGGTTTCAGTTTCGGACATTTCCGAGTATTTGTGGTGTATTTCGCAGTTGCCAAAATCAATCTTTGTGGATGACTTATCCATTACCCCAAAAAAAGGAATTTTGTAAGTCCGATGGAAATCAAGGAATCGATTGTTCTCGTGACAGGCGGCAGCGGAGGGATAGGACGGGAAATCGTAAGAACCCTTGTCCTTTCGGGGTTTTCCGTTTGGAATCTTGATAAAGTACGACCCAAAGAACCCATTCTACAAGAAACCTACCGAGAAGTGGACCTTTCCGAAACACCTTTTGTCGTCGAAAGGAGTTTATCCAAAATCATCATGGAATCTTCCGATATGGGTGAATTGTATGGAATTGTTCATACAGCTGGGTTTGGTGGCCCCTATCATCCCATCACTGAGGTTTCGATTGAAGAGTGGGAGTCCATTTTTCGGATCAACCTTACAAGTCTTTATTTACTCTCAAAAGTTGTATTACCAATTTTTAAAAAACTTAAATTCGGTAGGATGGTTGCAATCGCATCTTCATTGTCCATCGTTGGTTCTGGGAATTCAGTTGCTTATTCAGCCTCAAAACATGGGTTAGTTGGATTTATCAAATCAATCGCTGATGAGTGGGGTAAGTTTGGAATCACAGCCAATGCAGTGAGTCCAGGATATGTTGACACAAGTATGGGGATCCAAGAGGACCAAGTTCCTGATCATAAAACAAAAATCATCAACCAAACTCCCGTTAAACGAATTGCAGAACCTTCGGAAATTGCCCGTGTAGTGAATTTCCTTTTGCAAAAGGAATCAGGATACATCACAGGATCAAATTGGACTGTTGATGGTGGAATCACTGCCATTTAAATTATGAGAATTTCACCTCCTCACGATCATTTTTTACAACTCACCACCAAAGAACATTTGGGAAGGTCGTCCGGGATTATTTTACAAAAAGAAGCTTTGTCCATTATGAAAACAGTGGAAGTACAAAGTTCCAGAGAAAACATTGAAGCGGGCCATCTCTTCCGACCCACTGACTCTAATTTTGAAAAACTCAAAATGGATCGAGAAACTGCCCTCGATCAGATCTGGGAACTCATTGATTATGGACTCGCCACACAACTTTTTGAGATCAAATATGATGCTGATGTAGCAGAACTTCGTCTTGTTACTTTTTTAGTGGGATTACCAAGTGGAATGCCTCTAGAAGAACCATATAAACTTTTGATAGGTCGTTCTGCAGAACATCTCTACCAATATGTACAAAACAAACGTATCCTAACAGAAGATACATGGCGAAATGTTCTTAACAAACTAGTAGAGATTGATTATAAGGAAGAAGACGGCCCCGGGGATGAACTAGACCGATTACTTGATCCAAAACAATTTCCACTCCAACCATCCAAAGAAATGTTAAATCGATCACGAGGACTCATCATTGATGAACTAGTGGCAGAGGCAAAAGTAATCGTTTTACCTCATATTGGTTTTTATTACGTACCTGAGCAAGAAGCGGCCCATTTTTTAAACATAGCTAACGAATATTTAATGACAAAGGTAGAACCTTTGGCAAAGGCATTTGATTCGGAAATTCGACTTGCTCTTGATCGATTATTTACACCTGGGTCAAGTGATGTCGAAATCAATGATATAGAAATCATTCGTGCAAAAGTAGATACTTTATATGGATTCAAAGAAATCTTAAAAGAAAATGGATTTTATTCGTTTGTTCATAATTTAAAAAAAGTCACTGAAATTGCTGTAAAGTTTGCTGAGTTAGAGAAAAAAAAGGAAGTTGATCGGTTACTAAAAGTCTACATGAAAATGTTGGATAGCCAATTTGATTTTGATTCAAGATTACTTCGTATCAATTTAGAAAAAGACGATGAACATAATTTGGTAATTGTTGATTTACTCAGAAAAAATCCAAAGGTTCTTTCTGCGGAATGGCACGATGCCGATTCTAAAATTGCGGTTTTTGTAAACAACAACCAAAACAATATCAAAGAAATCAATTCACTGATCTATCAAAACTATCGATTTACCACAGAATACATTTTGTATCTAAAAGCAATCTTAGAACTTAACGAAAAAGAGCTCAAACCAATCTTCAAAGATGAAGAGTTTGTCAAAACATACGGGAAAAATCTTCAGACAGTGTATTTTAATTATATCCCATGGTTTTATAAATTATTTTATTTTTTAGGGATCACTCCAATCGTAAACTCTGGTTATGCGAAGGCAAAATCCATTCTCACATTTTTACAAATGGATCGTCAGTTTTTATACCAAAAAAGAAGAGAAAACTTTTTTAAGAAAAAACTTCGTGAGAGAGAAGAACGACTTGAAAAAGAGAAAAAACAACAGTTAAAAAAAGCTCTTGTCTCTGCGTTAAGTGATGCATATTTTAACAAAAATTGTTTGCCATCTGTGGATTGGTTAGGAATGAATTATCCTGCTTTTTCTGCAGAAACGTTAGAAAAAATGATCCCTGATTTTGCCTTTTTGTCCACGACAGGGAAGTCGATCAAACCCCATTCTATCATTGTATTTCCAAACTCTCCGGAATTTGATACAATTAACAAACGTCTAAAGGAATTACTAAACCAATGGATTCGTGGTGAAATTGACCCACCGAAAGAAGAACCTGAATTATTGGCCCAAATTAGAAGTTTGGTATAAATACCTTTCTAACTTCAAGTTAATACCAACGTTTGATTCGAAAATAAACTAACATTAACAAGCCGAGTAGCCCCATGGCGCTAATGGCTGAAACAAAACCATATTCCCATTCTAATGTTGGCATGTGCCTAAAATTCATTCCATAAATACCTGCGACAAGTGACATCGGTAACATGATGGCTGTCATGATGGTAAGGATTTTCATAATTTCATTGGTTTTTCTTGTGGAAATGGCGATATGAGCTTCAAGTGCCGATGAGATTGATTCAATATTGCTATCTACAAGTTCCAAAATTCGAATTGAATGGTCTCTCACATCGCGAAAGAATGCATCAGCTTCATCACTAAAAAAACTATTTTTGATTTTTTCTAAATCTTCCAATACTTCTTTATTTTGTAACATTCCTTTTTTGATTGAAAGTAAACTAGATCTAAGGCTATAAACATTACTGATATCAAGAGATTTGGCATTACTAAAAATTTGATCTTCAAAATGATCGATTCTTTCCTCGATTTTTTGTGTGATTGCTAATGTATGATCTGTTTCAATATCTAAAATTTTATGTACGATAAATTCGTATCCTTTCGATAGTACTTTGTTGTTAGTTTTCCAATCTTCAATCATATTCCCGATACTATCTCTGTAATCTAACGTGAGTGAGATGATTTGATTTGGAGTTAAGATAAAGTTGAAATTTTTTAAAGTCAGTTGGTTTCTTTCATAATGGAATCCTCTGAAAATAAAAAATATATAATTGGGGAATTTTTCTAATTTGATCCGGCTATTAGGGTTTAAAATATCTTCAATTGTTAATTGGTGGATATTGTGTTTTTGGAACAAAAAGGTAAGTTTTTCTTCGTTTTCCGCAGTGATATGGATCCAATGTTTTGGATGTTTATGAGAAAGAGGGAGTGGAGTATCTAATAATACTTCTTCTTTTGAGGAAGGAGTTAAGATATAATTAAATAAAGCAGGCATTAGACTATATTCCTTAAAAAGTATTCTCTGAGTTCTTTTTTTTCTACACTACAATCTTCTGAAACGATGAATTTCCTAGTTTTATAATACCCAGAAGCAGTCACCATTGTTTCTTTAATTTTCCCCGCCCGAGATAGGATCAGATGGAACTTTTCTCCAGGCCTAAGATTTTTTTCCAATTTTTGTAAATATGAATAACTCGCACGTTTTCCATTAATCGCTAAAATCTCATCATCTAACATTAAATCAAAGGATTCTGAATTTGATTTGTGTTGGATCTTTTGCACAAATAGATTCCCGTTTTTTTCTTTGGTTTTAAAACCAGTATCACCAATCAAGTCTGTTTGGATTCGGTGGATTCCAATCAAATCAAGATAATAATCAACTGGAATAGGTGTTGGGAATTCTAGATATTCATTAAACTCTAATTTTAAATCAACACCTGTCACATCCTTTACTATTTCAAAAAACTCTTGTTTGGTGAATCCTCTTTGTTTTTCAATTGCAAAGACTTCATAAAGCTTTTGGAAGACATGACGAATGGTTTTTTTCTCTTTTGATTCATGTAATAAGAACAAGTTCATACATAAGGCAAGTACTCCACCTTTTGTATAATAAGAAACAGTAATATTATGGCTGTTCCCATTTCGTTTGTAATATTTGGTCCATGCCGTAAAAGAGGATTCTTCTAAACTCATCCAAAAATCGGCTTCATTGTCTTCTAAAGAAAAGATATCGGATTGGAGCTTTGTTAAGTATTCATCTAAGCTCAAAAAACCTGAATGGAACAAAAAATAAGCATCATAAAAACTCGTAAATCCTTCAGCGATCCAAAGTTCTTTTGTCAAATTTGGCTTTTGGTAATCAAAAGGACCAAGTGCTAAAGGTCGTATTCTTTTGATGTTCCAGAGATGAAAGTATTCATGTGATAAAAGTTCTAATAATCGTTTGTATTCTTCGTCATCATGAATTAGTTCAGGGTTAAAGTAATTGATACTTGATGCCTTGTGTTCGAGCCCACCGTATGCCGGCAAACTTAAGTTTAATACGAATAAATAATATTGATTTGGACTTTCTCCCATCCAGTGAATTTGAGTTTCCGTGATTTTTTGTAAGTCATTTGCAAGTTTGGTTTTGAAATCGAAAGGAATATCTCCTTCAACGAGCAACTCATGTTTTGTCGTGCCAGCAGAGAAAAATACCGAATTTTTTTTACTCAAATGGAATGGCGAATCGAAGAGATCATCAAAGTGTTTGGAATAAAATCGATGAGGATTGTTTTCATCCCTTGGTAAACTTGTATAAATATTTGGGAATGTATCAGATACTTTGAATTCCAGACTGGATTCGGTATCAAGTTTTCCTTCTGGGTACAAAAAGAGTGCAGGTGGATTGATAAAACCAAACTCGGTTTCTAAGTAGTTGGTACGCACAGTAAAATCTTCAAACGCATAAATGATGTAAGTGATTTCAAATTTAGGTGGGAGTTGGTTTAATTTCCATCGGTGTAAATCCACCATTTCCCAAAAAACTGGTTCTTTCGTGATGGAGTTATACACCTCAAACTTATGTAAGTGGGTCGCATAATCACGAATCATATAAGATCCAGGAGTCCAACTCGGCAGACAAAAGGTGATTTCTTTTTGATTTGTTTCTACAAATAAACGGACTTGGTAGTAGTGTTTGTAAAGGTCAAAAATACTAACTTCAAATTGTAGTTGGAGTGTTGGCTTAGACTGATCATCCAAAGAGATTGTTTTCCCTTCTAACTCTTTTCCCATAGTACACTATCTTCTTTTATTTTAGTTTTAATCAAATGTTTTCTTGACCAAAAATCTGAAGGGTACTAGAAAAGGTCTAGCTAAGGTATGAG
The DNA here is from genome assembly GCF_004769525.1 of Leptospira bouyouniensis. Taxonomy (NCBI): domain Bacteria; kingdom Pseudomonadati; phylum Spirochaetota; class Leptospiria; order Leptospirales; family Leptospiraceae; genus Leptospira; species Leptospira bouyouniensis. The sequence goes on along the minus strand of NZ_RQFT01000001.1, from coordinate 208,524 downwards.
CAAAGGAGGTGGTCCATTTGGATAGTAGTTGTTACAACAAAAGATTTTTGACCCGCGAGGTGGCTGGGCAATAACGCCAGTGCTTTGTTGCAAAACCGACCAGACACAGTCTTTCCAAGTTCCGAATGGGTGGTCTCCTTCGGGCATTTCGCAGTCGCTTGGAAAGAACTTCTTTTTGGTTTTTTTAGTTCCTACTGTTTTAAATTTCTTTTTCAATCCGAAAGGTCTTCAGCAATTCATCCAAGGTATTGATCACTTGACCCAATCTCTCCGCATTTTCTGCCATGGATGAAGACTGGTCAGACAAAACTTGTGAGCCATTGGAAATGTTGATGGTCATGCTTGCCAATTCGTTTGTCGCTCTTTGTTGTTCTTCTGTGGATAGTTGTATTGACTTTACTTGTTCTGTGATTTCAACCACTTCTGTATAAATACTTTCTGTGCGAGAACTTTGGTCTTCAATGAGTGGTCCTATTTCATTCGAGGATAAAAAGATCAGTGAAACTTCATCAGTAATTTTTTTTAATACTTCAACTAATCGTTCTACTTGTTGGTTTCCTCGTTCGATGGAATCCAGTGCTTCCTGAGAAAGTGTATTGATCTGCGACACAGATTCTGCAGATTGGCTTGCCAGTTTTGTAATTTCTTCGGCCACGACGGCAAATCCTTTCCCTGATTCTCCAGCCCTTGCAGCTTCGATTGCGGCATTTAACGCAAGTAAACCGGTCCTTTTTGCAATATCAGATATCACATTTGAAAAAGCTGTGATGGTTTTAGATTTTTCTTGGATTTCTCTAATGGCAAGAGATGTTTCTTTTGCCATGGAACGTCCTTCTTCAGCATTTAGGTTGGCGCGGACGGAAATTTCGCCAAAAGTATTTACTTTATCTAAGATTTTTTTCATTAGATTTTGGATATCACCTAACGACTGATGAATGGTCTCTGTATTTTCGACAGCACTGAGAACATTGCTATGAATGGTTTCTGAGGAAGCATTTAATTCTTCAACGGTCGCACTTGCTTCTTCGGAAGATGCTGCTTGGTTTTGGGCCAAATCTGTGAGTTCTGTGATTGTATTCTGAATTTTTTCTGTGGTTTCACTGATTTTCCCTGAAGATTTTTGGGCGATGCGGATCAGTTTTCTCAAATGTTCGATCATTTGGTTCAAAGATACCATGATACTTCCCAACTCATCTACCTGGTCAATTTTGATGAGTTGCCTTAAATCACCTGACGCAACTTTTCCTGTTGAGGAATTAATCGATTGGATACGTCGGTCAACTAACCTTTGGAAGCTGAAGAAAATTGATAATATAGAAAGAACAACACCCAATATTCCAAGACCAATGGTGACAAAAATAATTGAATTAAGTGTGGATTGGATTTGTGATTTGGGAACGGAGATACGAACAAACCATGGATCATTTTTTTCAATGATCGTGATGGGAATGGCAACATGGAAATAATCGTAAAATTCATAAATACTAGCGTCTTTATTTTTGATTCGATCATAAAAATAAGGATCTGCCGCAGAACGAAAATCCAATCCTTCTGAAAGGTGAGTGAATCCATCGTATAAAACTAAGTGATTGTCAGATATGAGTGTAATTTTACCTTCACTGTCTGCAAATTTTAATGAATCTAAGTAGGATTTAATTGTAGTTAGGCTAATGTCAATTCCTGAAATACCAATGAACTTTCCATTCCGAAGTATTGGTTCCAAGATCGAAACAATGAAAATTTCGGATTTTCCTGCTTTGTAAATATATGGTGACGTGATACTCGTATTAAGTGTTGCCTTTGGTTTTTGGTAAAACTCACCTTGGATTGGATCATCAATATCTTTTAGAGCTTCCGTGAAAATTTTATCTCCATCGCGGAAGACGTATGGAATGAATCTACCAGTATTGTCATGATTTGGTGAGTTACGATATGAATTATCTTTCCCATCAAATGCGTTTGGTTCAAAGGCACAATAAGTAGCAAATGCTATATCTTTTTCTTTGATCAGAGACTTTAAGTATTGGATGGATTCCGCTCTGGAACTAAGATTTCCATTTTCATATGATTTACGAAATGCAAAAGTTTTGTTCAGTGGCGTTTTGAGTGTATGCGAGATATCACTGATAATTTTGGAAGAAATGTAAGTTGTGTCTTCTTCAAGATTGTGAAGTAATGTCGATCTCACAACCATCGAAAGGACAATCATAATCCCTGCAATGATGAAAGAAATCACAGCAAGTGAAATGAAAATGATTTTCTTTTTGATCGACATAGTTACCTACAGATTAAATTTTTGTAAAATTTCGGAAATCTTTGCACTAATCCCTGTCATACGAAGAGAGTTCCCAGACATTGTTTCAGATTGGTCAGATAAAATTTGTGAACCGTTAGATATATTAATTGTCATATTGGAGAGTTCAGATGTAGCCCTTTTTTGTTCTTCCGTGGATTGTTGGATGGATTCTACCAGTGAAGTGATTTCTTCAATTTCGGCATAAATTTGGTCGGTTCTTGTTTTTTGATCTTGGATGAGAGGGACAATATCAGAAGCCTTTTCAAAAATGACAGATACTTCTCTAATAATTTCTTGGAGTAGTGCAATCAACTTGGAGACTTGGTTCCCACCGTTTTGAATGGATTCTAATGCTTTTTCTGATAAGGAATTGATTTGGGAAACGGATGCTGCGGCTTGTGATGCTAGTTTTGAGATTTCTTCTGCAACAACTGCGAATCCTCTTCCGGATTCCCCAGCTCTCGCTGCTTCGATTGCAGCATTTAACGCAAGTAAGCTTGTTTTTTCGGAAATATTAGAAATAACATCAGAAAACTCAGTGATTGATAATGATTTTTCTTGGATTTCTTCAATAGCTTGCGAGGTAAGACTTGCCATCGTTCTTCCTTCTTCGGCTTTGAGGTTAGCTCCTTTTGCAATTTGACCAAAATTTTCCACTTCGTTTGTGATGTTTTGTACGAGTTTTTGAATTTCGAGAAGGGAAGAATGGATTGATTTCGAATTTGAAACAGCTTGTTCTACATTTGCATTAATTGTTTCAGAGGAAGCATTGAGTTCTTCCACAGTGGCACTTGCTTGTTCAGAAGAAGCAGCTTGGCTTTGTGCTAAATCAGATAGTTCTATGATCGTATTTTCCATTAACATGGAACTATCTTTTAAATCATTTCCTGAACTTTGAGCAACGCTTAAAATATGACGTATGTTTGTTACCATCGCTATGATGGCTTCCACTAAATTCCCAATTTCATCTTTTTTGTTGTCATTAATTTCTTTTGATAAGTTGCCACTCGCTGCTTCTTTGGTAAAAGAAATTAGGTTTTGAAGCCTACTATCAACTAACTTTCTAAAGATGATGATGTTTGCGAGTGTAGAAAATAAAATCCCGGTAAAACCAAGTGCGAGGGCAAACCAAAAAATAAATTGGATTTCGTTTGTTATTTTTTCTTGGGGATAAGAAATTCTAAGTGTCCAGGGTGCAGTGTTTTCAACCAGTGATATCGGTAAACTTACATGGAAATAATCTGAATTCACATAATTTTGTTTTTGGTTTGTGGACATCGCAAGATTTATATTTGGATCTTCTTTGTCTTCCCAATGAGTATTTTTCGATTCAGGGTGTAATCCATTAAATAGTACATAACCATTGCTTGCAACGAGTGTGATTTTAACACTGCCTTCCAATACTTTTAAATTTTGTAAATACGATCGAATGGTCGTTAATGATAAATCGGCACCAGCAATCCCTATAAATTTTTGATTTTGGATTACCGGATACACGAGAGAGATCATGGTGACATCAGTCCCATCAACTTTATAATCAAACGGAGGGATGAGTTCGACTTTTTTGTTTTTTTTAGGGAGTTGGTAAAAATCAGATTCTGGTAATTCGTAACCAACAACTGGTTCTATAATGATTTTTCCCTTTGATTTAACAGCATATGGAATCAATCTACCAGTTTGATCATGGTACTTCGCATTACGAAAGTTAATATCTTTGCCATCAAATGTATTGGGTTCAAATACAACATATGTTCCAAGAATAGATTCATTCGAATTTGACATAATAGTAAGAGTTTTGAAGACTCTGTCTCTATCTAAAAGATTGGGTTCTTGGAGGATTTGTTTGAGTAGGTATGCTTCATTTAAAGGAGCAGATAAATAATTGCCGACATCGAGAGAAATTTTGTCAGCAAGGATCGATATTTTTTCCAGAGCATCTTCTTTGGCATTTTTATAAATGACATAAGAAATCAGAGTTAGGATGACACCAAGTGATAATAATGTGATCACCGAAGATCCAAGAGCTAACTTTTGTTTGATGTTCATTTGTAAAAAAAATCCCTCGAGTGAGGGTTACATTAGGTATAGAATTTGGTTTTCTCAACTCATTTCCAAAGATTTGGAAGTTTTTGTGGGTAGGAACTGAGACCCAGACCATTTCCATCTGGATCTTCAAAGTAAACGGTAAATTCTGTTCGTTCGAGGACCGAAATCGTAGTCAAAAATTCCTTCCAAGCGGTTTGGTTTGAATTCTCTAGAGAGAATACTAGTTTTTTCGGAGATTCATTTTTTCCTTTTTCCAACATCAAAATCACAGCCCCAAGTTGGATCCAAATAGAACGGATCTCTCCCGATTCAAAATAGTGTACTTTCGATTGTTTTGCTCCAGGCAATTGTAGGTAAAAGTCAGCCAAGAGGCTTGGATGGAGTGTTCCAATGGCAATATGGTGGATCATTTTTTTGTTTTCAAATCCCTTTGTAAAAAAGATACTAACAGGAAATCTATTTCATCGGAGTTTTTCATGAAAAAATCTCTTATCCTTGCGCTCGCTCTCGGGCTATTTTTGGCGAATTGTAAATCCAAAGTGTATACCCAAGAAGAGTGTGAATCTGCATTAGCAAGCACTTTCACTCAAATTGAAGAAGAAGCTAAAAAGAACCCAGCAGCAGCTCCCGTTCTTGCAGGTTTACAACAAGGCAAACAAAAAATGATCGACCAATGTATGGAAGGAAAATTTGATCCAAACTGCTTAAAAAATGCTCCAGGAATCGCTGGCATTATGGGCTGTGTAAAAAAATAATTCACTTTCGAATACCGGGAGTTTCGATTCCCGGTTTTTTATTTTTCTCCTAAAACTTCAAATCCCTTCTTCTCCGTATAACATCCGTGAGTTCTAAAGGGGCCATCATCATAAAAACGAATTTCTTGTGCATATCGTTTGCCTTCCCACAAACATCGTTTACAAACAAAAGGCATAATCGCCCAATCCTCGCATTCTTCAGGACGAAACGTTGGAAACACACGTAACAATGGTTTGGAAATTTCTTCATTTGGTTCTGTGAAAACAGAAATATTTACCAATAGAAAAATGACTAAAACCAAATAACGAATCATCCAATAAAACTATCGGGATTTTTACCGATTTTCAGGATGGATTTGTGAAAGAAAATACACATGTTGAATGGAAAGGTGTGGCGTTTGTTCTTATCGGCGCTCTCCTTTTTAGTGCCAAGGCAGTGGTTGTCAAATTAACCTATCGGTATGAAATATCAGCGATTGGTTCTTTGTTTTTTAGAATGTTATTTGCTTTCCCATTTTTAGTTTGGATGGCATGGTCAGCTGAAAACGGAACAACAAAACCAAACTTAACAAAAAAAGACTATTGGAACGTACTTCTGATGGGAGTAGTTGGGTATTATCTTGCCAGTTTATTTGATTTTGTTGGGCTCAAATACATAAGCGCTGGCCTTGAACGAATCATCTTATTTATTTATCCTACACTTGTTGTTTTATTATCTTTTTTCTTTCTGAAAAAGAAAATCCATCTAAGAGAAATTTTTTCTCTTATCCTTACATATACAGGTGTATTTTTAGCCTATGGACAAGATGTCCAATTGGGTTCACCAAAGGATGTGAGCCTCGGTGCCTTTTTTATTTTATTATCAGCTTTAACTTATGCCATCTATCTTATGGGAAGTGGATCTATCATTCCAAAGTTAGGTTCAAAGAGATTTACGGCATGGGCACTCATCATTTCATCTATTGTAGTGTTCATTCATTTTTTCATATTCGGAACTTATCAAGAACTCATCCAACCACTTTCATTTTATGTTTTGGCATTCGTGATGGGTACTGTCAATACTGTTGTACCAGCGGTTTTTGTATCGGAAGGGATCAAACGTGTAGGAAGTAAAACAGCTGCGATAGTTGGATCCATTGGACCGATGTCGACTTTATTTTTGGCCTATCTCTTCTTGGACGAACCAATTACAATTGTTCATAGCATTGGAACTTTATTTGTACTCATGGGAGTTTTTTGGATCAGTACAGCAAAAAAACCAAAAGAAGTCTCAGTTTGAGAGAGAAAATTACTTTCCAATTGTTGATTTAGAGTAGAGAATCAAGGATCTATATGAAATTTAGAATCGTTTTCCTTTCCTTTGTTTTGGTCACATCGTTCACTCAATCAGAACTTTATGCCCAATTCACTTGTGAAGGTTCTGCTTGTAGTTTTTTACCTTCTCCGTTAACTGAAACGGGTAATTCGGCACTTAAAAAATTTGAAACTGGTTATTTAAACGAAGTCTTAAAAACAAATTTGGAAGCTGGGTTCTTAGCGAATGTGGGTGCAAGTAATATTGGTACAGGTACTGTACGCCGCATCCAATTAGGTGTGAGCGCCTCTGCGGCAGGTTATAAAAAAGACGATATCCAAATCCAAGATGATTTAATCAAATACCCAAAACTTCCCAATGTGGGAGGGGCTGTCATTCCATCCTTCCATTTGGACATCAATCCAGGTTGGTTACTTGGTACGGAAGAAGGTGGTTATATCCGCCGGATCGGAATTTTTTTGCATGGGATGAATGTCGCTGTAACCCAAGACCAGATCCAAGCTGCATCGAATAACAAGAATTACGAAGGAAGGATCGCCGTACGGTCGTATGGTGGGATGTTACGTTACCAACTCATGGAAAAAGAAGGATTTCTCATGAACCTGATTACATGGAATGGACTCAATATTGGTGTGGGCCACCATGTGATGGAACAAAATATGAGCCTCAGTTATTTGGAAGGGAAAGCCGCACAAGTAGAGTTCCAAGGAGTGAAAGGAAAGTGGGGTGGTGATACTAATTTTCTATTTAATACCAAAGTCCAAACTACCAATGTAGACTTACGCACTGGAATTGGTTTATTTTGGGTGGCAAACTTAATCGTTGGTGGTGGTTATAGTTGGAATTCCGGTCATAACTCTGCCTCACTTTCTAGACGAGGACCCTTTATCATCTCTGCCAATGAGTCACTCCCCATCGAATTGCCGAGAGAATACCAAGCAGTCCTCGACCAACAACTTTTAGCACAAAATCCGAATGCCACTCTCGGCTTTCGGGCGAGCGGGGAATCTAATTCCAAACGTGGGATTGGGTATGGGATCGTTGGTTTGGAATTAGATTTATTTATGCTCAAGGTCATTGCTGAGGGATTGTATGGTGGGAAAGACCTGTATTCAGCAAACCTTGGTCTCAAACTTAGCTTCTAGAAATCTTCGGGGAAAACCATAAAACCTTGCCGTACCATTCATAGAATTTACCTTGCGTAAAGGTCTAAGTTTTAATGAATTTGTACAAACGATACAGTCGCGCTTTTGTTATGGCCTCCCAAGTATTTTCCTTGGGGGTTGTGGTTCCGATTGGGATTGCCCTCATTTTATTTTATGTTGATCTGAGTGCCACTCAAATCAAAACCTTTTTGGGTGCGACCATCATTGCGGCACTCATTACATTACTCCTCCCCAGTTTTATTTTCCCAAAAAAATTAAAGTCCATTCGAGATGGACTCGTTGAACTCGAAACCCAGACAGAAAAAAATCCTGAGACCTACACACAAGTTTGGGATACGATTGCAAAGATGCCAGTCATTGGAGCCACTGTTGGCGCATCCCAATGGGCGCTTGCCATTCCGATTGTATTAGGTCCGGTCATTTACCTACCGGAAACTAGTAAATCGGATGGATTTTATATTATTTGTAGTTTGTTACTCACTGCGTTTCTCAATATCATTATCTCTTTTATTTTCTTAGAAAAAGCATCACACATTGTACTCGAAGATGAAATTTTCCAATCGGAATTAAACGAGCGGATCACTCCTTATTATAGAAATCTCAAAAACACTGTCCCCATTATGTTTTCCTTGATGGTGATGGTGCTTTCCATTTTCCTTTTGATTTTTTCTTTTAATGTGAATGCCAAAGCACTGGAAAAAGCATTTTCAAACCAATTGTATAATTTTAACCAAAGTAATGAAGCAGGGATCAATGTTTACTTTGAAGCTGTTGAGAATACACTGAAAGATGTAGCTTCTTTGCCATCCATCAAACAAGCATTAGAAACTAAGAATTATAAGCTAGCTGTCCCTACTTTAGTTAAAACATATAATGAAACCCAGCTTTTATTGGAGAATTCTTTCATTGCGACATTTGAAGAGGGAACACCGATTGTTGCTTCAGGTCTCCCTGGTGGATTAAGTGTTGGATTTAAACTAGATAATAACCCAGAAGTTTTGGAAAATATCAAAGCTTCCAAAGAAGGTAAATCTCATGTAGGCATTGCTGTCAAATCATCGATCAGTGGCAATATTGTGATTATGGTCACGTCTCCTGTCAAAAATGCAAATGGAACTGTAATTGGTTTTGTTGGGATGCCATTCCTTGTGGGAAAGGCGATGCAATCCTTCTTAAAAAATGTCAAAATTGGTACAACTGGATATTCTTTTTTACTCGATCGTGAATCAACAATGGTATACCACCCCAATCCAAAATACTTAATGACTAGTTTTAAAGGCTCTGAGTTTGAACAGTTAGCATTAAATGCAGGTGAAACAGATTCTTTCCGAAACCCTTGGGAAGGATCCACTTTTTTACTTCGAAGAAAGGTTAGTTCCAAGTATGGGATTCAATTTTTTTCTACGATTGATTTAAAAGAAATAGAAGTTGAAAGTTTGACTTCACTTCGAGGTTTAACCGTCATTAGTTTGATTGGCTCGATTGTGATTGCATTTTCAATTTATATGTTGTTTTCTGCAAGGTTTCGACCTATGAGAACCATTGGCAAAGTATTACAAAATGTTGAAGTAGGGGATTTGAGAACTAAGGTGAAGTTAGAATCCTCTGATGAATTTGCACGCCTTTCTAGAGGTTTAAATTCCACACTCAAACAAATCATAGAAGTAGTAGGTTCAAACCAAGCTTTCTCAGAAGATTTGGCTTCATCCGCAGAACAAATGTCAGCATCACTCAATATGTTATCTTCGAATGCACAAACACAAGCTGCTTCCGCTGAAGAGATATCAGCTTCGATAGAAGAGATCTCTGCCGCCGTACAAAACGTAGATGCACAAGCAGAAGATCAATTTCGCAAAGTAGATTTTTTAAAATTAAAAATGGCAGAACTTTCCAGTTTGATCGAGGCAACGGGAAAACAAGTTGGGAAAGCATCCCAAGATGTGAACCAAATCTCAGAAGAGGCAAAACTTGGTCAGTCATCCCTTGACTCTATGCGAAATTCAATTTCAAAAATTAGTAACAGTTCGGAAGAAATTGGTAGTGTCATTGAAATCATTAATAATATCTCAGAACAAATCAACTTACTTGCGTTAAATGCTGCCATTGAAGCTGCTCGTGCAGGAGTGTATGGTCGTGGATTTGCAGTCGTTGCTGATGAAATTGGGAAACTCGCTGAAAAAACTGCGATTTCGATCGGTGACATTGGAGAGCTCATCCAAGCAAATGAGAAAGAAATTGAAAGTGGTAAAGAAACCATTGAAACAACGATTTCACTCATCCAAAGGATCATCCAAGGTGTGAGTTCATTTAATACCATGACCGATACAATTGAACAAAGTACAAAGGAACAACTTGTCATTAACCATAAGGTGGGGGAAGAGGTGGACAAGGTGAACCAAATCAGCCAAGCCATCCGTCTTTCCATGGAAGAACAAAAGAATGCCATCGGGGAAGTGGCCCAAGCGATTTTCAGCATCAATGACTTAACCCAAGGGACTGCCGCAGGCCTTGAGGAAATGACAGCGACAGCCAACGGGATCGCAAATTTAGCGGAAACCCTAAAAAGAAAGATTAATTTCTTCAAAATTTCCTAATCCAATGCGAAATTTGGTTCCATTTTCGGAAAATAGGCCAAATTTCGCTTGCCTCTTATCTACATATCAAGATTTCTTGATATGTAGATATCTTGGATATGGCAGCAGAAACCCTTCTCACAAACCGCAATTCTTCTCAGATTCTGGCTGCTACGAAAGCCATCTCTGATGAAACACGAATTCGGATCCTCCATATCTTAAGTTTTGGGGCGTTTTCCGTGAATGAAGTGGTGGAGATTTTAGAGATGGGCCAATCTCGTATCTCCCGACACCTAAAAATCCTGACAGAAGCAGGGCTTATTGGTTCCAGGCGTGAAGGGAGTTTGGTGTACAGTTTTTTGCCCGATGAAGAGAGTTTTGGATTAAAATTTCCAATGGAACTCACCAAACTTTTGTTATCTTATAAAGAAGACCTCCCGAACAGAGAAAAAGACCAGAAAATGGTTCACTTAATCCTTGAAGCTCGAGAGAAAAAATCCAAATCATTCTTTGATGGTGTGGCAGAGAGTTGGGAAAAATTACAAGAAGAAACTTTACATCCAAAATTGTATCGGTCTTGGATCTTACAAGAACTTCCAATTTGCGAAAATATTTTAGATTTAGGGTGTGGGCCTGGTGGACTAATCCCATTTTTACTGAACAAAGCAAAACATGTTACGGGAGTTGATAATTCATCTCGTATGATCGAAAATGCATCCATCCATTTTGCAAAAAATCCAAGTGTAAGTCTTATCCAAACACCAATGGAACATTTGCCTTTGCAGGCAAACTCTTGTGATGCGGTAGTAGCATCGATGGTAATGCATCATATTTCTCATCCACCGACAGTGCTTGAAGAAATTGCGCGTGTATTAAAACCAGGTGGAGTTTTGTGTGTAGTCGATTTAGAGAAACACAATGCAGAATACATGAGAGATAATTTCGCTGACCTTTGGCTTGGATTTGAGCCAGAGTTATTCGAATCCTGGTTATCTAATGCAGGTTTCAATGTGAAATCCATTGGAGAAATCCAAACAGAATCTAGTTTTAAAATTTTAACAATCAAAGCAACAAAGGAATAAGGAGGACAAAATGTCCACAGTAACTGAAACAAAATCGGAACGATTGCCATACAAAGTGAAGGATATCTCTCTTGCAGAATGGGGAAGAGAAGAAATCATTTTGGCAGAAAAAGAAATGCCTGGTCTTATGGCACTTCGTAAAGAATTCGGAACTTCTAAGCCACTCAAAGGTGCAAGAATTTGCGGATCACTTCACATGACAATCCAAACAGCGGTTCTTATCGAAACCTTGGCTGCATTAGGTGCTGACATTCGTTGGTCCTCTTGCAACATCTTTTCAACACAAGATCATGCTGCAGCAGCGATTGCAAAAGCAGGAATCCCTGTATTTGCATGGAAAGGTGAAACAGAAGAAGAATACTGGTGGTGTATTGAACAAACTTTATTCTTTGATGGTGGAAAAGGTCCTAATATGATCCTTGATGACGGACATGACCTAACACATTACATCCATGAAAAATACCCACAACTCCTTGCAGACATCAAAGGTGTTTCTGAAGAAACAACTACAGGTGTCATTGCACTTCATAAAAAATTAAAAGCAGGAACTTTAAAAATCCCTGCAATCAATGTGAACGACTCAGTAACAAAGTCAAAATTTGATAACCTTTATGGTTGCCGCGAATCACTTGCTGACGGAATTAAACGTGCAACTGACGTGATGCTTGCTGGTAAAGTAGCTCTCGTTTGTGGATACGGAGACGTTGGAAAAGGATCTGCTGCATCACTTCGTAACTTTGGAGCACGTGTGATCGTAACTGAAATCGATCCTATTTGTGCGCTCCAAGCTGTTATGGAAGGATACCAAGTCCTACGTGTAGAAGATGTGATCGAAAACGCTGATATCATTGTGACAGCAACTGGTAACGACGACATCATCACTCTTGAACACATGAAAGCAATGAAAGATGGTGCCATCCTTTGTAACATTGGTCACTTTGATACTGAGATTCAAATGTCACGTTTGAATTCTGAGAAAGGTGTTACTAAAAAAGAAATCAAACCTCAAGTAGACAAATACACTTTCCCTGATGGTAAATCTATTATCGTTCTAGCGGAAGGAAGACTTGTGAACTTAGGTTGTGCAACAGGTCACCCATCATTTGTAATGTCTAGTTCCTTCACAAACCAAGTTTTGGCTCAAATTGAACTTTATACAACGAAATATGAGTTGGGCGTGTATCGCCTTCCAAAACACTTGGATGAAAAGGTAGCTGCACTTCATTTGGAGCAATTGGGTGTTCGTTTGACAAAACTCACTCAAAAACAAGCTGATTATATCAGTGTACCACTCGAAGGTCCATATAAACCGGACCATTACCGCTACTAAAAATAATTGCCCTTTTCGGATTTCTGAAAGGGGCATTAGGAGTTTCTCATGGCGTACGTTGTAACTGAAATTTGCGTAGATTGTAAATATACAAGTTGTGCTGCAGTTTGTCCTGTGGAAGCTTTTCACGAAGCTCCGGACACATTGTACATCGATCCAGATACTTGTATTGATTGTAATGCATGTCAATATGAATGTCCGATTGATGCGATTTTCCCGGACTATGATGTCCCAGAAAAACACAAACCTGCAATTGAAATAAATGCAAAAGAAGCAAATAAATTTCCGGTAATCGTAACGACAAAACCACCTCTAAAAGGTGCAAAATGTTCCGACCCGAGTAAATAATGAACCTCGTGGGTGTATTACGTATGTAACCGCCCACCTTTACTTGAATCTATACCTTAATTATACACAGAAATATTATGAAATTTGAATATACCAATCCTTCTTCCAAAACTCTCTTGAAATTACTCACGGAAAAAATCTTAGTTTTAGATGGTGCTATGGGTACGATGATCCAAAGGCATTCTTTGGAAGAAGATGATTTCCGAGGAGATCGATTTAAGGATTGGCCTTTGTCTATCAAAGGTAATAACGATGTACTTGCCATCACTAGACCTGATATCATCGAATCAGTTCACTTAGAGTATTTGGAAGCAGGTGCTGACATCATCGAAACCAATACATTTAGTTCCAATATTGTCTCTCAAGCGGATTACAAAATGGAATCTGCCGTTCGGGATTTGAATCTTGCTGCCGTGAAGTGTGCAAAAAATGCTGTTGCGAAATTTAAAGAAAAAACTGGAAAAACAGATGTTTTCATAGCAGGGTCCATTGGACCTACAGTCAAGACTGCATCCCTTTCTCCCGATGTAAACAATCCTGCTTTTCGGGCCGTCACCTTTGATGAGTTAGTGGATTGTTTTTATGAACAAGTATCTGCATTACTTGACGGAGGAGTGGATTTACTACTTCCAGAAACCAATATTGATACTTTGAATTTGAAGGCATGTATTTATGCCATCGAAAAAGTATTCGAAGAACGTAAGATCCGTATTCCAGTCGTATTATCAGTAACCATCACTGATGCTTCTGGAAGAACATTATCAGGGCAAACTGGTGAGGCATTTTATATTTCCATCAAACATGCGAAACCACTCGCTGTTGGCATCAATTGTGCGTTAGGTGCTGGGGAGATGCGACCTTATATCGAAGAAATCTCTCGTGTAGCTGATTGTTATGTGTCTTGTTACCCAAATGCTGGCCTACCGAATGCTTTTGGCGGGTATGACCAAACCCCAGAAGAATTTGGTGGATGGATGAAAAATTTTGCAGAAGCAGGTTTTTTAAATATCGTAGGTGGGTGCTGTGGAACAACACCTGCCCATATCCGTGCAGCAAAAGAAGCAGTGGCTTCGATCAAACCTCGTTCACTCAAAGAACAACCGAAACTCAGTGCCTTTGCAGGGCTTGAACCACTGAAACTGACCAAAGACCAAGGTTTTATTAACGTTGGTGAAAGGAATAACGTAACTGGTTCTCCAAAATTCAAAAAACTGATTTTGGACGGGAATTTTGAAGAAGCTGTGCAAGTTGCTTTGCAACAGGTGCAAGCTGGTGCCAATATCATCGACATAAACTTTGATGAAGCGCTCCTCGATGGGGAAGCTTCCATGACCAAATTTTTGAATTTAATTGCTGGGGAACCTGACATTGCCCGCGTTCCCTTTATGATTGATTCCTCCAAATGGTCAGTGTTACTTGCGGGCCTTAAGTGTATCCAAGGCAAACCAATTGTAAACTCTATCTCACTTAAAGAAGGGGAAGAGGCATTCTTAAACCATGCACGAACCATCCAAAGGTTTGGGGCAGCAGCCATTGTGATGGCATTTGACGAACAAGGACAGGCGGCAACAAAAGATGACAAAGTCAGAATTTGTAAACGTGCTTATGATTTACTTGTTTCCAAATTGGATTTTGAACCAACCGACATTATTTTTGATCCAAACATCCTAACAGTTGCAACAGGCATTGAAGAACACAATAATTACGCTGTTGATTTTATTGAAGCAACAAGAGAGATCAAAAAAATCTGCCCAGGAGCTAAAGTATCTGGTGGCCTTAGTAATATTTCGTTTTCGTTCCGTGGCAATAACCCAGTGCGGGAAGCGATGCACTCTGCCTTTTTATACCATGCCATCCAAGCTGGAATGGATATGGCAATTGTCAATGCAGGGATGCTCGAAGTTTACGAACAAATCCCGAAAGACTTACTCGAGTTAGTGGAAGATGTTTTACTTAATCGAAGGCCAGATGCCACTGAAAGACTCATTGAAGCCGCAGGAAGTTTCCATGGAGAAGCCAAAGTCCAAAAAAAAGATGATGTATGGCGTAGTGGCACTGTAGAAGAGCGACTCACACATGCATTGGTGAAAGGGATCGACGAATTTGTGACCCAAGATACAGAAGAGGCACGGCAAAGTTTGGCAAAACCTCTCGATGTAATCGAAGGTCCTCTCATGAATGGAATGAAAGTAGTAGGGGAACTCTTCGGGGCCGGTAAAATGTTTTTACCTCAGGTTGTGAAAAGTGCGCGGGTAATGAAAAAAGCTGTCGCATACCTAATGCCTTACATGGAAGAAGAAAAACGGAACCAAAAAGACGAAAGCAAACAAGCTAAATTCCTCATCGCAACCGTAAAGGGTGATGTCCATGACATTGGAAAAAATATTGTGGGTGTTGTACTTGCATGTAACAATTATGAGGTGATCGACCTTGGTGTGATGGTTCCTTGTGAAAAAATCCTAGAAACTGCCAAAAAAGAAAATGTAGCCGCAATTGGTCTTTCTGGTCTCATCACACCATCCCTTGACGAAATGGTGTATGTCGCAAAAGAAATGGAACGTTTGGACTTTAAAGTTCCACTCCTCATCGGTGGCGCTACCACATCCCCTGCACACACTGCTGTAAAAATTGCAGAACAATACTCACAGCCTGTTTTACACGTGATGGATGCATCCCGTGTTGTGAACGTGATGAACAGTGTGTTAAACCCGCAAACCACAAAAGAATACGCAAAAACGGTCTCAGAAGAACAAGCACGGATTCGTGAAGAGTTTTATTCGAGAGAAAACGAAAGGAATATCCTTCCCATTGCAGATGCCATCCAAAACAAATTCACAACGGATTGGGATTCGTATACACCACCAAAACCAAGTTTTACGGGTATAAAAGTATTTGATAATGTTACCTTAAAGGATTTGGTCCCATTCATTGATTGGTCTCCATTCTTTTTAGCTTGGGAATTAAAAGGTCGTTTTCCACAAATTCTCAAAGACCCAGTGATCGGTAAGGAAGCAACTTCTTTATACAATGATGCGCAAACGATTTTAAACCAGATGTTGGAAAATCCAAATCTCAAACCAAGAGCTGTTGTTGGTATGTTTCCCGCAGTTTCGCATGGTGAGATGGTCGAAATTTTTGAAGATGAAACCAAACAAAAATCATTGGGTTTTTATCCAATGTTACGCCAACAAACGACTAAAATGTCTAATCAACCTAATTATAGTTTGGCTGACTTTATCTCTCCAAAAGAGAAAAACAAAAACGACTATATTGGATATTTTGCGGTTACCGCTGGGCATGGCATCGAAGAGTTAGCCAAAACATATGAAGTCAAACACGATGACTACAACTCTATTTTGGTAAAAGCACTCGCAGACCGTTTTGCAGAAGCATTTGCAGAATACATGCACCATAAGATGCGAGAAGAATGGGGTTTTGGAAAAGACGAAAATCTAACGACCGAAGATTTGATCCGAGAAAAATACCGAGGCATTCGACCTGCACCTGGTTATCCTGCGTGTCCCGATCATACGGAAAAAAGAAAGATTTGGAACCTTCTTGATGTCGAAAAAAATGCAGGGATTAAACTCACTGAGTCCTGTGCAATGTGGCCAGCTAGCAGTGTGAGTGGGTATTATTTCTCTCATCCAGAAGCCCGGTATTTTGCGATTGGAAAAATCAACGAAGACCAAGTGGATACATATTCCAAAATGAAAGAGATGGAAAAATCGGAAGTTGAACGTTGGTTATCACCAATTCTTAACTACGACCCTTCAAGGAAGTCTAAAGGGTAAGACAACAAACAAATCATTGTTACATCGTGATACTGATTTGTGCTGATTGGACGACAATGGAGATCTCTATGGCAGTTTCTGGATCATCACATAACCACGGTTGGAAATCGGTAGCAACAGGGAAACTTTTGGATGGATTTTCATTCCATCCAAAACTTGCAGAGTGGCTTTCGACATATACTTCCATTCCAAAAGATGCGGATTTGGAAATCTTAGAAGTGAGTTGTGGAGAGGTGAGTTGTCCGACAGAAGAAACGTTGATTGTCTGGAAAGAACAAAGGGAAACTTTGTCTTCTCCCGAACTTCATCCGGAAACAAAAACAGTTGGAACATCAGCTCATACAGGATCTATATCACTCTACAGAAATCATGAGTTTCGCATCTCGCGAAAAAAAGAAAATATATCCAAAATGGATGTTGACTTGTCTTGGAAACGGTTTCAAGCGAAGAGTTAGTTTAATTTTTGGATAAGATCTAACATGAAGTTAGTGATCTTTGAGAAAAGTTTAGCAAAACTTCTCCTATGGAATCAAACTGTGTTCCCCGCGCCAGCGATTGTAGCGGAAATCCTTTCCTTATAAATTTGATTTTGATTCACTCTAAAAGAGGAAAGATTGGAGCGGAAAGCGCGGTCAGTTTTTGAATCGATTCTGAAAAGCAAACCAGTGTGAGGCGCTCAAATACCTTAAGTAAAAATTTGGGATCTAGAATTTTCTAGAGGCGTTTTGGAGAGAATCTTAATTTGAGCGAGACGGGGTGACAGGCATATAATACTTGAGTCCTAAGTTTCCTTGGATCTCCGGAGCCCATAGTTCGTCGAGTGTGCGACCTGCTTCTCTGGCATTGATGGGAACACGCACCATCCCTTCGAACGTTAAGTTACTATTCGAAATACTGATCCCTGGTGTGACGTAAACTTGTCTGCCTACGAAGTTCGTGCGAGAAGGCTCTTGGGCACGAATGGACGAGTTGAAACGATTGGAATATTCGGATGCATCAAACCGGTGTAATTCGGAGAGTTGTAAAAACAATTCCCAACGTGAATTTTTGATAAAGGAAAATAAATTTCGATTGAGGCGGTATTTGATTCGCACTCTAGATTCTGCTACATCCACATACCCACTTGAACCCTGGTTGAGTGAAATTCCCATACTGAGTCCTAGGTCAAACGTGAAGCCGTTGCGGTAATACACATACGTGACATTCGGTTGGTAAGAAAGTAAGGCTGCATTCGAACGTTCTGGCCTTACGTCAAAATTACCTTCAGGGTTTCTGTAAGGGTTCATGGTAGCGAAGGGGATCACAGGAGAAAATATCTGAATCCCTGCCATAGGATCGTTTGATTTGGAAAATACGTAATTTGAACCAAGCTCAAGTTCTTTTGGGAAACGAAAGGGGATCAGAATCGCCAAATTTCCGTTATGCGATCCGCCTACTTGGAAAAGAGACGATCTTGGATCCGAAAAAGAATAACTTGAAAAAAACGGTAAACCTTGCGCTAAAATAGTCAGGCTCGTCAAAGAAACGAGAATAGAGATAAGAGTGATCTTTTTTAGCATCTAAAAGCATTTCTGTCTGATTTTCCTTTGTTTGGCAATGAAATTTGCTTTCTTCTCTGTCTTTTTTTGTTATAAGTGAGACCGATGAATGAAAACGATACAAAAGTAGAACAATTTGGACCATGCACTTACCCGAACCCAGCGGGTTATGACTACTGGACGGAAGACAATTCAGTGGTGCTCTTCCAAACCATCTTTTCTGGATCAGAAGATGCAAAAAAAACCATCGAAACGAGTCCCGTTTTCTTTGAACAAGCAGGTCCTAAAGAAAAAATCTACTTTCGACCGGAAGAAGTGACCGCAGGGATCGTTACGTGCGGAGGACTTTGTCCAGGGATCAATGATGTGATCCGTGCCCTTGTGATGGAATTACATTATCGTTACAAAGTGCCAAGGATTCTTGGTTTCCCTTTTGGGTATGAAGGTTTGGTTAAAAAATTTGGCCATAGACCAATTGAACTCACACCAGACAAAGTAGCCCACATTATGAATTTTGGTGGATCCATCCTTGGTTCATCGCGAGGCAATCAAAAGATTGAAGAGATGGTGGATACTTTATTTTTATACGGTGTGAAGATGTTGTTTTGTATTGGTGGTGATGGGACCTTACGCGGAGCCCAAGCCATCCAAGAAGAAGTAAAAAAACGGAAAGAAGACATCTCAATCGTAGGGATCCCTAAGACGATTGACAACGATATCAATTATGTCCAAAAAACATTTGGGTTCTCGACTGCGTTTAGTAAGGCGGTGGAAGCTGTCAATTGTGCCCATGAAGAAGCCAAAGGGGCACCAAATGGAATTGGACTTGTGAAACTGATGGGACGACACTCTGGATTCATTGCCGTCAATTCAGCTTTGGCATCCAAAAATGTAAATTTTGTCCTCATCCCAGAACTTGATTTTGATTTAGAAGGGGATGGTGCTTTTTTATCGGTTTTAAAAGACCGAGTGCAAAGAAGAGGACATGCTGTTGTCATCATCGCAGAAGGTGCTGGTCAAAAGTACTTTGAAGATAAAGGTGAAAAAGATCAATCAGGTAACAAGAAGTTGGCGGATATTGGAGTTTTTATCAAAGACAAAATCACAGAATACTTCAAAAAAGAAGGGTTGAATTTGAATCTAAAATACATCGATCCAAGTTATATCATTCGATCGGTTCCAGCAAATGCTGAAGATTCTGTTTTTTGTGGATTCCTTGCTCAAAATGCCGTACATGCGGCGTTTGCAGGTAGGACTGGTTGTGTGGTTGGGATTTGGAACAATGTGTTTACAGTGATGCCAATTTCATTAGCCATTGCGGAACGAAAAGTCCTTAAACCTGAGCGAAGTACATTATGGCGTGCCCTCCTTGCTTCGACAGGCCAACCGAATTCGATGAAGGCGAAAAGCTGATCTTACCTAGGTCAGCTATTCTCTACTTTCTTTTGGAACTTGAGGATATTATCTCGGATTTCTTCTTCTTTTTTGTGGAGTTCTTTTAGGAACTCGGTATCCAAAATCATTTCCGGTTTTTTGATGAATTTACTTTCATCATAATTATCAATTTCGTATAACAAGTCTTCTATGTTGGATTCTACTTTGACTAAACTTTGGATGGACTCCACAACCTTTTTATTCACAAAAAGAATTTCTTTGAATCGTAAAATATAATGTTGGAATCTATTTTCGCGGATCATGGCTTGCCTTTGCATTTCTTTCACCACTTCGCGTTCTTTTAATACTTCTTTTTTTTCGACTAGGATTTGGTTTTTGAAGATACGGATTAAGTTTTCCGTTTCCAATTTATAATTTTCAAAACTACTGTTGTGGTTGTTTTGAAGGTCTTCCATTTGTTTGCGAAATTCTTTTTCTCGCAACCTGTCTTGTTCTTTGCGTAACTTGTCAGATGTTTGGAGCGCGTTTTTAACTCGTGTTTCAATTACAGCATCTAACATCGCTTTGTGCAGTTTGTCCAATCGGAGAAACACTGCCATTGCATATAGAATGCGTCTCATAAAATCTCCATATCCTTAGTTTAGACGGATGATAAAGAGAGAAAGGTCATCATGTGGTTCCGCTTCTCCTACAAATTCACTTACTTTTTGGAGAATTGCTTGCCGTATCACTTCAGGTGGATCATTGATACGAGATAAAATCACTGATTCCAGTCTTTCTTCTGAAAAAAGTTCTTCTTTCATATTCATAGCTTCCGTGACGCCATCAGTATACAGAACAAGTAAATCTCCCGGTAAATAACTCACTGTATGTTCAGAGAATTCACATTTGCCAATCCCCATTGGTTGGCCTTTACCTGATAAGTGTTGGATTTTATGGTGTTTTTTGCGATAGATGATTTGTAAATTATGACCTGCAGAGGAATAGGTTAATTCTTTTTTTGTCATGTTGATGCGCACAAGCATCGCAGTAACAAACATAAGAAAACCAGATTTGTCTTGTAAGATCTCGTTCGCATTGAAGAGGGCTTCACTTGTTGAAGTGGTTTTTGATACTTCCTGTTGCAAAACGGTTTTTGAAAACTCCATGAAAAGTGCCGCAGGAGTCCCTTTCCCAGAAACGTCGGCAATGATGACAGACACTTCGTCTTTTCCATGAACAACCATATCATAAAAGTCCCCACCAATTTCACGTGATGCTTGGTAGTAAGTATCAAATTCAAGCAGTGAGTATTGTTTTGGAATGATGGGAAGCGAATGTTTTTGGATCATAGCTGCCACTTGCATGTCACGATCTATGTTTTTCAAACGTTCACTTTGAATCTTTACTTGTAAGGCAGTGTAAGCTTCTCCTACTTGGTTTGTCAGAGTGCGGAGGATACGGATATCCATTTCATCAAAACGAGTACGAGAAGTTTTATCCGAAACGATAAGAGAACCTAACCATTCTTTGTTTTTGAGAATGGGGAATAAAATCATACTATGTTGGAAAAGCCCTCGATGGGTGAGTTGCATCCCTTGGGGAGAATTGGCGGTGATAATTTTAAAACCTTTAAACATCCAATCAGATCTGTCATTGAATAATAATGCTTCAACATCCTCATCGTGGATTTGATCGGAAAACCCTTTCGATTTAGAGCGAGGTAGTCCTCGTTTTTCGATTTTTTCAAAATTCAAACAAACACGATCTACTTGCAAAACTTCGGAAATGGTTTTGACAGCAAGGTCCATAAACTCATCCGAACTTTGGATGTTGGCAAGGGCTTGTGAAATTTGAAAGAGGCAATTCAGTTCGTTTGCTCTTAAATTTAAGTTATCGATAAGTAGACGATTTTTGACGGCTATGGCCGCTAAGTTCGAAAGGTAACGAAGGATTTTAATATCGGTTTGGTTAAAATCGCGGTTGTCGAGTGAGTTAACAGCTTCGAGTACCCCTTGCACTTCCCCTTGTGCGACCATGGGAACACAAATTAAGTTTCGTGTCACATACCCAACTTTTTGGTCAATTGCTTTGAAGATTCTTGGGTCATTGGCAGCATCGTTTACAATTTCGGGTTTGAGGGTTTCAAGCACCATACCCGCAATCCCTTTTCCCCTAGGAACGGTTAGGTGGGCAAGTGATTCTTCTTTTAAGCCACTTGTTGTATTAAACACCAATTGATCATTTTCTTTATCGTAAAGCAGTAACGAAGATCCTTCTGTTTGTAACACATCACGAGTGATGCCCATGATTTCACTAAGAAGTGTATTTAAATCTTCTTGTGAATTGATTCGACTCGTTATATCTGAAATCAGACTTAATGTTAAAAGTTTCGTAGGCATCCAAATTTATCCTTGTTCGATCAAACTTCCGATCCCTTGGTTTGTCAAAATTTCAATTAAGACGGAATGGGGCACTCGACCATCGATGATGTGGGCTCGTTTGACTCCAGAATCAATTGCACCCAAACAACACTCTACTTTTGGTATCATGCCTCCGGAGATCTGTCCAGTTTTTATGTAACCGTGAATGTCAGCTTTTTTGAGACCCGTTACCAATTGGCCATCGATTAGGATCCCTGGTGTGTCTGTGAGTAAAATGAGTTTGTCTGCATGGAGTGCTTGTGCAATCGCACCTGCCATTGTGTCTGCATTGATATTGAGAGTTTGTCCTTCTTTGGACATGGCAACTGGTGAGATGATCGGAATAAAACCTTCACGTTGTAAGGTGAGAATGATATTGGGATCAACGGATGTTATCTCTCCGACAAGACCTAAATCAATTTTTTGTGTTTTGCCTTCTTCTGTTTCCACTTCCATGAGGTATTTTTCTGCGATGGCAAGGCTACCATCTTTTCCAGAAAGGCCAACAGGTTTTCCACCTTTCTCTTGGATGAGGGAAACAATTTGTTTGTTGACTTTCCCGGTGAGAACCATCTCTACCACTTCCATTGTGGCTTCATCCGTCACACGGTGGCCTCGAATAAATTGTGTATTCAGATTTAATGACTTAATCAAAGAGTTGATTTCAGGTCCACCACCATGGACCACTACTGGATTGATTCCTAAATACTTGAGTAACACAATGTCTTCGGCAAAAGAAGCTTTGAGTTCCTCTTCCACCATGGCAGCGCCGCCGTATTTGATGACGATGGTTTTCCCAGAATAATTGATCAAATAGGGAAGTGCTTCTAAGATATGATTGATTTTTTCTGATTGGTGGGTCATAAAAGTCCTCATTTATGATAATGAATTTTAAAGCCGCCGTTGTGCAAGTCACAAGTACCGCAAGAGTCTCAAATAACCTAACCAAGTGTAGGCAACTTGTGGAGGAAGCTTCAAAGGCAGGAGCCAAGGTGATTGGCTTACCAGAAAACTTCTCCTTTATGGGAAGTGAATCCGAAAAACAAAATCTACTTGGCCAAATTGAAGAAGAAACCTTCTTCTTTTTGAAAGAAACCGCAAACGAACTTGGAATTTATCTTTTGGGAGGAGGGTTTCCTACCAAGGCACCATCGGGAAAGGTGTACAATACGGCAGTCATTTTTAATCCCAAAGGTGAAGAAGTTTTCCGTTACCACAAAGCCCATTTGTTTGATGCAGTTGTGGGAGACGGTTTCCCATACAAAGAATCGAAAAACACAGAAAGCGGTGAGAAGGTGCCAAACGTGGTCCAAACCGAGTATGGAAAACTTTCTTCTGCCATCTGTTATGACCTTCGTTTCCCAGAACTTTTCCGTGAGTTATCCAAACAAGGTGTAGATTTATGTTTTTTGCCGGCAGCCTTTACTGTTCCAACAGGAGAAGCTCATTGGCATGTACTCTTACGGGCAAGAGCCATTGAAAACCTGATGTATGTTTTGGCACCAGGGCAAACTGGTACCCACGACCCACATGGGAAACGAAAGACCTTTGGCCATTCACTCATCATTTCTCCTTGGGGAGAAATTTTAGCAGAATTAGACAGTGATGAAGGTTTTGCCATCGCAACGATTGAAATGGAAAAACTCTCTGAGATCCGAAATACCTTGCCCAGCTTACAACACCGAAGGTTTTGAATTTAAAAAAATGATTTTTTAGTCGTGGAAGATTTTTTCATTAAAAGAAAATCTTTCATCACCTTTTCAGCTGCTTTTTGTTTTTCCATGTGTACAAAATGTCCACATTCAGAAAATAACACTGCTTTCACATGAGGAGTAGTGCGTTCCAATTCCATCACATCTTTTCCTGGGATGATAGGATCCTCTTCACCTCGCATGATGAGCGTTGGCACTTGGTTTCCAAATACAATGGGTCGTATATCTGTGCGATCAAGCATCTCAAGGATCATTAAAATTTGCCTTGGGTTTAGGCATTCAAATTGAGGGTTGTATTCTTTGAGGAATTGTTTGATGTCTTCTCTTGCATGAAAAGCAGCGGAATCATAGACGCCATAGGAAAACCCAATTTGTAAGGCTTTGGGTAACGACTTTCCAATTTTAAAACCAAAGTCAAAAAAAGATCCTAAGTTCGCACGGAGTCCGACAACTCCAATCTTCAAAATCCCAGGGACCGGTCCATGTACATAAGGAGCAATCGCAATCACTTGTTTGATGCGTTGAGGAAAAAGAGATGCGATAGCAAGGACCGCCATTCCACCTGTCGAATGGCCCACGAGGGTGATGTCTTTTTCACCTGCGGAAGCCCAAATCCCTTGGGCTTGGGTTTCTAAAAAATCTTGTAAGGTAAGGCCTTTTTTTTGGTCAAAAATTTCTGCTGGGTAATGTCCAACTAAGTCAAGTTCGATGACATCTCCCAATGTTCGAAAAAAAGGAATGTTTAACCCCCAGTACCCAGCGGCAGAACACCATCCCCCAACAAGAACTATAACTTCTTTGGATTTTGGATTCAGAGATTTATGCCTAACATAGGTTAATCTATGATTTTTCCAATTGTATGTTTGTCTTTCTGACATAAGGTCCTCTAGTCTTCTATAATACGAGGGAAGGATCCCAAAATTTTTGTTACGACTTCATAATTGATAGTTCCAGTCCAAGTGGCATGGTCATCAGCAGAGATCACTTCGTTCCCAGATTTTCCTAAAATCACAACATCGTCACCAATTTTAGCATCTGGGATATGGGTGATATCGAGCATTGTCATATTCATGCAAATTCTACCTAGAATTTTTGCTCGTTCCCCATGAATCAACATATAACCATTGTTTGATAATTTTCGATCAAGACCTTCATAATAACCAACAGGAATAACCGCCAGTTTTGTTTCATGAGTGGTTTTAAATGTTGATCCGTATCCAACAAAGGTTCCTGGATTTAAATTTTGGATGTGTTGTATTTGGGTTTTCCAAGAAAGTGCAGGTTTCAACATACCTACATCTTTTTTCATAAGAGAAAGTGAAAGTTTGGTTTCGAGACTGGGCCAAAGTCCATAAAGCGAAATCCCAACGCGGACAAGGTCCATCCTTGCTTCTGAAAACAACATCGCCGATGCAGATGAGGCACAATGGCAAATTAGATCGATAAACCCGTGTTTAGCGAATGTATCAATGGCATCTTGGAAATTTCCCAATTGTAACATGGAATGGCTATGTTCAGTGAAATCTTCAGTACTTGCAAAGTGGGTAGCGATACCTGAAAGAGGGAGCTTTTTTTCTGAAATCTCTTTTGCAATCACCTCGGCATTTTGGTGTGGGATTCCAAGACGGCTCATCCCCGTGTCCACCTTCAAATGGATTTTGGGAGTGGGAGAAAGTTTTGCCAAAATCTCCATCTCTTCCACCCTTGAGACAAGTACCCAAAAGTTTTCATCAGCTAGCTCTGCTTTTCGTTCTGCTAAATTGGGAATACTTCCCATGATGAGAATGGTGGTCTTGGGGAATACGCGGCGAATCGAAAGTGCTTCTTCAAGTGAGTTCACCCCTAAATAATCTGCTCCTGCATCCAGGGCAATGGAAGCAGTGGCAAGTAGTCCATGGCCGTAAGCGTTTGACTTGACGATGGCTGTGAATTTTGTTTTGGGTCCAATGAGTTTGCGAAAAAGAGCAATGTTATGGCTAAAGGCAGAACGAGAGAGGTAAATCCGAGAAGATTGCACGGTCCCATTTTTTTTTACTTTTCTCTTCTGTCGCTTCAGATATTTCTATTTTTACATGTCTGAAACTCCATCTGTTTTCCCTACCTTCCCGAATTTCCCAAATTGGGACGGTATTTCCGAATATTTCCCCGTACAAAAAGAGTCGGTTTGGTTAAATTACTGTGGTACCACTCCTGTATCTACTTATGCCATTGAAATGTTAAACGTATACTTAAACGAGTATGCGAGGGTAGGAATTTTTACCCCCAATTTTTCTGAACCCTTTATCAAAAAAGAAATTCGTAACTACCTCTCTCAGATTTTACACTGTGATCCTTCTGAAATCGGGATCGTACATAACACAAGTGAGGGGATGAACTTGTATTCTCATAGCATCCAAATCCCCAAAGGCAAACGGATTCTAGTTTTGGAAAATGAATACCCAAGTAATGTTTACCCTTGGGAACATTGGCAATCCAAAGGTGTTTCTCTATCATTTGTGAAAGTAGGGAACACTCCCGATGAGTTTTTAGAAAACTTAAAATATGAATTGGATAAAAAGGATGTGTTTCTTCTTAGCCTATCGCCTGTTCACTGGTGCACTGGTGTGGTTTTTGATATGTATGCAGTTTCCAAACTTTGTGAAAATCACGGAACCAAACTTGTCATTGATGGGAGCCAAGCCGTTGGCCATATTCCTATGGATTTTTCTAAAATTAAAGTCGCCTTCTGTGCGTTTGCTGCTTGGAAATGGTTACTTGGTCCACTGGGGCTTGGGGTGATTTATATTTCCAAAGAAGAATCGAAAGGATTCCAATTGATTTTTAAAGGACAAGCAAGTGTTGTCAACGACTCCAATTATTTTCCCTACCGGGACGAATGGAAACCAGCTGCCGAACAATTTGAACAAAGTACAATCAACTTCAATGATTGGATTTATTTTTTCGCATCTCTAAAAATGTTATCGACTCTCGGTTTCGAACGTGTACAGGAAAGGATTTATGAAGTCGCGGGGATGTTAAAGGATTCACTCCATGAATTAGGATTTACCTTGGAATCAGATTTGTTCCCTCAAGTGAAAACAGGGATTCTTGCCATCACTGGTCATAAAGACCCAAAAAAATTCCAACCAGAAGTGATCCAATCCTACTTGAAACAAAATGGAATCATCACCGCTGTTCGGTTGGGTAGACTTCGGATGGCACCTCATATTGGAATTGAAAGGGAACATGTTCTTCGTGTGAAAGCCAACCTACAATCCTACTTGGAAAAGGAGTAAAGGGAAGTATCATAGTTTTGTGGAGACCCTTCATTCTATATCATGTTAACTTTGTTAGGAAATGTTTAAATTTTAGTGTATAGTCGAATTGCCAAACAAATTGTAAATGCCTTCCCACTTGTTTTACTTTTGATTGCAGGTGTTGGATTTTTAATTCCAGAATGGATTGTGTGGTTTAAAGGTCCGTGGATTACCTATAGTTTAGGTCTTATCATGCTGGGGATGGGATTATCACTTGAAGTGAATGATTTCATTCGGATTTTCAAACAACCAAAGCCAATCCTTATCGGGACTTGTTTGCAATATTCCATTATGCCAGTGTTAGGTTATCTACTCGGGTATTGGTTTTACTTACCCGAAGCTTATGCTGTCGGACTGATTCTTGTCTCTTGTTGTCCTGGAGGTACTGCGTCCAATGTGATAACTTTCCTTGCAAAGGCCAACGTTCCACTCAGTGTCACCTTAACTTCCGTATCAACCATCCTTGGAATCGTATTCACGCCATTACTAGTTGCCTTCTTCATTGGCAGTCGGTTGGAAATTGACCGACTAGGTCTTGTATTGACCACTTTCCAAGTGATCCTTGTGCCAGTAGGACTTGGACTTCTTTTTAAATCATTTTTTCCGAAAGTCACGGAACTGACAAAAGACCTATTCCCCGTACTTTCTGTACTCCTCATCGCCTTGATTGTGGCTTCTATCATCGCCAGTGGGAAAGAGACCATCCTTTCTTCTGACTTCAGGATCTTTTTTGCCGTGATTTGCCTACATTTAGGAGGGTTTGGACTGGGAGGTTTTTTCGCCTGGGTCCTCACTCGGGATACGAAAATTTCCCAAACCATATCCATTGAGGTGGGGATGCAAAACTCAGGTCTTGGTGCCGTTCTCGCTAAGACTCACTTCCTTGACCCAAACACAGCGATCCCGAGCGCACTTTCGAGCCTCACTCATTCTCTCCTCGGAAGTCTCTTTGCGACCTATTTTAGAAAGGAGATGAAAAAACCCGCTATTGTGAATTGACTATATATGGGGTCGGTACGTCATGGCATAAATTATGAGAGAAATCATAAAACTAACCTGTGTCCCATGTGCGATACCTGGGCGGTCAAATTACTTCCAGACTAAAAACAAAAAGACAAAGTCGGAAAAACTTGTGACAAAAAAATATTGCAAATTCTGCAAATCTCATACGGATCACAAGGAATCCAAAGTCTAAGGAATAAGATGCCGAAACCAGCTGCAAAATCCTCCGCCGAAAAGGGAGTCGACAAGAAGTTCATCGAAGAGGTGCGTGAGCTCCTCCAAGAGAAAAAAGAATCTCTTCTCATCAAACTCAACCAGTGGGAAGACACAAGTTCTCCTTCTGGCCTTAAGGAAATGGGAGATATTGCAGATATCGCATCCGAACTCAACTCAGAAGCCCTCACTTCTGTTTTGACTGAAAACGAAATTGAGACTCTTCGTGAGATTGAACTCGCGTTAGAAAAAATTGACAACGGAACCTATGGGATCTGTGAAGGGACTAAGAAAAAAATCCCTCTCGCTAGACTCAAAGCGATCCCGTGGACAAGATTCACTGTGGAATTTGCGGAACAAATGGCAAAAAGCCGCAACCGTGCTGGTGGTTACCGAATGGATTCCCTCTCGGCGTACCCAACCACAGGGATGGACGTAGATTCTCTCGACTAGAGAGAATCGATAAGTCCTTTTTTAATCCTTTCTTTCCCAAATACCGAATTCTCTTTTTCCCTTTAAAATACTATTGATTCGCCATACCATTCCTTAAACTCTTTCTATCGTGAGTTTTTTAGACCGGTTACGTTCCTTACCCATTATAGACTTAGTATTTTTCTTTTGCGCGAGTTTTCTCGTTTGGAACTTACACAGGTACGTAGAGCCAGTTCCGAAGGATATTTTTTACCCTTCATTCCTTTTACAATTTGCCTTTGGATTTTTCCCACAAATCTACCAAAGGAAATGGGGTAGAGTCTGGACAAGCCTTTCTGCCATTACGATGGTAAGGCTTCCCTTTCTTTCTGGTTTGCCAATGGTTGGATCTTACCAACTCGTTGGTTTATTCCTCGGTTCAATCCTTGGGATTTGGTTAAGAGAAACCTTGCTTGTGTTACTCGGTAGAAATGAAACTGCACTACCAAAACAATCAGAACAAATCATCACTGATTGGATGATTCGTAATCCTACTGGCAAGTCCAATCAGCCCATTTGGTATTCCACTTATTTTGGATTTTTGTTTTTCCTTTTATGCCTTACTATTTTGTGTTTTTTACAATACCAGGGAGTCGGTCTTTTCACTTGCCTTGGGATTCAAGAATTTTTATATTACACAAATCTTTCTTCCCGTGAAGCGATGGGACTTTCCTGTAAAATCCTCGTCCCCATCCTACTTGTAAGTTTATATTTTTTTTCCGAAGAGAGATCAATGCCCACACCTTCCAAAGATAGTTTATCAGAACAAATTCGTTTTGGTCTATTCTTAGGATTTGGGATCAACATCCTTGTGATGTGCATCCAATCAATTTGGAGTTTAGATTTTTTTGCCACGGGGACTCATCTGAGTGTGAGCGCAGGTCGAACCACAGGTTTATTCCAAGATTCAGGCTCTACATCTTGGATTTTGCCCGTAATCGGGTTTCTATGGATATCAAAACTAACGCATATTTGGCGAAAATCGAAAGAAAGATTTAGTTTGTTTCTATTGATTGTTTCGATTCTTATCATCACATGGCTTGGACTAAAACAAGGAAAGGCATTTTGGGTAATATGGGGAGTGTTTTTATCCGTTGGATTTGTCCAATTAACAACGGACCTTTGGATTATCTCATCTAGAAACAAAATCCTAATTAGGATTGGGATTTATATACTATTACCTGTGTTTGGTTGTCTATTTCTGTATGGGATCAGTTTGGTAAAAAAAGAGTGGTACTTAGTTGATTTGGCCAAACGAGTGATGTTGTTTCTCAAATCTTTCCCTGAAAATCCCGGTGCAGCTTTCCAACACTTAGATTTAGTTCGATATGAACTCATCAAAGTTTGTAACCTGGGAATCATTGAAAATCCTTGGATGGGAAATGGTATTGGTACATTCCCACTACACTTACTTTCTCCTACTCATTTATCTTCCAATTCAATCATTCCTTTCGTTGATTTCCCTCCAACATTTTACCATTGGATACTGTATGAACTGGGTATTTTTGGTACTGTGATATTTCTTTTTTACATTGGGATTTTTCTTTGGGAAAGAGGCCTATGGAAACAAACTATTTTACTTCTCGTTCCATTTTTGTTTGGAGTACAAATCCAAAATGCAGATGGAGCCTTTGTTTGTTTTTACTTAGTATTACTCGGTGAAAAAGGTACGGGATTTTCACTTAGTTTTGATAAATATAGAAAGACAATATGGTTTTCAACATTACTTCTTATCCTTTCCATAGGTTTTCCTCTTAACTATACATTGTTTGATTCACAGAAATTTTTGGATGATGGAATAGGATCTGAATTTCGTAAAGATCAATTGAAAGAATACCAAATTGCATACACGATCCCACCGAAGTCTCCAAATTATGAATATGAGTTTCATGGAAAAGTTTGGGAATGGAAAATGAGTGAATCCCAATCTCTCAGGAATGGTCGAATTTTTTTAGAAACGAATTCCCAATCATCACTTGTTGAAATTTATTTTTATAATAACGATCGGGTTCGGATCAAAGAGGAACTTTTTGTCCAATCAAAAAATGGTTTTTTATGGTCAGGTGAGGCTCCAAAAGGGGCCAGTTATATCCGAATCCAATCGAGATCCAAGCTGGAATTTAGAGTACCAAAATCACAATTTGATGGAATCGGAAGGTTTCAGTTTTAAACAAAAATTTGGCAAACAAAAGTTAGGTGATTTTCTATCGCATCAATAAAGTAATCTTTAAAAACAGTGTACAATCAAGTAAGTCTACGGATATACAGATCCTTTGTGATTTTTGCGACTGTTTTACCATCTTCTCCAAGAACCAACACTTCGTAGGTTCGAATTGTTTTTTTCTCTTTTTGTAAAATTGATTTGATCTCGGCGAATTCGGAATCGGGTAAGTGGAACGTTGCAGTCACTGTCCCTTCACCTGGTTTGACAAAGTCAATATTTGCACCTTTGTCCCATACCATATAATCCTTCCCAAGATTTTTCATCAGCAAAAACATATAGAAAGGATCACACATTGAATACAATGAACCACCAAAATGTGTTCCAACATAATTTGTATTCGATAAAATGAGAGGCATAGAAACTACCATTGTATTATCATCCACTAATTTCGGTAGGATGTTGGCTCCTTCATATGGTTTGAACATACGAAATGCTTGTTCGAATCCATATGTTTCTTCTAAAAATTTCCACAAAGGATTCACTTGGTAGCTAAGTAAAATTTCTCGATTTCTCATTCTTCCATATTTTCTTTAGTAGAACATTCAGTCTATTTGTTTTCGGTATTAAACTAGGAGTATTTTATCAGTAGCACGATGAATGTTTTGGATTTTTGATCTTAAAACTTCAGTTGTTTTTAAAATATCTTGTTGTGCAGAACGAATTTCTTCACATTCATTTTGGATTGTATTGGATAAAGCTTGGATTTCATCCAAATTGCCATTGATTGTAACAATCTCTCCATAAACTTCTCCTGATGTATCACGAACTCTTTCGGCAACATCATCCAATGTTTTTGCTTTCGAGAGAATGGCACCCCCTCGAGATTTTAATTCTTGGATAGATTGGACAACTTCTGCAATGGTTCCGTGTACAACATGGATCTCTCCTGCAATATATTGGAAGGCATTCCCAGATTCGATTCCTAATTTTTCCGCTCGTTTGTAGTCTGTTACATTTTCATTTAATATTTTGGATATTTGTTTTGCATTATTGGCAGTCAATGTTGATAAATTTTTGATTTCATCTGCAATGACAGTAAATCCTTTTCCCTCTGAACCAGAATGAGTTGCTTCAATGGCAGCATTGATTGCAAGTAAGTTGGTTTGTTTGGAAACACCATTGATAAAATCAATGAGTTTTAGAATGTTCCCTGAGGATTCACTGATCCTTTGTATGGTTGTATTGGTATCATTTACTTTTTTCCTTCCATCTTGGCTAAGATGGACTAAATTTTCCATTGTTTCGTTCCGACTTTGGATCTCTGCAATGACAATATTCACTATATCAAACATGATATTGATTTCCTCTGAAGTTTTTCCAACTGCTTCCATTAGCTTTACTTCCTCCGTTGCAAGTTGAGAAACAATCTGGTAAACTCGATCAATATCATTTCCTGTCGTTCGGATTTTTAAATTTAAATCTATAATATGGTCACCGATAGAATCGAGTCTCTTATGTAAATCTGAGCAGGTATCAAGAAGGTTTTCTGAGTATTCATAGATATCGATTCCTAAACCGGAAAGCATCAGAACTGGATCAGTTTGGATTATCTTTGATTCGTCTTGATGGCCTCTGTTTTTTTTGATTTCGATCATTCGAAAAAAAGAGAATGCTAATATGCTAATTAAAAAAAATTGTAGGGGGATTCGGTAGTTTACTAGGACATGTCCGAAATACATTTGAATTCCAATGATCCCAATTAGCAAAAGGAATAAACTATTGTTGGCAGAATCATTCGAAATGAAACGGGAAAATAAGCTTTTTTGATCATTCTGGGTTTGTTTTTTTGGCATCGAATTCCCTATTTTTTTTCATGTATCTTAATTTTTATCGAGTAAATTTGAGAAAAAATACATCTAATGCTTAGACTATGATATTCACGAAAAGGGAAATCGAAGAACATTACCCGCTCTCTGAACGATTACGTTTAGAAAAAGCAAAATCACAAAATTCTGTCATCTATTGGATCAATGAGTTGGTTCGCAACCAAGTCAGAGGGGCAGAGGATGTGACAAGCCTCATCGAAGTCACAAAAGATTTGGTGATGCAAGTGGAAGACTTATATGCAGAAAAAGAAATTTCTCTGACAAAAGTCACAGACCAATCGTCAAACTCTATAGAGTTGGACTCGATAGAAGAACAAATCTCGGATCTCTATGCAGAAAAAGAGTTTTTGTTGCAACATACCAAAACAAGTTCCATTGCTGAGGTAATTGCCCTCATCCGTGGAATGGAAGATCAGCTGAACTCGATGTATTCAGAATACGAAACTTAAAAACATTCGATAGGAATCAAATTAATGAGCAAATTTATAGACCCAAATATTTTAGGAAAACTCGGAACACTTGGCCAAACAGATGCAGATGCTTATCCGTTTGGAATTGTCAAAGTGGACGAATCTGGGAAAATTTTATTGTATAACAAATACGAATCAGAACTTGCAAATGTTCCGATCCAAACAGCAGTCGGTAAAAACTTTTTTACAGAAGTTGCCATTTGTACCAATAATCGTATTTTCTATGGTCGTTTCAAAGAGGGTATGATTTCTGGAGATTTGGACATTGCATTCAATTATGTATTTACCTACAAAATGAAACCAACGAATGTTGTGATCCATTTGTACCACGACAAAACTTCCAATACCAATTGGATTTTTGTCAAACTCAGATAAAAACAAAAACATTGTGACTAGAAATCGGAAGAGACAGGAGAGAATTCATCTCCTTTCTTTTCATTGTAAATAAATCTTTTCATTTAAATACCCTTCGATCCCAGAAAGACTTACAAAAAAACTAGTTTGTTTATCTTCTTCTGGGATTTTTGCTCCAATTTTTTTCTCTAATTTCAGAAACAACTCAGTGAACAGTATGGAATCCATTCCACAGTCATAAATCAAATGTTGGTCCGATTTTGGGACGTATCCTAAAATTGACTTTAAAATAGCAGAGACCGTTGTTTCGGAATTAATCTCAAAAAATTCTTTGCCTTTATCTTCCATGGATTTCAGCCGCGAAAATTCATCTAAACAGAGTTTTGTGATGATTTGGTAATCAATTTTTCCATTTGGAAGTTTGGGAATAGAGTTTTGCCTTAGAATGACACGAGGGATATGGCTAGATGGGAGTTCATTTCGTAATGTATGGTAAATTTGGTCCACTGGGGTAGCTGAATTTGTGAACAACCCGATGGTATCTCCCGATTCATGAAGGACTGGAACACAAACAAATATACCATCCAATGGTAATCCTAAGATTTCTGATTCAATTCGATCGAGAGAAACTCGTTTGCCTTTGTGTTTTATGATTCGGTCTTTCCTTCCCATTAAATAAAAACCAAGTTCAGAATTTTCTCCTAAATCTCCAGTCGCATAATAGGAATTTGGTTGTAACGTATGGGTCACCCATGTGTTGGCCTCAAAGGTATCATATCGTTTTGAAACAAATGGACTTTTGACTAAAAGTTCATTTTCTTCACCTAATGTTTGAAATGTGAATTGAATATCTTTTAAAAATAAAAATCGATTTTGTCTGAGTGGATCTCGGTAACCCATCCCACCTGTTTCTGTAGAACCATAAATTTCTAAAATGGAAATTTTGCCTCTCTCTCGTAACTCACGGGCTAGGGGGACTGGGAATTTCATCCCAGAAACAATCGCACGTTCCGGTAGTTCCAGGCCATTGGTAGCTGTTAGTTGTAAATGAGGAGCAGAAGTGATCCAAAGTTTGTTCGGTATCGTGGTTGGATTTGGTCCGACATGGATAGGGATATCTAGAGCCTTTGGAATGAGATACCCCCAAAGGAATCCATACAAATGGCAAAGGGGGACTTGCACTTCGATTTTTTTGATACCTTGGAAGAAAGATTGTATCTCAGGTTCTGAGAGCCATACATCCAATTCATTTTGGATTTCTATCCATTGTTTCCAAACCAATTTAGGAGAACCAGTGGAACCAGATGTTACCAAACCAAAAGATTTTGGATTTCCATTTTGCGGGAGGTTGGAAAACAATAATTGTTTTTCGAGTGCCGTCCCTTTCCAGAGAGGGTCGACAAGGATGGGTTGATCTGATTCTAAGTCTTCGAAGAATTTGCCTGAAAGAAAATAATCTGTGTCAGCGAACCGTAAGAGGGAGGCCATAAAACAAAAATCCTCCCCCCTAGGTTTAGGAGGAAGGATTTCTTTAGTAAAGGTAGGTTTGTTTTTAAGCGGCTTTAGGATTTCCCATTTTTCGTTTCATGAGAAAACCGAGAGCTGCTCCCACAACAATGAGACTTGCTGAAACTTCAAATGCATTCTTGCGAACTGCTTTGATTAAGTAAGCGGTAAATCCATTGTCTGAATAGAAATCACTGACACGAACCACATAGGATGGTCTGTTTGCCGCAGGGATTTGATCAATATGCAAATACCAATCTTTATGAGCCACACCATTCGAGTTCATCCAAGAATTGAAGAAAATGTAACCAGAAGTTGATTGATTTCGAATATCAGCCCCTTCAGTTGGGTGATTGAAAACACCTGGAACAATGATCGCCCATGGGAAACCATTTTTATCCAAGAAGGCATCTTTACCACTTGCATCTTTGAAATAACCCGGACGGTAGATTTGTCTAAACACACCATCTGTCTTTTGGTTGATGGCTAAGAAGTAGTTTAAATGTCCACCTACTAGGTTCTTCGTTGCATTGAGATCTATTGGTTCTTCAAAGGTAATTGTAACTTGAGCTGTGACCCCTCTTACAAAGTCATTGATTGTAAAGGTAGATCCAGCAGATGGTGCATTTTTCTTTCCGAACAATGTTTTATCAGAGCTAGGGAGGATTAAAACACCTCGTTTGAGTTGGGCAGCTGTGAGAGTTCCACCAGTACAGTCTCCTGCAGTGTTTGCAGTGTATTTGGAAGCGGAAGCACAACCATTCCAAGGATTTCCTTGTCCGTCCAGATAACTCACTTGCACAGTTGCATTCGTTGGAACATCAAGAGATAGTCTTAACTCATGATTGTATCCAGCACCTTTTGCCACATGTGTGTAAGTCCCACGAATCGTTTTTACTTTGTTAGATGGAGTTTTGTCCATCTCAGTGCTAAACACAGTTGAATGGTCGTTTAAGTCAGCATCTCCTGCAGAAGGGAACATGTCCTCAAACGCAATTGTATAACGACCAGAGCGAGCAACTGTTGCTAAACTTGGATCATCTGGAAATTCATCGAAATTGTTTGCGATTCCGTCACAGTCTGAGTCAACCGCTTGCACACAACCATTCACAGGTTGGAAATTGGTTGTGTCTACGTTCACAACTGGTGCCACTACAACAGTCCCTTCAGAACCAGTTCCCGTTGCAGGTTGTTGGATGGGTGCAGACCCAACGATCTCTTCTACTTCGCCAGTTGTTGGATTCACTCCAATAATACTGATATCAACAGAAACCACGGTAGGAGGGACACTGATTGGGATCGTTACAGATCCATTTCCGTCAGTGGTTCCCACTCCAACGACATTGGGTTCTCCAGTCGTAATGGATTCAGTGACAGTCACTGGTGCGTTGGTAACAGGTCCTGATTCGTTTACGATCACAACCGTAACTGGAACTGTAATATTTGTTTCAAAATTAAAATCTCCACCGTTTGTTTGGTCTACAACCGTTGTTGTTGTTTCATTGTTAACGGTAGTCGGAGCCGGTGTTGGAGGCGCTGCTGGCGTTGGAGTTACTACCGAAGGAGTTTCCGCATTATTTGTCTCACCATCGCCCGAGTTTGTCTCAGGTGTTGCCACTTGGCCTGGGTCAGTTGTTTCGAGTCCGACAACTGTGAAGGTTCCATTGCCATTATTTGCTGATGCAGTGTTTGCTTGCGTTGCGCCATCTCCAAGCCCTAAAAAGGGGAGTAATAACATTCCTTTTTTCTTATTGGAGCAATCCACTAGAAAAAGGGGGAGGGGGAGCACCAAAAGAATGATCCATCGTTTCATATATTTTTCCTACCTGTATAGTGGATTGAACGACAAATACTGAAAATAATCAACGTTCTTTTGGAAAAAATTAGGGAAATCCATGGGATTTTTGGGGGGAAGTACGAACAGAATTCAAAAAAAGTAAATCCATTCACAGCGATTAGACATAATTGTTCAAAAAACCATCAAACTTCCTTTTTTGCAACATGTGCCACTGCGTTTCCAAATACAAAATTTTGGAACCGGACTTCTTGGAAACCAAGCTCCGTTAAAATTTGGGAGAGAGTTTCTTGGTCTGGGTAAGTTTTGGAAGAATGAGGAAGGTAATCAAACATCTCGTTTTGTTTCCCATATAACAAATACCCGAAAATAGGTACAATTTTGAAAAAGTAAAAATCAGCAAAGATTTTGAGGAATTGAGGTCTCACTCGACCCACATCCAAATTCACAAACACTCCACCTTTCTTTAACACTCGTTTGATTTCTAAAAGGCATAGTTTTAAATCAGAGACATTCCTCAATCCAAAGCCCATGGTCACAATGTCAAAACTTCCCTCTGAGAATTGTTTTAGGTCCATCGCATCCCCCACAAGGAGTTTGACATGGGATTTTCCATCTATTTTCGGAAAGGCATACGACAACATTTGTTCCGAGAAATCGAGCCCTACGACGGATTCTAGGTTTGGATCAATGGAGAGCCTATAAGTGATGTCACCTGTCCCACAACATAGATCTAAGGCAGACTTGGCAGTGGGGACGACTTTTTTTGCTTCTTTTACCACCCAATCCTTCCAGATCCGGTGGAGGAAAAAACTATTCCAATCATTGAAGCGATCATAGGCTTTGGCGATCCCATCAAAATTATTTCTAACATATTCCGGTTTCTTTTCTTGGGATGGCAGTTTGTATTGGTTCATAGAGGTCGATACATCCATGAATTGGACATTTTCAATTCCCGCAATTTTGATTTTTATCCTTCTTTTCTCTTTTTCGATCCTTTCATTTGCCTATTTTTTACGATTGACCCTCGGTTTTCGAAAATTGGAATCCAAGGAATCAAGAAATACCTATTTTCCAAATCTTCCAACCGAAGATGAATTGGATTTATTTTTTTCTCCCTTAGAACGCATTGCCCTATGGTTTCCAACAATTGCATCTCTTTCGATGTTACTAGGTTTATTAGGTACTGTGATTGGGATTAGCACGGCTTTTGGTGAAATGGAAGCCCAAGGGAAGGTAAGTTTGGAAGTACTCGCTCATGGAATCAAAGATGCATTGAACACTACCATTGCCGGATTACTTGTGGCGATTCCTTCTCTTTTTTTTCACCGAGTCATTGAGAACAAAATACGATATATTTCTGAATTAATTATCAAAGACCATTCTAAAATCCAATGAGAGTTAGAAAGCCAAAACAAGAGACCTCAATCGATATCAGTAGTTTGATTGATGTTTTGTTTATCCTACTCATTTTTTTAATGTTAGCGGTTCGTTTTACAGAACCAACCTCAACCATTTCCATTGATTTACCAAAATCGAAAACAGATCAATTTGGTACAGAATCAATTCCATTAAGAATCCAACTCAAATCAAATGGGGAATTATACAAAAATCAAATCAAAATGGATATTGAAACCTTTGCCAATTCTTTAGAAATGAATACCGATGGTAATCTTGGTGTCAGTTTAGAAGTGGACCAACATACTGAATTCGGAACCTTTGTTCAAGTTACAGATATCCTAAAATCAAAAAAATACCTAAAAATAGACATTAAAACAAAAAAAGAATAACTATCTAACTAGACGTAGATTGAACCAAATCAATTAAAAATTTGTATCGTTTGTTTTTTACTTTTTCTAAAAGGATAGTTTTGCCTTTATCATCGAATGGGATTGTCCCAAGTAGTTGTAATAATTGACCAAAGTTTTGGATTTTGATCATCATTAAAATTTCATTTTTAAATGGATTTTCTTTTGAGTTTAAAAAGTTTTGAACAAATTCTTTCTCTGTATCATCTGCTTTCGTTATATGCCAAACTTCCTTTGAATCTGTAGGGCCAATTTTTGATTTCTGAAGCAGTTCAATGGGGATGTCTTGTAAATGATTTAAAGGTAACTCAAAAACAAATGTAGAACCTTTATTGAGATCACTTTCAACTTGGATAGTCCCGCCTAAAAAATCAACTAACTGATGCGAGATGGAAAGCCCCAAACCTGTCCCTTCTTGGTAAGAACTTCCTTGTTCGGTTTGTTGGAAAGCTTCAAAAATAGAATGGAGTTGGTCACGTGGAATTCCAATTCCCGAATCTTTAACAATAAATTTTACCAAATCAATGTTAGGTTCCAGTCCATACTTGGTTTGGATTTCCATGTTTACAAATCCTTGGTTGGTGAATTTTAAAGCATTCCCAAGTAAATTTACCAAAATTTGTCTGATTTTTTGTAAATCAGCTTCGTAATATTTATTTTCAATGGTTTCTGGATGTAATAGTTCAAATTGGATATTTTTTTCAGCAAATCGGTATGAAAACATTGAAAATAAAGTATCCCATAATTGCACAAGAGAAAACTTTTCTCTAGTTTCTGTCATTTTCCCTGCTTCTATTTTAGAAAGATCTAATATATCATTGATCATACCAAGTAGATGGACTCCATTTTCATACAATGAGTTGACATACCCTTTTAAATGTTCTGGTAGATTTGGATCCTTTTCTAAAATTTGTGAAAAACCTATGACTGCATGTAGTGGAGTACGTAACTCGTGAGTGATTTTCGAAAAAAAGACCGATTTGGATTGGTTTGCCTTTATCGCAGCCTCCACTGCTTTTTGGAGTCGTTTGTTTTGTAATTGGATTTTTTGGGAGTAGTCGTTTAACTTATCTTCAGCTATTTTTCGATCAGTGATATCAAAAACTGTTGATTTGCTTATGACAAAGATTCCATTTTTATCAAAAGTTGGAATCGAATTCAAACTGACAAAAAATGTCGATTGATCTTTGCGTACGAATTCTAATTCTACTCCTGTTAAGTTTTCATGAGGAAAAGAATGTACAATCTGTTCAAATTTTTCATAACTACTGGGTGTTAATAAATCATTGATTCGTAAATTTCCGACAATTTCTTCTCTAGAATAGCCTAACCAATCAAGTTCAGTATCGTTGATTGAAACAACAACATTGTCCTTGTCAAGTGAGTGATAACCACAAGGAGCATTGTTATATAAGTCCAAAATCCTTTCATAAGATTTCATAAGATTTTCTTCAGCAATTTTACGATTTGTGATATCAATTCCTATAGATAATACTTCATAAGGGTAACCAAACTCATTTTTTAAAATACGATTTGACCAAGTAACAGTTCTTTTGTCATCACTTCCAACATACACATCAAATTCTTGTCGGATATTTTGTTCTGGTCTGTGAAAGATATTCCAAAGTAAAGATTTAATTTCATTCGACTTTTCAAATTGAATCCGGAACAAATCTAAAACTAAATCTTTACCTTCCACTTGGTCTTTTGCAATTTGAAAAAATTCTTCAGCATATGGGTTTACAGAATGAATTCGGAAATCTGGACTCCATCGTATGATAATTGAGTTTGCAGTATCATAAATGTCTTGGTATTGTTTTTCCTTTTCGCGTATAACACGTTCAATCTCTTCAGAGTTCGTAAGATTTTTTCGAAATAATATTTGCCTAAGTTTTTTTTCTCTTCTATATGCATTATGATAAAAGTATGCATAAAACAAAAGAGTGGAAGCAATGCATATGGCGATGATTTGGTCTATCATTTCACTTCTAATAATAACATTGTCATATCATCTGCGACCTTCCCTTCAGAAAACTGCAGCACTTCCTCGGAGATAGAATCTAAAAACTGTCTGGATGGGAGTTGGATATTTTTTTCGACGATCTCAGAGAATTTTTGATCTCCTAAATAATCTTCTTTTTGATTTGGAACTTCAAACATACCATCGGAAAATAAAAATAATCGGTCTCCCGATTGTAATATAATGTCCTCGTTGTTTGTGTTAAGCATATCAGGAAACATCATAAGACAAAATCCTTTTGTACCTAACTTTTTGATTTTATGATCACGAAGTAAAAACATATGGTGGTGGCCTGCCATTGAAAAAGATAATAAATTTTCTTCGGCACGGTATCTTATATAAACAGCACTG
The DNA here is from genome assembly GCF_004769525.1 of Leptospira bouyouniensis. Taxonomy (NCBI): domain Bacteria; kingdom Pseudomonadati; phylum Spirochaetota; class Leptospiria; order Leptospirales; family Leptospiraceae; genus Leptospira; species Leptospira bouyouniensis. The sequence goes on along the minus strand of NZ_RQFT01000001.1, from coordinate 167,436 downwards.
ATAAAATGGGTACTAATGAGTGGTGTTAATGTATTATGTATCCAAAACAAACATTCACTAGGTGACAAAAATGATTTGTTCATTGTTTTGAAGGTGATGATTGCCATTAGCGAAACCATCGCAGCAGCAATGCCATGACCAGTCACATCACCAAATAAAATGTCCAAGTCTCCTGATGGTAAAACATCATAAGTTATTAGGTCTCCTCCTACTAAGTCCATAGGTTTGTATGATGTGTAAATTTCATATAATGGGGAAGGAGGGAATTGGAACGTGACCAATTTTTCTTGGTTTGTTTTTGCAAGTTCCAAATCTTTTTGAATGGCATATAATAAATCAATGCGTTCTTTTTCTAATGTTTTAATTTTGATATGTGTGCGTATCCTTGCTAATATTTCAGATTCCTGGAAGGGTTTGGTAATATAATCAACAGCTCCTGTTTCGAGACCTTTGACAATATCACTTGTTTCATTTAAAGCAGATAAGAAAAGAATGGGAGTGTTTTTATGCCGTTCCATTGATAAAAGTCGTTTGGCAACTTCAAGACCACTGATCCCTGGCAAAAGAATATCGAGTAAAATCAAATCAAAATCTAAAACTTCAGCGAGTTCTAAAGCATATTCGCCATCATAAGCTACGGCAACTTCGAATCCTTGGCCAAGTAAAATATGGGTGATGATTTCCATATTGGTTTCATTGTCATCTACAACTAAAATTTTTGTGGCTAATTTAGAATTCACTATGCAAAAAGGATGGTTTACAAAAACCTTTTGGCAAGATTTTTTTAAATGATACTAGTTTCAAATCACAAATGAGAAAAATCATCCACATTGATATGGATGCATTTTATGCATCAGTCGAACAACGCGATTTCCCAGAAATGAGAGGGAAACCTGTAGTGGTAGGTGGTTCTCCGCATTCTAGAGGAGTCGTTTGTGCTGCAAGTTATGAAGCGAGAAAATTTGGAATTCGTTCAGCGATTTCTTGTTACCAAGCATACAAACTTTGTCCCGACGCTATTTTTACCCCACCGAGATTTGAAGTTTATAAATCTGTCTCTAAAGAAATTCGTTCCATCTTTTTAGAATACACAGAACTTGTGGAACCACTTTCTCTTGACGAAGCATATTTAGATGTCACGACAAATATTCCAAATATCCCACTTGCGAGTACAATCGCAAAAGAAATTAGAAAAAAAATATGGGAACGTACTTCGCTTACATGTTCAGCAGGAGTCGCAACAAACAAGTTTTTGGCGAAGATGGCATCGGAAAAAAACAAACCCAATGGTCTTTATGTTGTTTTGCCAGGAGAAGAAATTTCATTTTTAGATGCTCTCCCTCTTTATCAATTTTTTGGAATTGGAAAAAAAACGTATGAGAAATTCCGACAATTGGGCTTTTCAAATGGTAAAGATTTACGATTGGCAGATGAGTCTTTCCTTTTGAAGGAATTTGGTAAAATGGGAGCTGTTTTTTATAGAATGGCGCGAGGGATCGATGATAGGGAAGTGATTCCATTTAGGGATCCAAAATCTATTGGTGTTGAGACTACGTTTACTCACGATTCAGATGATTTTTCTTATTTTTTACTGACCTTGGAGACTCTTGCAAAAGAACTCGAAGTAAGGATGCTGAAAAAAAACAAAAAAGGAAAAACTCTGACTTTAAAAGTAAAGTTTGAAGATTTCACCGTAAAACAAAAATCGCTTACCTCTGATTCCGTTTTCTACTTGGCAGACAATCTTTTCCAACAATCCTCGAACTTGTTGGCAAATGTCTGGAAAGATAATTTTGATCCTCCCAAAAAAATTCGCCTTTTGGGATTATCTGTCACCAATTTTAATGAAAAAGAAATAAGAGGAGACCAACCCTCTTTGTTCGGATAATATATGTTAGATGATGAAAATGATTTAGAATCTTTAGGACCTTTAAAAGTATTACGTGTAAAAGGTGATCCTGATGCACCGACAGTCGTTTTGTTCCACGGTTATGGTGCCAGTGCATTTGATTTGTATCCGATCCATGAAGTCCTTGTTACCGATCAAAAATTCAATTGGGTTTTCCCTCATGGCCATTTGAGTATACCTCTCATGCCTGGATATTCTGGTAGAGCATGGTTCCCAATTGATATGGCTGCTTTAGAAGAAGCCATCCGAAAAAATGATTTTCGTAATTTTGCTGACAAAGACCCCGAAGGAATGGATATCGCAAGAGCTTCCGCTTATTTGATGTTAGAGGCGCTTGGAGTTCCTTGGAACCAATTGATCCTTGGTGGATTTTCCCAAGGTGCCATGTTAGCCACAGACATTACACTCCGAAATGAAAAAACTTCCAAAGGACTGATGATCCTATCAGGAGCTTTGGTGAATGAATCCCTTTGGAAAGAATTGGCTCCTAAAAAGGCAAATCTTCGTTTTTTCCAATCTCATGGGGAGTATGATCCTATATTAGGTTATGCGAATGCGAAAAAATTAGAAAAATTACTTCGGAATTCGGGTCTCTTAGGGGAATTCATCGCATTTTCTGGTGGGCATGAAATCCCAAGTCCCGTTGTCCAAGGGATCAGTCGGTATTTAAACAGTTTATCTTAATTGTTTCCCCCGGTAAAATTTAAAGTGTCATCTGAAAAACGTTTCTGTCTAAGTTACGGATGGTTGTTATGAAACATTTAGTAAGTCTCTTTTTGGTTTTGGGTATGTCCCAAACTTTGTTTGCACAAAACTTTGATCACAAACATAGTGTTTGGGATTTATTACTTAAAAAACACGTTAAAAATGGCCTTGTCTCTTACAAAGGTTTTATCACCGATTCCACAACCTTGAATGGATATCTTGAAACTCTAACAAAAGTTTCGGAAAACCAATACCAGTCATTTTCAGATAAAGAAAAAATGAGTTTTTTGATAAATGCATACAATGCATTTACAGTGAAACTCATAATCGACCATTACCCAATAGATAGTATAACTGACATTGGATCTCCAATTTCAAAAATCAATTTAGCTCGTGGCATTCCATGGAAAAAAGAATTCTTTAGTTTATTAGGGAAGTCCAGACACCTAGATTGGATTGAACATGAAAAATTGAGAAAAGATTTTGCAGAACCTCGTATTCACTTTGCGATTGTTTGTGCATCGATTGGGTGTCCCAATTTACTCTCAGAGGCGTACAATCCATCTTTATTAGAGAAACAATTACAATCTGCAAAGATTGGATTCTTAAAAAATCCTAAAAAAAATTCTTATGATAAAGCATCGAACACTTTGTATTTAAGTAAAATTTTCAATTGGTTCCAACCTGATTTTACAAAAAAAACAAGTTTGATTCAATTTATCCAAGATGGGTTTGAAGACACAATTAAACCAGATGCCAAAATCATTTACAATGAGTACAATTGGGATCTTAACGAACAAAAATAAAGTTATTTTAACTGAATAGGCTTCTTTGATTGGATACGAACGTGAGAGAAAAATTTAGGGAACTAATACAAATTCGTATGTAATGGAAGCTGTTTTTTCTAAAGTTTTTGCTACGGAACAATACTTCTCTAAACTCAAATCAATTGCACGTTTTACTTGAGATTCTTGGAAATCTCCTTTTACAAAAAACTTCATGTGGATGTTTTTGAAAAGATTGGCTTCACCAACTTTTTCTCGGTCTGCTTCAACATCCACAGAATAATCTTTCACTTCAATGCGATGTTTATTTAAGATCATCAATACATCAATGCTACTACAACCGGCAAGCCCCATGATCAAAAGTTCCATTGGTCTTGGTCCTGAATTTTTACCACCAATCTCTGGTGAGGCATCAATCTTTATTGAATTTCCTGATTCGTTGGTAACTTCGAGAACAAAAGGGGATTCGATTCGTTTTAAATGGATATGCATAATCTTTTTTACCGATAAATGGCGGGGTTTAGTCCCCGCCACTTTCCACTATTTATTCGGTTGTGGAGTGTATCGTAAATAAGGTTTGATGGTTCTGAATCCTTTTGGAAATTTTTTCTTCGCATCTTCATCTGTGACAGAAGGCACGATGATTGTATCTTCTCCATCTTTCCAATTCGCAGGCGTTGCGACACTGAACTGCGATGTGAGTTGTAAAGAGTCAATCACACGAAGTAACTCATCAAAATTTCTACCTGTAGATGCAGGATAGGTCAAAGTTAGTTTTACTTTTTTATCTGGACCCACAACAAATACGGAACGCACAGTGGTTGTCTCACTTGCATTTGGGTGAATCATATCGTACAAATTGGATACTTTTTTATCTGCATCCGCAATGATTGGGTAGTTAACATTCGTGTTTTGTGTCTCGTTGATGTCAGAGATCCAACCTTTATGGCTATCGACTGGGTCAACCGATAATGCGATCACTTTCACATTTCTTTTTTCAAACTCAGGTTTGATTTTTGCCACATAACCTAATTCAGTCGTACAAACTGGAGTGTAATCTTTTGGGTGGGAAAATAAAATCCCCCAACTTTGTCCTAAGTATTCATGGAAGTCAATTTTACCTTCCGAAGTTTCCGCTTGGAAATTGGGTGCTTCATCGCCGAGTCGTAGTGCCATGGATGTTTCTCCTATAGGGTCTATTACTTCCCAATATTGAAACTATATCCCCAAATGCAAGGAAAATATACAATTTATTAGATATTTTGTCTAGTTTAGCGGAATTAAATCTATAAATTCTACTTTTTTGTCCTTGTGAACGAACCATCCCAATCCAATTCAGGGGGTGATTCTATATAATATTGGCATCGTTCTAAGAGGAGTTTACTGGCTTCATCTTTTGTTGCTTTGTATAAACTTTCAAATTGGGATTTAGCATCAGAAAACTTTCGGTTGAAATAAGAAAAAAGTGCCGTTTCATAAGAGTTTACAAATTTTTTCTCCGCCTCTGTTTCTTCGCCTTTTTTACACTTCACTTCATACAAAGTGACAGGTTTTGATTTCCCTTTCACTCGGACTGTATCCAGTTTTCTCGTAAAAAAATGATCTTTGATTTCATCATGCACAAACTCAGAGACCAAAATACAAACCCCATAATCTTTACCTGCAGCTTCGAGTCTAGCAGCAAGGTTAACGGTATCACCCATCATGGTGTAAGAGGCAAGGGCATCTGTTCCCATAAAGCCAACTTTCGCATAACCTAGGTTAAGACCAATTCGGAAAGTCATATTATGGGCTTCAGGGATATATGATTTTTTTTCTATCCATTCCTTTTTTAATACTTCGAGTTTATCTCTCATTTCCACACTGGCAGTGACTGCTTTTAAACAATGGTTTTCAACATCGAGCGGTGCATTGAAGATTCCAACTATGGCATCACCGATGTATTTATCTAATACACCATCATGTTGTTTGAGGATAAGAGTCATGGCAGATAAATATTCATTGAGAAGGTCTGCTAGTTCTTTTGAATTGAGTTTCTCTGAGATAGTACTAAAACCAGCAATGTCTGAGAAAAATGCAGTGATGACTTTTTCACTCCCTCGTTTTAATTTCTCTAAATCCTTTAAAGCTTCTCCAACTACAACTGGATCCACCATACTTCCAAGGACCCCTCGCATCTTTTCTCTTTCTTTGAGACCGGACACCATTTGGTTGAGAGCGATTGTTAGGTTCCCAAACTCATCATTTCCACCATCGTCAAATTGAACATTTAAATTTCCTTGTCCCACATCTTCAGCACTACGAATGATCTTTCGTATCTTTTGTACAACAACACCAGAAATAAAAATTGCAAATAAAATGGCAACGAGGCAGATTGTGATCGCAGTAAAAACTATCTGGTTTCGATTATCTTTGATAGCGCGAATACCGTCGGTACGATCAACTAAAGTTCGGATGAGACCTGAAAAATTATCTCGTAACACCATGAGCGGAACATTTTCTGCTTCTAACAAATGGGCCGAATCTAAGCGCCACATGATCTCTTCCGATTCACTACGGGAATGACCAAAACTTCCATCTGGGAAAAGTTTTTTTAAATCCTTTGGGGGAGTTTCTTGTTCTGCCGAAACAATCCACTTACGTATGGCTTTCCACCGGTTTCGATGTGATTCTCTCACCTCTGGGTCTTGGTAATACTTTTCATATTCTAGTGGATCGGTTTTAAATTTTAAGAGGATCCAATCTTCTAATGTAACATCTCGCAAACTACGTAAAGATTCAATTTTTTCTTCAGATTCTTTCGGGATTGGATATCGTAAGGATACTTCATCATATATTTTCTCCCTATCAGAAGTCAACTCCTGATAGGATTTGTAATAACTTGTGAAAAGTTTGTCTTTTGCAGGGGGGATAGGAGGTTTTGCATTTTTTAAGAATTGGATTCGTTCTCTTAGTTTCGGTATCAATTGTGCGAGTTCATTTGTAATTCGGTAATCTTCTTTGATTACTTCTCGATAGTCACCTAATTTTGATTTGATGCTAATTAGATTAAATGCACGTTTTGTTGAATTTTGGTGACGAAATAACGGAGAATGAAGTGCTTGGATCTCTCTATCTTGCCATTCATAAACATATTGTTTTTCACCTTCATCAACAGTTGTGATATCATCTGATAGTTTTTGGAAGGAATCCACTAAACTACTTTCCATTTGGTCGAAATGTTCGATTTTTGCTAAAGGAGAAGTATTATCGATGATTTGAGTATCAAACGAGGCAATCGATGTTTCTCCTTGAATCATAGCCGATATAGGGAACGTTTGGATACGGAATAATTGTGTATCAAGTCCTAACTCTTCTAGTTTTCTTTTTTTGGATTCAGCATAAAACTTAGCAATGAACAAATCAAGTTTGGATTTGTGATTGCGCATTTCCTTTTTGATAGTTTTGAGATCCATTTCCCACTTCGCTTTTGCTTCCGTTTCTTCTGGAGTAGGTTGTTTGATGATTTCTAAATATTTTTCCTCATTTTTGACATATGCAGAAGCAAGACTTTCTAATGAATGCCATTCCTTTTCACTGATGTTACGATTTGAGGCATCTTTCAATTGGTCACGAATTTCTTTTTCTAGTATAGCGACATCATCCTTCGTGAGATAAACGGAATAAAAAGTATCAAATTTTTTTAGTACCCGCGAAGTTCCGAGGGAACCAAATAAATTTGTTTTGAATCCGAACACAGAGACGGTTTTTTTCTTGGTCACCAATTTGGCAGTTTGGTATTTTTTTAACTCTTCTTGTTGTTTTTCGATTCTAGATTTAAACTCCTCAATTCGAATTAAATTTTGGGAAATGGATTCAATTTCCATCACAAGACCTGCAATAAAATTTTTGGAGACTGCAGCTTGTTTTTCGTAACTTTCAGAAAGGATCGCAGTCTGTTGGCGGACTGTAATGATGGACAAGAGCAAAATGGTTAAGGCTATCAAAGTACCTGTAAACCAAGCAAGTTTTGCACGAATCCCTTCCGATAGGATTTTCCAAAGGGAGATCAATCCAGACTGAATCATTTTAAAAAATTCCATATACTTGACTGTACACTAAAAAGACAAATTGATAATGCAAGATTTTTTGTACTCCATCTTTAATATTGTTAGGTGGAGAATGTTAACAAACTACTAAGTTGGAGACCGAAGATTCATTTTTGCTTGCTATTTTTCACTTTCTCGGTAGCGTTCTTTTATCTAATGTCCATCAATCGATTTGATTTAATTGCTATCGGGGGCGGTCCAGCCGCTCAAAAAGCTGCTATCCAAGCAAGTAAACTCGGCAAAAAAGCTGCGATCATTGAAAAAGATCCCTATCTGGGTGGGGGATGTGTCCACTGGGGGACAATCCCATCCAAGTCTTTGCAAGAGACAAGTCGCTTCTACCGAAATCTGAAGCTATCCAACCTCCATGGAATGCAGTCCCCTCAATCAGCCCAACTGACTTTACAAGAACTCATGTTTCGAGCCTCCACTGTCATTGAAAAAGAAGAAGATGTCACTCGGGAACAGATGATCCAAAACCGAGTCACAACTCTCACTGGTTGGGGGAAAATCATCGACAAAAACCAAGTAGAAGTCATAGACTCTGCCGGTAGAAAAAAAGTATACGAAACAGAAAACATTCTCATTGCCACAGGAAGTAGTCCAAGACGTCCCACAAACGAAAACATCCCTTTTGAAGAGGGATTGATTTACGATAGTGATGGATTATTTGCGATGAAAAAAATGCCAAGAACCCTTGCTGTCATTGGAGCAGGGATCATTGGTTCCGAATACGCAACGATATTTGCCCATATTGGTGTGAAAGTTCATTTATTTGACTCACAAAGCCGAATTCTTGGATTCTTAGATGAGGATGTTTCCAATGAAATGACTCGGATCATGCAAAATTCGGGGATCCAAATCCATGTAGACTCTTCGATAACTAATTACAAAAAAATTTCTGAAGAAGAAGGTTTTGAACTAACAACTAACAAGGGTGAGGTAGTTCGAGCCAACCAAGTCCTTATTTCACGAGGTCGCCTTGGAAATGTAGACAATTTGGGTTTAGAAACTGTAGGGATAGTACCCAACGATAGAAAACAAATCCAAGTGAATGAAAATTACCAAACCAATATTCCCAATATTTATGCGTGTGGTGATGTCATTGGATTCCCAAGTTTAGCTTCTGTCTCGATGTACCAAGGAGCTTATGTCGCAAAACATATGTTTGGTTTACCTTCTGCACCAGTTGACGCAGAAGAATTCCCAATTGGAATTTATACATTACCTGAAATTGCAACCATTGGTCCCACAGAAGAAGCACTAAAAAAAAGGGGAGTTCCATATGGTGTGGGACTTGCCAAATTTGATACCATCACACGTGCCCAAATCAGTGGAGACCAAGTGGGATTATTAAAGATTTTATTCGATAAACAAACTAGGAGAGTTCTTGGAGTCCATATCATTTCTGATAAAGCAACCGAGCTCATTGCCCTTGGGCAATGTGTTGTGAACTTAAAAGCACCGATTGAGTATTTTACCGAACATATCTTCAATTACCCGACCATGATTGGTGCATACAAAAATGCGGCAAATGATGCCCTTTTGCGCGAAAAATAAACTGAGTTTCTGAGAATTAGTGCCATCCCAATTGTTTTCTTTTACAGAGAGGAATGGGATTTTACTTGTCAGAGACTTGGTTTTACGAGGACATACAAGATTGTGTCCGACAATTCCGTCTCCATGAGTCAAATCTACGAAAGAAGTCATAAACGAATTTTTGACTTTCTTTATAAATATACTCAAAATGCGGACACAGCCATGGATTTAATGCAAGACAGCTTTTTAAGTTTCCATAAACATTATGGCAATGCTGGCCTCTCAGAAGAGAAGTCCATCATGGTTTTGTACACGATTGCTCGCAATTTATCCATCAATCATGCAAAAAAGTTTTCCACATCTCGTGAAATCGCTACTGACGAAATTGAATTTCATAGCCACAATCCAAAATTAGAAACAAAAGCAGAATACCAAGATTTAGAGGATCGCTTGTATTCCTTTTTGGGCGAACTTTCCGAAGATGAAAGGTCTGCTTTGTTATTAAAAAACGTAGAAGGTTTCCAACTCGTTCAGATCGCAGAAGTACTAGGCGTTTCTGTCTCAACAGCTTCAAGGCTTGTCATCAAAGCCACTGAGAAAGTTTTGGCCATAGCAAAAAGGGAAAATCTGGTTCCAGATTAAGACAAATGAGCGAATTAGAAGATCAAAAACATATCGAAGCTTTGGAATCCCTTTTGCGCAAACCGTCCAAGGTGACGGAAAACATGGAATTCCCAAAATGGGAAGAAGTTTCAAATCGTTCGATTCGTTATGATTTCGAAGGAAAACCTAAACAAACTAGCCAAATCATTTCCTTCTTTCGTAAACCAATGGGTTATGCAACTGTTGGGGGTACTTTGTTTGCTATAGCTGCTAGTATCCTTTTTGTCTTTCTCCTAAAATCAACGGAAACAAAAACTTTAGAAGTAACATCGTCGGCCTTATCAGAAAAAAAACGAAGTATTCTCTCACCCTTACATGTGACAGTATCCCAAATCAAAGGCAAAGTATTTGTCATTCCCGCAGGGAGTGTCACTACTGTTCCACTCGTTGAAAAATACCAACTCACATCTGGCGACCAAATATCGACAGAAACTGGCTCGCAAGTGGACCTACATTTTGAAACCGGTTCTTGGATACGGGTCAGTTCCCAATCTGAGGTAGTAGTTGATACTCTTCAAAAAACCAATGAAGGTTCTCTATCTCAGAAATTCTCTGTCAAAAAAGGGAAACTTTTTGCTTCTGTATCCAAACTCTCCAAAGATAGTGAATTTATAGTCCAAGCAGGAGAACACCTCACGCAAGTTAGAGGAACAGTATTCAGTGTGACTTACGATGGGGTTACTGAAACGGTAGCTGTCCGAGAAGGATCCGTTGCTTTTGGTGACTTAATCATAAATTCAAAACAACAAGCAATTGTTAAACAAGGGGAAACCATCCCACAAATTGCTTCACAAGTTAGTCCCAAAGAAGACAAAGAATTAAAAGCTTTTTATACCCAAGCCATGCTTGCCAAAGAGTCAATGCTTTACAAGGAGCACTCACGATTGGAACTTGTTCGTTTAGAAGATGGCACGGAACTCCGAGGGGTAATCTTAGGACAAACCGAAACACATTTGCATTTCCAAGGATTGGATGGACAAATCGAAATCCCTATCCAAAACATTGTCGAAACAGAAAAAATACGTTAAATTTCAGAAGTTTTTTGACAAGATTTCCTTTTTCTGAAAGGCTCATTACCGAGAACCTGTAAGGCCATTTGAAAGGAAATTATGCCAGAGAATCACAAAAAAAACTTTCGATTCCGATATCTCATCGATAAGGAATTCCAATTAAAATTCTTAGCCCATTATTCCCTTCTGTTTATATCTGGAGTGATTGTCACTCTTTTGTCCTTATATTGGTTGAACCAATCAAAATATGATGGGGGAGCAGTCTTTCGCCTCAGACAAGATGCTCAGACGGTTTATTGGAAAGTCGAAAATGAAGATGCCGCTCCCGGAGAAGCAAAAGAAAAATTTGTACCTAGGGAAATATACTTACCAAATTATGATCACAAATTGGATCGTTATGAGATCCAAAAAGATGCAGTTGTGACTTTGTCTGTCCTTTATCTTTTCCTAATCACAGTGTTTTCGATTTTCAAATCTCATAAGATGGCAGGGCCAGTATTCAGCATCAAACGATCCTTACAAAGGATGGCGTCTGGTGAACCAATTGAAACCATCCGTATTCGAAAAGGTGATGAGTTCCAAGAATTGGTTGAAGTTTTAAACGAAGTAATCCAGAAACGGATGAACGATCAGAGCAAGAAATCTACATAATTTTTTTATGTCGCCTAAACTTTAACAGGGCGGCCCCCGCCCTGAATCGGGTGGTGGAGGTGGGCTTGTGGGCTTTGCCGATTTCTCACCTAACACAGAAATCTTAAAACGTCAACCTCCACTCATATTTATCAAAAAATTCCAAACTAAAGTTCACATTTCCAACCATATCCCGTCGAATCTTTGGAATGATTCCAATCCTCTGCACATGATCCATTCCTTTTGGATCATTTTTCCGGAGGGCATGTAGACTTTGTTTGTTTCCGATTGACTAATTTCTTTTTTGCGGCCTAAATCTTTCCGTTATGACACACGCACACAAATCACTCTTCGTAGGATTACTCTTTTTTGGAATGACCCTTGTTACAAACTGTAACCAACCAACACTTGCTAGGTTAAGTAACGACAACATACTTGGTTCCGATGCAAAAGCAGCACTATTAGAAGCATCAAAAAGAATCGATGGTGTTAAATTTGCTTCTTTAGGTGTCAATTCTTCAGCTACAGAGGCATCTTCTGCCTTACTAAACGATGTTTTGATTCCTATCCTTGCAGAAATCAATCCGGATAAGTATTATAAACGTGATGGCGTGGAGTCTTGTGTGAAAAATATTTATCTTTTAGGATTGGCACTTCCAAACTATGCTTCTGTCGAACTCTCTTGCAAAATTGAAGAAGTTACAACATTTGATTTTTTGAAATAAACGAAAGGACTTCGTTTCAGGCAATGAGGCACAAGTTCCGTTTGGATTCTTTTGTATCGAATCCAAACGGTGTTGCAAAACTAGAATGTTACTTCGAATACTTTTACTTTTGAAGCATTATTTTGATTTGGAATACTATTAATTATGAAGCAAAATGGGACTTCCCATAATTAGTATTATGTCACTCAAACATTATGTCTCATTGTATCGAAAGGCACAGTCCTAGAATTCGAGAATACCTATGTTAAACCACTTGGGCTTTACGGTTTTACGCAGAAAGGAATGGCATAAATCGATCGTAAGTATGGTCTTTCAAAACGCCTTAGACCATAAACCTATGCCATAAATTCTTTGTTAGGAACATCCGTTTGTGTACAGAGAATTTTGATACAATCAATAGTGCAGAAAATAACTTGAGCTAAACAATGACAAAGATACCAAATGATTCTTATTTTGTACCACAGGCTTTTTTCTTGATGTCTTCACAGTAATAGGAACCCACAAGTCTTTCTGCATCACATCTAAATTTGGCAGCTGCCTTTATTTCAGTACTCCCGGAAACAGTAGAAGCAGATTCAGCACAATATGTATAGGATTGGTAAATCACAAGCGAACATGCCAAATAATCCAAGTCCGCACGTTCACAGGCTTCATAAGATTGACTTGTTTTTGTACAAGTGCCGAGGAATAGAATTAAAAATAGAATAAGACTAAAACGAAGGATCACGATTATTAGTTAGACAAAATACAAAGTTGGGTATACGCGTTTTTTTTAATTTAGCGTTAAGGATTCATTTTATACTTTTGCATGATTTGGTTTTTTTCAATGTACTTAAACTTACCAAAACTTGTGGTCTTTTTCTCCAATGTTGGAAGGCCGGGATCGTTCTTAAGTACCAATTTATAACTGCGATCTCTAATGATGAGGGGCTCTAAGGATATGATTCCATATTCTGAGAATATGGATCTCAATTCTTCAATCGAAACCCCTTCTTCTGTTGCAAACAAATACTCACCTGCCACAAACATTTGTTTCTTCTCTTCGATCGGCCTCATGTTTGGTACGGGTTTGGTTTCTCCAGATATTGTGCAGCTGGTTAAAGTCGATACCAGAACCAAACTGCACCAAATTTGACTATTGTAAAACAGCTGTAACTCCAGTTACTTGTTTTAAATGTTTGAGAGAATTATTCGCATTTATTGCTTTCCCATATTGAGTTGTACCAGTCAAAGCTGTCTCTGTCACTCCACCTTCAATTAGTTTTGTAATGACATCTTGGTAAGTAAAACTTGGATTGTAAGATCGGATTAATGCAGCAACTCCAGCAACGTTTGGAGTCGCCATCGAAGTTCCATTTAAATTCGTATATGCTGTTGTTGATGGTGCCCAAGCAGTAAGGTATACATCTGCAACGATTCCACCTGGAAAAGCATCCAAATTATCAGAAACCATACGATACCCAACCGTACAATTCGTTCCGCCACCAATACAATTCGTTAAAATTTTTGTGTCTGAAGTATCGCTTACAAATGGATCAGTGTTGTCCCAACAAAGTTGGTCTTTAAATGATCCAAAATTTGAATCATACATAGGTAAAATCGTACCACCCGCTGGGGAACCTGCTGTAGAGGAATACCTTGCTTGGATATAATCATAACATGACGTTGAATTTTGTCTTTCACCGACACTAATGATAAAATGCGACAAAGAAACATTGGTAGATCCAGATGGAATTGTGAAATTTTTGTAGACGATACTATTTGTACTTAATGCAACTGTTGAAAGAGTTACAGATGCATTGTCAAATAGAAGGTTTGGTAGCGTACAGTCTACGTTAGCTAACATTTTAAAATTTTGAACCGTACAAGTAGTGGAAGACCAAGCAGTTCCTACTGTCGAATAGGTCCAGTCAGAATAACTAGTTGCATTTTCATTGTAGGAAATTTCATTTCCATACCCACTGTAAATATTAGTACCAGGTGCCCCAAAATCAACTGTTCTATTTGCAGCAGTCCCATTTGAATCATAGTTCGAAAAGTTTGCAAGAGCATGTTTTTGATCGAGGGCAGCAATACAAATTAAATTCGCATTTGTATTTTCACATGGGTAAGAAGCTCCCGTTCCATTTAAATTAGCTCCATCATTCCCTGCGGCAACAACAACTAACACATCATTGGTTCTTGCATATTCAATTGCACTATTAATAGCAGTACTAAAACTAGGTCCACCCAAACTCATGTTAATGATTTTTGCACCATTCCGAACTGCGAAATAGATTCCATTGGCTACGGAATCGTTTGTTCCTCCGCCTAAACCTAGGACCCGAACTGCCATGATTTTTGCAGATTGGCACACACCAGTGATCCCTATACTATTATTACCAACAGCACCAATGGTCATCGCCACATGTGTACCGTGACCTTCTTCATCACGTGGGTTATTGTCATTGTTAACAAAATCGTATCCATGATTTGGACAACCACCACCGATAGCAGTACCATTTTGGTTGACACAACCACCAGATCCATCCCACATATTTCCGACTAAATCTTCATGGTTATATGTGACGCCAGTATCCAACACAGCAACGATTGCATTGCTACCTAAACAACTAGTTGTCACATCCCAACCGCCGAGAACATTCATGTCTTTTCCTGATGTTCCTGGATTACTCGAATTTGCCATATAACTTGGAGAGGCGAGCGTTTGTCCTGTATTACTAAGACCCCAAAGCCTTGCAAATTGTGGATCGTTTGGAGCCGAAGCTTGTTTATAATATAAATACCTTGGTTCAACTGACTCAACATTTGGATCACGTTTGATACGTCGAAGTCCCTCTTCCATTGTTTCTGAATCCAATAATTTAGCCGTTGTAAAGTGGCCTTTTAGATTTAGACCTCCCGTGACAGTTGCTAATTTTGATGTTTGGCGGAGAAGTTCAGAGTCTGGGACGGTTTTTTTAAACTGAATGACCACTTCTCCAGGAAGATATGGTAACTTTTGGGAAGATTTCGATTTTGTTCGAAGAGCATCCAAGTCTAGTTTTGTTTGATTCAATTTCCAAATTGGATCGGAAATCAAAATATTTGAGGCAATTAACATTGCCGCAATTGTCAGAATTTTTGTAATCGATTGTTGATTCATTTTCATATGATGATGCCTCTTCTATTTATGTACTCGGAACACTGACAGATACTTGTGTGGAAGGTGCCCCACCTGTTGTGTTGTATTTTCCGTAAGAATATACTTTGAAGTACCATGTTCCAAAATTAGTCACTGTGATCACTCTCGATGAAGGAGTTGTCCCACCAGCATTTGCTTGGTTTTCACAGATGACACTCGGAGGATTATGTGTAGGAGTAAATCCGTTTGTTTGGCTATAACAAACTCGGTATCCTCCATCTGTGTCATTAACTGCTTTTTCATTGGTCGCTGTCCAACTAACTTGAACATCAGTACCAGATTTCCCTGTTCCTGTAACATTTAAATCAGAACTAGAAGCAGATCCATTATTTCCATTGGTTGTGGCAATCCTTACAACCGCATTTTTTGTACCTGCCGTCGAAGGATTAAATTGGATCGTGAAAGTTCCCGATGCACCAGCAGCTAAAGTTGCACCTGTACTAAACGCACTGACCGTAAACTGAGATGTATCTCCACTAGGTTTTGTAATAGAGATGCCAGTCATTGTAGCGGTACCTGTATTGCTGATTGTCACTGTTTTCGTTGTTGAAGTCAGTGTGGGCCAAACGACACCAAATGTAGGAATGGAACCACCGCTTGTGAAATCGCTAGAATTGTGTGAAATAGCAATCGTTGGAACTGGCTTCGGAGTACCTGTTCCTGTGACACTGAATACAAAACTCGCCGCACCATCATAGTTTACTGCAATATTGGAGGATTGTGACCCTGCGGCTAAAGGAGAAAATTGAATTGTAAAAGTTGCCGATGCATTGGCAGCAATTGTTGTTGGGATTCCAGAAAGATTCAAGGCAAAACGTGCATTGGCAGATGTGGCAGCAGGACTATCCATATTTGCTGTGGCGCTACCAGTGTTTTTCACTGTAAAGGTAACCGCTCCCCCAATGGAATCCACTTCAACTGAACCAATGTTATAACTTCCGTTAGCTGCTATCTGAGTAGCACCAACAGAGACTGCCAAACGTGGTGTTGCAGGTTCTGCCGTTCCGGTTAGATTCATTTGGAATGCGGCTACAGCAGGATCACTGGATTGGATTTTTAAAATCGCAGATTTTGCACCAAGCGGCATTGTCGGTTTAAATGTAATCGTGAAAGTAACAGAGGCACCTGCTGCTAAGGTTGAGCTACTTGGCTGTGTAATATCAAATTCGGAAGCGTTCGTTCCTGACTTTTCTATGATGTTAGGTGTACCTGGTAAAGTAATGGGAGCAGTTCCAACATTCCGAATTGTCACAGTTCCAGTTTTGCCATCAGCAGTATTCACAGGTTCAGAGCCAATATCTATGGTGGCCCCACTTTCTCTCACAACACCAGAATACAATACTTCGAGTTTGGGAGCAGGGACATCTCCTCCACCACCAAGTCCTAGTAGAGCAAATGCTGCTCCACCGCCACCACCGCCCGCTCCGGGGCACGAAATCAAAGAGAATAATGAAATGAATGGAATTAGAATGTTCTTTTTTTGCATTATACAGGCCCAAAGTCTGATTTTTTGACCAATATAATACGAGTTCGTCTACAATCAACCGTACTGTTTTGTTAGGGTGGAGATTCAAACTGTTAAAAACGGTGCGAAGGCCGTTTTAGAACGTGATTTACGGTTTGAGAGATTTTTTTTAAAAAAAATTTTTTATCAATTACCCATTGGTACATTGGAAAACGGAATCATTTAATTTATGACTGTCTTACTTCATTTGATTTGTAAAGGATTCCACTACTCTAAAAACTTCCGATTGCAATTTCAAAATGACTATGGTAATATACAGTATGGTATATTATCTGATCCTAACCGCCATTCCATTTGCAATCGTATCTGCTTTTTTCATCCATTGGTTTACCATCAGTGAAGAACCAAACCCAAAGCAACGATTGGAAATCTCACGAGGAATTTATTTAGGGTTTTCCTTCCAAGTCTTAGTATTTGCCTGGTTGTTATTTCAAATTGGCCATGCACGGTTTGCGTTTCCACTATACGCAATTGCATTTTCTATGTTAGGTGATTGGTTCAATTTACAATTCCCATTGGCAAAAAAATACATGAAAGACCCAGTTCTTGGTGGGATTTTTAGTTTTGCCGTTGCCCAAGTTTTTTTCATCCTTTCCTTTCGCCAATTGATCTCTTGGAACGAATTGTATACTGGCATCCAACCGTATCTCATAACAGCAGTATTACTTGTTTTACCTGCTGTTATTTTTTACTTCCGAGTTTACAATCCCGAACGTTCTAAATCGGTAATGGCTTCCGCATTTGTGTATGGTCTAATATTATGTTTTTTTGTTTCGTTATGCATCAACGCCTATCTATTGTATGGCGGAGTTTGGATGTATCTGACAATTGGAGCATTATTTTTCTTATTGTCTGATGCAGTGATGGGAGAAACGACAATCAATGGCACACGACACCCTAAATGGGAATTCCAAGTGCCTTGGATCACATACTTAATTGCACAGTGTTTTTTGCTCGTTGGTTTTTTCTTAGTTTCTCATACAAGGATGCTTGCGCATTAAACTACGATTGATTCAAATCCTTAGGAGAGTGTATCGCATTCTCCCAAGCAATGAGTGTCTGTTTTCGTTTTGGATTCCACCGGTAACCTCCAAACAATCCTGAAGATTGGATGACTCGATGGCAAGGGATGAGAACCGCAATAGGATTTTTTCCAATCGCTGTTCCAACAGCTCGTTGTGCATTGGTTTGTCCTATGGATTCAGCAATCGCTCCATAAGTTGACACTCCGCCTGAAGGTATCGATAATAATGACTGCCAAACTTTAAGTTGGAATGGGGTACCTAACACTGAGAGATGGATTGGATCCTTTGGAAACGTCAAAGTTTGTAAAAAATGTTTTACCGGAGTGTGAAGGTTTCTGTTTTCTTCCTTCCAAATAGCATTAGGAAAATTTGATTGTATCTGCTTTAAGATTTCATTTTGGTTTTGAGAACCATCCCCCTCTAAGAATTGTAAGTTTTGGATGCCGATATCGGAGGAGACAACAATCATATCCCCTAAAATCGTTGGGAAAAATTCGTAATACAATTTGAGTCCAACACCAGCAGATTTAAATATTCCAGGAGTCATTCCTTCCATTTTGATAAACAAATCATGTAACCTTCCTGATCCTGATAATCCTACTTGGTAGGTAACGTCCAATAAAGAAGAGTTTTTTATCAATCGCTTAGCATGCGTTACTGTTATAGAAGATAAAAATTGTTTGGGTGAAACTCCAACGAATGTCAAAAACATTTTTTGAAAATGAGATGGACTTAGGCCAACCAAACCTGCCAAAACATCTAAACTGGGTTGTGATTCATAATTTTGGATCATATATTCAATAGAATTTTGAATCAAT
The DNA here is from genome assembly GCF_004769525.1 of Leptospira bouyouniensis. Lineage (NCBI taxonomy): Bacteria > Pseudomonadati > Spirochaetota > Leptospiria > Leptospirales > Leptospiraceae > Leptospira > Leptospira bouyouniensis. Next base: position 148,830 of record NZ_RQFT01000001.1, on the reverse strand, counting down.
TGGTAGTTTTTTTTCTGAAAATCCACAGGGAAATACTACTGGATTCATTAATTTCAGGAAACCCGATTCTTGTGATTTTTTCAAAAAAATACAATTTGTTTGCTTTTTTAAGCCGGAAATAGAAGGTTTTTTTATCTCCTGCTGTGAATTCTGATCCCAACACATTCCCCGTACTTTCCGCCTTACAAGAGATAGTTGAATCTATCCAAAAAAACCCAGTTACTATTTTGGATGCACCTCCAGGATCTGGGAAAACGACTGCTTTGCCCTTTGAACTGTTTAAGTTAGGTATCGGTGGGGGGAAAAAAATTTGTATCTTAGAACCAAGGCGGATTGCTGCCAAAAATGCAGCCAAAAGAATTAGCCAATCCATTAGAGAAGATGTAGGAAATTCGATTGGATACCGCGTTCGATTTGATTCCAAATCAACTCAAAATACCAAAGTTGAATTTGTGACAGATGGAATTTTAACAAAATATTTATTATCTGATCCAGAACTTACCGATTATGGTTTGCTTATCTTTGATGAATTCCACGAGCGAAGGATGGAATCAGATCTTTGTTTTGCTCTAGCTCGTAAATCCCAAGAAATCTTTCGAAAGGATTTAAAAATCCTCATTATGTCGGCAACACTTGAAGGACAAAACTTTTCTTCCATTGGAATTTCAAACCCACCAATTCAAGTCGTAACAGAAACACACCCGCTAGAGATTTATTATATGGGTGAATCAAAAAAAAATTCAATTATGAGATTAATTGATCTTGTCCCAAAAGCCGTAGAACAGATGACAGGTGACATTTTAGTATTTTTATCTGGCAAAAAAGAAATCTTAGACCTTAAAAACCAATTAGAATTCAATCCATCAATTCAAAATGATTCCGTTGTGTTACCTTTGTTTGGTGACATGAGTTTATCAGACCAAGAAAAGGTTTTTAGTCCTAATCTGAATGGAAAAAAGAAAATCATCATATCCACAAACCTTGCAGAATCATCGGTCACGATCCCTGGAGTACGTGTTGTTTTTGACACAGGTTATTTTAAACATTCAGTTTTTGATCCTGAATCTGGGATCACACATTTGGTGAAAGATCGAATTAGTTTGAGTAGTGCCAAACAAAGGGCTGGTCGAGCGGCTAGAGAGGGAAAAGGATTTGTTTACAGACTATGGTCCAAAGAAGAGGAAACTAGTTTTTACGATCGTACAAAACCAGAGATTTTAGAAGGTGATTTAGACAGGTTGGTTTTAGAGGTAAAGTCTTTTGGAGAAGAAATTAACTCTCTTCCTTTTTTAGATCCACCTAATAAAGGTTCATTGGCATTATCAACAGAACGATTGAAACAATTAGGTTGTTTGGATGATAAAGAGCAACTGACGCAAACAGGAAAAGAGGTTTTACGATACCCCTTACCCATTCGATTAGCAAAGATTGTTTCACTTTTACCAAAACAAAACGAATCACTCATTGCCGACATTGTTTCAATCTTAGGAAAGGATACCCAATCGAAAGAAGCAAAAGAGTTCCCAAAGTTTGTTTCCTCCTCGCAGTTGAACATGGAATTAAAAATGATCTATGATCAAATTTTAAGCATTTTTAAAGGAAAAAATGAACCTACGCAAAATCCAAATAAAAATGAACGTGAATTTTTTCTGATCCAAGGTTTCCCGGATCGAATTGGCAAACGAAAGGATAAAGTAGGAAAAGAATATAAACTCTCGAATGGAAAGATTGCAGAATTGAATCTAAACTTATTGAATCCTCCTGAGTTTATCATCGCACTTGATACAATTTCCTTTGGACAATCAGTTTACATAACCCAATACATTCCAATCTCAATTGAACTCATAGAAGAAACTCTAAGTCACCAAATTAAAACCAAAGAAAACCCCGAAATTCGTACAAACCAGAAGGAAGAATCATTTTTAGTAGTGAAGGAAGAACGTTTGCTAGGTGAGTTAGTCTTAGAATCAAAGGAAATTCAAAAACCTAATCCAGATTCATTACAAATGGCATTTGAAGTATATTTGTTCGGTTTGGACTGGGAAACTGAATGGAAAAAAAAGGAAGAACTATACCAGTATTATAACCGAGTTTTGTTCCTCGTAAAAAATGGAGTATTGAATTTAAATGTCTCATTTGACCATTTGAAAGCCAATGCCAAAGATTGGTTATTCCCTTTTTTAAACTTTGAAACTCAAAAATTTGGTTTGTCTCACCTTCCATTTTTAGAAGCGTTTCAATCCTATGTTGGTTATGAGAATCAATCCATTATCCAAAAAGAGGCGCCCTCATCTATCCAGGTACCATCAGGTTCTTACATCCAAATCCAATATAATGGCACCGAACCAGAGTTATATGTAAAATTACAAGAACTATTTGGACTCAAACAATTACCAACTTTAGCAAAAGGCAAAATAAAAATTTTAGTTCATTTATTATCACCAGCTAGACGATCTGTCCAAATTACAAAAGACTTAGAGAGTTTTTGGAATATTGGGTATCATGAAGTAAAAAAAGAATTAAAAGGAAGGTATCCAAAACACCCATGGCCAGACAAACCTTGGGAAGCGGTCCCGACAAAACATTTAAATCACAACAAACGTTCGTAAGTTGAGACCCAACCTTTCGAGTTCACAAAAAATTTGGATTGGCAATTTGGACATAGATGGTCCCCCATTTGTTTGAATCGAAGTAAGGTTTGGCATTCTGGGCAATGGATGGTTTTCCCTTCTTGTGAAGGTTTCGGACTTTGTTCATTAGCAGGTGTATCACCAATGAAGAATGATTCTAAAAAATGAATGCATTCAGATTCATCGGAAAAAAAAGTTAAAAGAGAAATTTGTTCGTTTGGAATATGAGTTTTGAGTCCAAAACCTGCAACTTTGGATCCCGTTTCTTTACACCGTTCTGCCATTTTTCTTAGAAATTCCCAACCCACTTCGGTCACTTCTGTGACTTCCGTAAAATCAAGGCAAAAAAGCGAAGGAGAATGGGTTTCTTCCTTTAGTTTCAAATAAAGTTCCGAGCCTATTTCTGCGGAAAAGTTCCCAGCAAGGCGGAAAAGAAGTGATTTCAAACAGGTTTTTCCTCTTTTCTATTCTTCGGAACAGATTCTGTATTTACAAGGAATTTTGTTCCAAATACCTTTATTTATCAGATATGAAATCGATCCCAAGAAGATACTGGGTTTTTCCTGTAGACATTCTCTTTATGTTTTTGTCCTATTTTCTAGCACACTTAGTGCGTTTCGAAAATATTGGGTTTCTCGATAATTACCCTGATTTTTGGGTCTGTGCCACAATCGTTGTGGTGACAAGGAGTTCCGTTTTTTTATTTGCCGGCATTTATCGATCCTTATGGTCATATGCCTCCTTACACGATCTTTTATCCATCATCAAAGCAACCATCCTGTCTTCTTTGGTTTCGACTCTTGCCCTACTCTTTTATAATCGATTTTACCAACTCTCTCGGATGGTGCCTATCCTAGATACACTCATCTTACTTGGGTTTTTGTGTTTACGAAGTTTAAGTTGGCGGATGTTACGAGAACAGATTTTTAGCTCCGACAAAACTAGAAAAGGGACCCCCATCCTTCTTGTTGGAGCAGGAAAACTAGGTAGCTCTTTTTTAACTGAGATTAGGCGAAGTATTAACCTAGATTACCAACCTGTCGGCTTCTTAGATGATAATATTTCAAAAAAAGGTGGGTATATCCAAGGGATACCTATTTTAGGTTCCACTGATGAAATTGGTAAAGTTTTACTTAGATATGGAATCAAAAAAGTAATCATGACTGTTCCACAACCAGATGGTAGGGTTGTGAGCAAACTCATGAAAGAATGCGAAAGTGCAGGAGTTGACTTTAAAATATTACCAACGTTTGGTGAGTACTTAGCCGAAAAACCAAATATCACTCAACTCCGCGAAGTGCAAGTGGAAGACTTACTTGGTAGACCTACCGTTGATTTAGAAATCGAATCCATTCGTTCTTATTTAGAAAAAAAAGTGATCCTTGTGACTGGAGCTGGTGGTTCTATCGGATCAGAAATATGTAGACAAGTTGCCTTATTCAAACCAAGCGTACTCGTGATTTTAGATGCCGCCGAAACTCCGTTATACGAAATAGATTACGAACTACGTAAAAAATTTTCAGAGTTTAATATCGATATTCGGCCAGTGATTGCCGATGTAAAAAATTTATCGAGAATTTCCGCTGTTTTTGAAGAACATAGACCTTCTGTTGTATTTCACTCTGCCGCTTACAAACATGTTCCTATGATGGAAATCAATCCATCAGAAGCCATTCTTAATAATGTGATGGGGACAAAAAACGTAGCAGATGTTTGTCGGCTCATTGGTGTAGAACGATTCGTTCTTATCTCTACTGATAAAGCAGTAAATCCGGTGAATGTAATGGGAGCCTCAAAGCGGGCTGCGGAAATTTATTTACAACATATCTCTCAGAATTCTCGAACAAAATTCATCACAGTCCGATTTGGCAATGTACTCGGATCCAATGGGAGTGTAATCCCTAGGTTTAGAGAACAAATAAAACGTGGTGGACCTGTCACTGTGACTCATCCGGAAGTCATTCGATACTTTATGACCATCCCTGAGGCCACACAACTTGTGTTACAGGCAGGAAGTATGGGAGAACATGGAGAAATCTTTTTACTTGATATGGGAGAACCTGTAAAAATTCTCTCGTTAGCAGAAGAAATGATCCGCCTCTCTGGATATACACCATACAAGGATATCAATATTGAATTTTCAGGATTACGACCTGGTGAAAAATTATACGAAGAACTCTTGTTAAACGCAGAAGGAATCAAAAAAACTCACCATCCAAAAATTCGAATCGCTGCCCCACTTGATCATTACAATCTATTACTCTTTCAAAACAAACTGAATCGATTGTTTTCTTTGGCAAAAGCAAATAAAAACAGGGAAATCTTTGTCGGATTAAAGGATATCATTCCAGAATACAAAATTCATGATGAATATATCGAATGGGAAACAGCACACGGTAAAAGGAATTTATGAGCGAAAACCTCACGCAGGAAGAAATCACAACATTACGTGAGTTCAAAAGAGATTTATTCAACTTATATTGGGAACGTTTCGGAGTATTTTACATCCATGTAATGCCCCATCCAAAATTAGAGATTGGGAAACGTGGGCTTTTAAATGCCGAAAAAGAATCTGGCATAGTGCTCGTGTTTGGTGATAAAGCTGTAAAAGTTTTAGATAGTAAACCTGATTATTTATTTGCTGAATTACAATTTGGATCTACTTGGGAACCAACAATGATTCCTTGGGATGCGGTCTTTCGGATCTACGATAAATTCCAAAACTCCGCATCTCAACTTCGGTTTTTGCAAATCGAAACACATTCAAATCCAGATGATTCTCAAACAAAACCTAAATCCCCAAAACCAGAAGTGACTGGTGACGGGAATGTCATTCGAGTTGATTTTGGAGGCAAAAGGAACGAATGAATTTTTTTACCATCACACGCGGCGACCTCGATGGATTTTTTGGCCTCATGGTCGACAATCTCATTCAACTTTTAGTTCTATCTGCTCTCTGTATTGGTGTTTGTGGATTCCCTTTGGCTTTTATCACATCAGTTGTGTTACCTGGTGCAGCCGTTTCCTTACTCGTAGGGAATGTTTTTTACGCTTGGCAAGCTTGGAAACTAGGACAACGAACCAATCGAAATGACGTCACTGCCATCCCTTACGGGATCAATACTGTTTCGCTTTTTGCTTTTATCTTCTTTGTGATGTTCCCCACCTACCAAGCGACAGGTGATTATAAGGAGGCATGGAAGGCGGGACTTCTTGTCTCATTTGCTTCCGGACTTATTGAAGTATTGGGATCTTTCCTCGCAGCCAAAATTAGGAAATACACTCCAAGAGCAGCTTTACTTTCTGCCCTCGCGGGAATTGCACTCACATTTATTTCGATGGATTTTTTATTACGCACTTTTGAAAGGCCTATGATCGCCTTCATTCCGTTAGGTATTATATTACTGCAGTATTTTGGCAAAGTGCGTTTTCCTTTTGGAATTCCTGGTGGATTTTTATCTGTTTTGGTTGGAGTTTTGCTTTCTTACCTTTCTAGTTTTTGGGGCGACCCTGTTTACAAGGTAGGTGGAATCCAAAAAGGTCTTGAAACACTTGGTTTTTACCTCCCTCAACTATCCTTAGGTTCTTTAATTGAAACTTTAACTTATGCTAATTTGCAGGCATACTTTTCAATCATACTTCCTATGGGAATTTTCAATGTGATTGGGTCTTTACAAAATATTGAATCCGCCGAAGCTTCTGGCGATAGTTTTGATACCAAAACTTCGCTCCTCGTGAACGGCATTGGAACACTTGCAGGCACTGCGTTTGGATCTCCTTTCCCTACAACAATTTATATTGGTCACCCTGGTTGGAAGGCATTAGGAGCAAAACACAGTTATTCGATGTTATCTGGTGTATTTATGACAGTCGTGAGTTTGTTTGGTTTGATGGGCCTAATCCAAGCTCTCATCCCAGTGGAAGCAGGCATGGCGATTGTACTTTGGATTGGGATTATCATTACAAGCCAAGCTTTCCAAGCGATCCCTAAACACCATTCCCCTGCTGTCGTTGTGGGACTACTCCCTGCATTTGCAGGATGGGCTGTACTCATTATCCAAAACGTTTTTTACTTTTTGGATGGAAAATTACAAGCCGTATTACTAGAATTAGGTGCAAAGAAGGAAATTCATTTTTCACTATCAGACATCCCTGAACATTTACCATTCCTTCCATATGCTTTAGGAGGTGTTCTTTCTCTCTCCCAAGGATTTCTTATTACCTCTATGATTTGGGCAGCGATGGTTGTTTTTATATTAGAAAGAGAATGGCTGAAAGCAAGTGTATGGGCAATCATAGCTGCTTTTTTGTCGATGGTTGGTTGGATCCATGCATACGAATTAAAAGGGAATGCCATTTTAAACCGTTTTACAGAAATTGCGAATTGGGATTTCCCAATTGCCTACACCTCTCTTGCGACCCTATTTTTACTGATCCAGTTCCTAGGTTCTAAAGAAAAAGGGGATCCTTTAGGGCATTAAATTGCTTGTAATCTTTTGCAAAAGAACGTAAAGTTTCAGTCTAACATGTAGGTTCTACTAAGAACCGTAAGGAGAACAATTTCCTATGACTTGGATCAAACGAATCGGTTTTTTCCTGTTAACCAATATATTGATTATGACGACGATTTCCATCGTTACTACCTTTTTGGGTTCGATGGGATTCAGTATCCGTGCCTATGGTTTGGATCTAACGCAACTCATTGTATTCTGTTTAATGTGGGGTATGGCGGGATCTTTCATTTCCCTCTTACTTTCCAAAATGATGGCGAAGTGGACGATGGGTGTGAAAGTTATCGATCCAAAACAAGCTTCAGCACATGAAATGGATGTGTACCGCCGTGTACAATCCTTGGCTCAAAGAGCCCACCTTCCTATGCCAGAAGTTGGTATTTACGAATCCCCTGAAGTAAATGCATTTGCAACGGGACCAAGCAAATCAAGTGCCCTTGTCGCTGTTTCTACAGGTCTCCTTAACCGGATGAACACACAAGAGTTAGAAGGGGTGCTTGCTCACGAATTGTCTCACGTAGCAAATGGTGACATGGTAACACTTACCCTTATCCAAGGTGTTGTGAACTCATTTGCGATGTTTATCTCACGTATCATTGCTTATGTAGCAGCCAATGCTGTGAAAGAAGAAATGGCTCATATTGTTCGTATTGTTGTGACCATTGCTCTCGATATCGTCTTCTCAATCTTAGGTTCTATGGCTGTTGCTTACTTCTCTCGCCAGAGAGAATTCCGAGCAGATGCTGGCGGTGCCAAACTTGCAGGACGGGAATCTATGATATCCGCATTGGAATCTCTCCGACAAATGGTAGAGATGCCAGAAGACCCAAGAGGAGAAGCCATTGCATCTTTCAAAATCTCTTCGAAAAAAGGAGGATTCCTATCTCTATTCGCCACTCACCCGGCATTAGAAGATCGAATCCTCGCTCTCAAACAAATGAGATAATACATCTAGAAGGCTCTAGAATGTTGGGAAAGGTCGGCATTTGCCGGCCTTTTTTTATTGCAAGACCCTAGTCTTCTTTGGTTTCATCCATTTATGTCCATTGTTAAATCTAAGATCCGAACCATTCCTGATTACCCGAAACCAGGGATTTTGTTTCGAGACATTACTTCCCTTCTCATTGATCCAGAGGGTTTCCAACTGACCATTGGGATGTTTGTAGAACGATACCAAAATGCAAAATTAAATAAGATTGCCGCCATCGACGCAAGAGGGTTTATTCCTGGTGCGGCACTTGCGTTCCAATTAGGAGTGGGGTTTGTTCCCATTCGAAAAAAAGGAAAATTACCTGGGAATACAATTTCAGAATCTTATGCGTTAGAATATGGTGTTGACCACGTTGAAATCCATACTGATGCAATAGTTCCTGGGGACAAAGTCCTTATCATGGACGATTTAATTGCAACTGGTGGGACATTGGAAGCATCGATCAAACTTGTACAGAACTTAAAAGGACAAGTGATTGAATGTTCGACAATTATCAACTTACCAGATTTAGGTGGTGCAAAAAGAATCAAAGATACTTATGGAATTGATGTTTTTTCAATTTGCGAATTCGAAGGGCACTAAGAACAAAACTTAAAATCTAACGAACAAGAACAAAAAGTTTCGACTAAACATTTGATTTCCAGTCGGAGCTTTTTGTTTTATCGACTCGGATATTCACTTCGTTTCCTAAAAAATTCCATCGAACCAAAAATAGTTTTTTTAGAATGTGAATCCCTCTTCCGCCTGTCACAAGTTTACGATCTAATTCAATTGGGCTTGGAATTAATCTTGGGTTAAATCCTTTTCCGCTATCTATTACAAAAACATCTATGTATTTTGGAGATTCAAATACATGAACTGTGATGATGTCCTCTTCCCTTTTCCCACCATGTTCCAAAGCGTTGTCTAAGGTTTCATCAACTAAGATTTGAAACCAAAAACTATCCATTGTTTTTTTCCAATTATGTTTTTCATATAAGTTCCAAAGTTTTTCTTTGATAATTCTTGAATTGGAATGATTGGCAGGAATTTTTTCTTCAAAAATTTGTTTGGATCTTTCAAATAAAAAAGAAAATGGATGTGTGAGATAATCTTTTGTAAAAGAATAATGAAATAAAAAAACGATAAAACAAGTTAAGAATAATAAATCTAAAAACAGAAAAAAATGCAAAAAATATAAAGTACTGATTGGAATGATCGAAGAATAATTACAGATAATCAAAAAAGAAAAACATGAAAAAAATGCCGCATAATAAATATATTCCATAAACGTTTGGATTGCTGGAAAATTAAAACGAAGTTTGGCGATGATCAAATAGGAAAAAATCAAAAATGTTAAAATATAATAGCTATTATAATAATATTTCAATAGGATCAAGCTGGCTTCAGGATAAATATCGTTGAGTAAACCCAAATCAACAACAAGCAACATAGTCCCCATACCAAATACAAATGAACTGATGATCAAAAGTTTTGGGAAATTGCGAAAAAAGGTTGGGAAGTGTAAGCCAAATAAAATGAGTACAAAGGACAGAAATACAAGGAATGTGGAAATGAAATGTGGGTGATTTAGGATTTGGTTTTTTAAAATCAAAGTATCGAGTAAGATTGTCAAATTACCAATACAGAAAAAACCAGCAAGGATTGAAAAACTTGTTTTCATTCCGGTGCGAGGATTCTTCCTAAAGGAAACGATGCCCGTAATCAAAGAAAAAAAGGCTACCGATCCGAATAAAATGGATTCAAATAAACTCATGCAGAAACAGAAAAAAATGTTAACCTACCCACTTGCCTTTGCGAGTACTATTTTATTTTTTCTTTCTTTATTCTCCGACTCATTGTATGCAGATGCAAACAGTCAATCTGTTGACGAAATTAAGAAATCTGTAGTCCAAATCCGTGTATTTTCACAAGCAAAAGATCCCTTTTCCCCTTGGATGTCTTCTGGAATCTCTGCATCCACTGGCTCAGGATTTATCATTACCAAAAACCGTATTTTGACAAATGCCCATGTTGTTTCCAATGCCAAATTTATTGAAGCGCAAAGGAATAACCAAACGGAATGGTTTGAATTGAAATTATTATACATTGCACACGATTGTGACTTGGCTATTTTAGAAGTCCCGGATCAATCATTTTATACCGATAGTGTAGAATTAAAGTTAGGTGGATTACCAGAACTTGCAAGTCCAGTTGATATCATTGGTTATCCAATTGGAGGCAGTAAAATATCGGTCAGTCGTGGAATTGTCTCGAGGATTGAACAATCTAATTATGCACATTCACAAATCGATAGCCATTTGGTTGTTCAAGTGGATGCAGCAATTAACCCAGGAAATTCTGGCGGTCCAGCATTACAGAATGGAAAAGTTGTTGGTGTTGCCTTCCAAGCATCGACAAAAGGAGAAAATATTGGATATATCATACCAACAAATGTAATCGAACATTTTTTAAAAGATATCGAAGATGGAAATTACAATGGCTATGTAGAACTTGGTATCCAAACACAAAACTCTTTTTCTGAATCCCATAGAAAATATTATGAAATTCCAAATGGCGAAGAAGGAGTTTTTATTACAAGAGTTTTCAGAAATGGATCGGCAGATGGATACCTATTTCCAGGTGATTATCTGACAGCGATTGACGGTCGTAAAATTGGTCGTAACGGTAACTTATTGGAAACAAACTCCATTGATTTTTTGGAAGTAATTGATAATAAATTTGCTGGAGAAGAAATCAAATTCGAATTAATTCGAAAAAAGAAAAAAATACAAGTGAGTTTTCCTGCCAAAAAAATGCCACAAATGGAAAACCAAAGATCTAGTTATGGCAAAGAATATGATTATCTAATTTTTGGTGGCCTTGTCTTCCAAACAGTAAATAGAGATCTTTTAGAAACTTGGAGTAAAATTGGCCAAACTCAAGGTGGAAGTTTATTGGTTTATAGGTTTTACGAAGGATCACAGTTGTTAGATGGCGAAACAGAAGACGTTGTTTTATATAGGAAATTACCTCACCCAACGAATTCACATTCCGATTTTTATTTGAACATGGTTGTCGAGTCATTTAATGGAATAAAGGTGAAAAACCTAAACCACTTCAAAAATTTAATACAAAACTCAAAAGAGAAAACTTTTAAAATCCACTTTTATGGAATCCAAGTACCAATGATTTTAGACAAAGAGGAATCCGAAAAAGCTGACGAACAAATCAAAAGAACCTATCATATTACAGGTAAATAAATAGATGAAAAACCTCTCTCAAATATTTTATAGTTTTATCACGTTATTATTCATAGTAAATCAATTGGAAAGTAAACCTGTACCTGTTGCCAATCATGACGCATCAATTCTACAAATTAAAGTTACAGTTGTATACCCAAACTACATCCAACCTTGGAGATTTAAAAATCCAGAAATTCGCCAATCAACCGGGATTTATATTGGTGACAATCGAATCTTAGTTCCTGCCCAAGCGATTTATTTTTATACAAACATTGAAGTTAAAAAACCTGATGCACTCAAAGTTTATACAGCTGAACTAGATCGTTTGGATGCTGATTTGGGTCTCGCCATTTTGAAGTTAAATGATCCTTCCTTTCAGAAAGATTTAAAAGAAGTCCAATTCCCGAATGAAATATTTTTACCTGGTTTGGGATTGGTTATGGAAGGTAAGGACCAAAGAAATATTGAAGAAAAAAAAGTTCGAATGGTTCGAATGGATATAGAATCTTATGCAAGCGGTTATGTGGAACTACCATACATTGAAATCCAATCAGAAGAAAAGTTGGATGGTGTAGGTGAACTCATCGTTGATTCATCGTCCAGAATTCCACAAGGGATTTTATACCAATTTAAGGAAAATGGTATGGGGAAAATGATTCCCTCTTTTGCCATAAAACATTTCTTAAATGGGAAAACCTTTCCGTTCAAGGGGTTCCGATTCAAACCTTTAGTGGATAGTGCTTCTCGTAATGTTTTAGGACTCCGAAAAGATGATTTGGGAGTACTTGTGGCAGAAATTTATCCCAGTTCTTCTGCTGATGGCCTGCTACAAATAGAAGATGTTATTTTAGAAGTATCAAACTTCAAAATTGATCCGAAAGGATATTTTGACCATCCAAAATTTGGAAAATTAAACATGTCATATCTATTTCACAATACTTATGAATCAGAATCTGCTTTTGATAAAAAAATTAAAATAAAAATACTCAGAAATAAAAAACCAATTTCTTTGGAAATGGATTTAAAACCATTAAATGAATTCTCAATTCGAATTCCACATGGGAATACAAGATTCCAAATGCCTAAGTATTTGATGTTAGCTGGAATTATTTTTCAAGAACTTTCCGAACATTATTTAACCGACCACGGCAACCAGTGGCGTAATCGTGTGAGTAAAGAACTTTTGTATCTAAACGATTTTTATCGAATCAAAAGAAATTCAAAAGAAGGTAAAATAATATTTTTATCTCAAGTAGTTCCCCTCGTGGGCAACAAAGCATACCACAATACCCACCAATTAATACTTAAATCTGTCAATGGGCATGAAATCAGTTCATTGGAGGAATTACGTACGGTAGTGAACCAAAATGAGTCACCATTTATCAAATTTATTATGAACGATGGATATGAACTGATTTTCAAAAAAGAAGAAATCAGTTCACTTAACGAAGAAGCTAAAAAGAGTTTCCAAATCGGATCTGATTCTAACTTTTAAAAACCTACTTGGAAATTCATTTGTTTTGAAATAAACAAAACTTTTATAACAAACAAAAATAAAATAAGAAGCGTTACCAATATATATTCTTGTTTTCGAAGTTGTTTATCGGAATTCATTAGTAATAACAAAACAGGAATTGATAAAGTAAACATTCTCGAAACGTTTTCATACACTGACCAAAAGTGGTAGTAACCAGCTGTCGCCACCATAAACATAATCAAAAGGAATGAAATTCTAAACTCCCATCCTTTATTGAGTTTGCCGGTGAAAGGCAAAAATGCTCCGAGAAAAAAGAGAACCACTAATGGGAATCTAGAAAACAAACGAGCGAGTTCTTTTAAATTTGAATCCGCTGCTATTTGTCTCCAAATTGATTCCATATACGAAATTAATCCTTCAAATGGAAGGATAAAGTCTGTCAGTCTGCCAGGTCTCCAATTTGGGAAACGGTATGATAAATAAAGATGCCAACAAACTGGAATCACTAGAACGGAACCAACTATGATCATCTTTTTCCAATCTTTATGAATCAAAGCATACAATCCGATTGGAAATAATAAAAACAAAGCAGGTTCTTTTGTAAGGATAGCCAAACTAGATAACAGTATAAATTGAATCCATTTTTCCTTCACAAAAAAGTAATAGCCGATGATAAGTAATGATACCATTATAGAATCACTAACAAGTACATAATAACTACCAAGAGCAAATGGACTTAATAAGTAAAGAATGGTATATGGTTTTGTTTCATCATCCAAAAGTTTTCGAAGGTAAAAATAAGAAACTAAGATAAGGAAAATGTTCCAAAAATACATCCCAAAAATCGCAAAACCTTTTCCAAATACTCCAAACATTGCAATTAACAATGGATATCCGATTCTGGGAGCCCGATACGATTCATCAAATCCTTTCGGCCAGTTTAAATTAAAATTTGCGAGTGGTCTTGAAAAATAATAAAAAATTTGTCCATCGTAACCTGCTCCTAAATCTCCCGTTTCACCTTTAAATAATATGGAATTGGAAGGAGTTTCTTTTTGGTTTTGTAATGCAAATTCATAACCAAAGTTGACCATAGAGCTAGGATTCCATTCATATTTTTTCCAATAAGAAATTGTAGAAATTCCCCAAAGGATAAAAAACAAAGTTATAGATAAGAATTGTTTCTTGTTTAGAAAATGAAAAATAGGATTCAATTTTTTTAAAATCATTTAGTTTCTCCCATTACAATCATTGTTTTTGACTCAAAGAGTATGACTCAATCGACTTTTCAAAAATTGGATTATAATACTTTGCACCTTCGAATGTTAAGTGGTGAGGATCAAAAAAATACCTCACATCAGTTATAACTTCCGTATGATCAATCAAGGATTGACCTCGTTTCTCTAATTGATTTTTCAAGTGAGAAATCCAATCTTTTCTCCATTGAGAATTTTTATAAAAAGAATACTCGATTGGATTTTCAGGACTAAGCACGATAACGAATGGAATTTGATTTTGATAAAAGAATTCAGATATTTGTAAGATTCGATTGTATTCTAACCAAGGTTCAAATTTGACAGTGTTCACATTTTTTTTAGCTTCCCGTACAACATGTAATCGCCACAATTCTTTACGATTTCCTGCATCCCGTATCATTCGCTCAAAATATTCATCTTTGAATTCATCTAATGGCATTTGGACAAAACGTGTATCGTCCCAATAACTTGATCGTGAGTAAGAGCGATTTTCAACTTGGTTCGATTTGCAAAAAAAATGCGATAAACGAATGCCTACTTTTTCATCTTTTCCATAGCGAATCAAATTCACTTCTTTTGCGGTTGGTTGTTGCGATCGTATTTCGATTTGTACAATCTTCCAAGGTTTATTATTTTCGTTCATTTTGTTCCACTGAATTTCAACCCAACCTGATTTTTGAAATTGAATGGATTGAATATGAGAAGGAGAATTAGATTTTAATGAATTTTGATTTTCATAAAAACGAAACATTACAGTTGTATCTTTTTTTTGAATGAATATTGACTCAGTTTCTTTTTGCTCCGTGCATTCAATCGTTGCAATATTTTTAGTCCAACCTTTGGACCATATACCTTCAGTTGGAATCATCCCTTGATAAAGATGGTATTTTCTCCCACTTCGGAAATGATTATCTATAAAAACGATTATTGGATCCCAAAAGAATATTCGAAATCTACTTACATAAAATAATGATTTCGTGACTAATTTTGATAATGATTTTCTATCGATTTGATTCCAGTAATCTTTCAAATAAGAAATTGGATAGATTGTTTTGGTTGGATAACGACCTGCCAATTGATGTAACCAAATGTCATACTGGAATTTAAATAAGTCACCATCCTTCTCCATATATTCCCATTGTAAGTCGGCAAAATTATGAAGGTAAACCACCAAATTCGGATTCGATTTATGTAAGTTTTCTTTATAATAAAATAAGTCCGTTGGCGTCATTGCCACATGGGAAAAAAAAGTGTAAGTGGTTTGAGGACTTATTTTTCGATTCAATTCATCAGGTAACACAGAATATAGTGCTACAGAACTACCTGTAATAATTGTTCTATGTTTGTCTTTTGTAGCCTGTAACTCTTTTGTTTTATATATAAAATTGTACCAAGGAGAAGAATCCCACTCGGTTTCATTGGGAAATAAAAAATAAAGTTCAAAAAAAACGATTCTATCTAATAAAAATGTGCCACATAACAATCCAATAGTGACAAGAAATACCTTCCATCTGATACTTAGAAGGTTTGATTTTATGGGTAAGCTGGAATTAGTTTCCATTTTCTTAATAAAAGTTTTTTTGCAAACTGAATTGCAAGTTTTAAAACCTTACGGTTAAAACTACTGTTGGAAAAAACATACTTAATTGGCAGTTCTTTGATTGTACCTTTGTTTTTAGAGACAATCGAAAGTGCCTCCATATGGAAATCAAAAGCAACTGATTCCAACGGGTACGAAGCAATAGTCTCAAACATAGGTTTAGAATACCTTCGATATCCACTTGTGCAATCTCGCAAATTATTTCCGAACAGATCAAATATTCCGTTTGATAAACAATAATTCATCACTTTCGCTGCTAACCAAGATATAAACTTTCTATACAAGGGAACATTTACTGTGGAGGTTCTTGAACCGATGACCAAGTCACAATTTGGGTATTGTATAAATTCTTTTAAATACGCAGCATCATGTGACAAACCAGCATCCATTGTGATGACCCAATCATATTTTTTTTCAACTGCATACAACATTCCATCTTGGATACCTTTAGGAATATGTGTATTTTTTTCATGTCGGATCACATGAAGTCGGGAACCAAATTCCTTTTTGAGTTTATTTAATATAATTGGTGTCTCATCTTTACTAGAGTCATCTGTGACTGAAACATCTGCATATACAATGGCACCGCGTACAACCTCTTCGATTGTAGCGGCTTCATTATAGGCAGGGATGACAACTAAAGTTTTATTTGCCAATTTACTTTCCTGAAATATTAAATACGTCTTTGTTAGCTTCTATCCATTTCAATAGTCGAGTGACCCCTTCTTTTGGAAGGATCTTTGGATTAAATCCAAATTTTTTGGCTTCTGATATATCGCAAATGAAATAACGCATATCACCAGGTCGTTCCACTTCAAATAGGATTTCTTGTTTTTTACCTAGGATTTCGCCAATCAGAGTGATACATTCCAATAATGAAATTTTGTGAGGACTCGCTCCCCCAATATTGTAAACACCAGGAATTGGATTCTTAAAAAATTCTAAATATGATTTTGCTCCATCTTCTGCATGGAGAATATCGCGGGTTTGTTTACCGGTCCCAAATATGCGTAGTGGCAAACCAAATACAGAACGAATTGCAAAATTTGCAACCCATCCATGATCTTCACCACCAAACTGACGTTCACCGTAAATTCCTGTAAAACGAAAACTTGCAGCTTTTACTCCATACATATCAGTGTAAGAGCGAACATAATGTTCTGCACTCATCTTGGATGCATGTAGTGGAGAAATTTGTCCAACCATTGTTGGATGAGTAACTGGGATCTCTACTGGTTCACGTACATAAGATGTTTTATCTTCTTTTAAACTATCGTTAATGGAATTTCCATAAACATGGATAGAAGAAGTATTCACAACAGGTATTTTGTGTTTCCTTGCTGCTTCCATTACGTTAAAAGTACCAATCACGTTAGTTGAAAAATCTAGTTCTGGATCTTCCCACGAAATGGTCATGGCAGGTTGCGCAGCAGTGTGAATGATATAATCGCAATCAACACTTCGGTCCATTAAGTGTTCTAAATTTCTGATGTCTCCCTTAACCATAGTGACACCAATTGACTTTAAATAATTCCAGTTATAATCTCGTGTTGCGTCTGTTCCGTATCCAGTTCGTTTTAATTCATATTTTGTCATGTTGTCAAAACTAACAACATCCCAACCTTCCTTACGAAACAATTCACAAACATGTGATCCTAAAAACCCACACCCACCTGTAACCAATACTTTATTCGCCATCGCGACTTTCTCCTAGGAAAAACTTTTTTGATAATATCAATTTAAATATTTGAAATGAATCTGAAATCATATCACGAAGGCGGTATTCCACCTGCCCTACTGGTTTAAAATAAGAAACTGGAATCTCAATGCATCTCATATGAGATCTAACGATATCAATCATTAACTCGACGATAAACTTACGATCTTCAACGACTAATTGTGATCTTACTCTATCATATGACTCTCGCCAAACAGAGAAAAATTGACAGTCCACATCAGTGAATCTAGGTTCTTGTCCCCACCAAAACACTTCGACCAGTTTACCCATAAGTAAATTTACTAAACGATATAATGGTTTAAGATTTGAACCTTGTTCGATCATCTGTCTTGTGGTTCTTGTGCCAATCACCATGTCCGAATCCTTCATATATTCTAGAAGTTTCGGAAAATCTTTGGAACGAAAAGATCCGTCGGGGGATACAACAACGATTATATCACCCGTTGCATAATCAATCCCACGTCTCACTTGTTCCCCAAGTCTTGAAGGATCAGAATCTCCAGGAAAAGTATATGTTTTCACTTTTTCCTTTTTAGCAAGTGTAACCGTTTCATCTGTTGATTCATTATCAATAACGATGATCTCATTAAATTTGTCTTTGAAATCTACAATGACATCCGTGATCGATCTTTCATTATTATTAGTGGGAATGATTAAACTTGTTTTAAACTTTGAAAATAAATCGTTTCGCACTTCATAAACTGCATGATAATAATCTTGCATCGAGTTTATGTTAAAGTATTCACAATTTAACATTGTTGCATAAACACCACCGTTCGACTCTTTTGCCATTTTATCAATGACGTCAGTGATTTCGATCACACCAGATTTAGGTGAAGCAGGTGTTTTTTTGAAAAATTCAAAATATTCAGGAGTAAAAAAATAACTTCCTAATCCCAGAAGTTGGTTTGGTGGGTTCTCAGGTTTTTCAACGAGATTTAGAATTTTATCATTTTCTAATACGACTGAATAGTTTTTCCGGATTCTGGACAATAATGAAGTTTTAACAATACCAATGGATGCTGCCATTTTGGGATGTTTTTTTAATACTTTGAGAAAGGATTCATGATCCGTGTGATAATAAAACTCATCACCTAAAATCGTTAAAAATGGTTCACGAATTGTTTTCTCAAGACTTGCAACATCGGATGCCAGCCCACGTTCGGTCCAATCAACTGGCTCAATGACAACTTTCGGAAGAGCCAATCGAATTTGTTCCAGCTCTTGAATGATTTGTTCCTTAAGATGGCCTACAAGGACATAGACTTTTTCAATCCCGAAGGTTTTTACCATTAACTCAACATTACGATGTAGGATGGTTTTGCCTTCGATGACAAACAGTGGTTTTGGAATGAAACTAGTGCGGGGGTAGGCCCTTGTGCCTTTTCCAGCAGCGGCAATCACCCCAATTCTGATCTTTTTCAATGTATAAGGAAAGTCTCTGGAAGGAAGGATAGGGTCAATTAGAAAAGGATCGTTTCCATCGGTAGAATTGGAGTTCCTCGCTCGTTTTGTAGCCGGAAAAAGGCTCCCAAATGCGTTTAGAGGCATTCCAGGTTTTTTCAGGCCCTTTGCCCCCCAGACCATTCAAATGGAAGCCCCAAATCCCCCTTTCGTTCCCAGGAATTCCAGAGATTTGGACAGCGACTGGACTGCCAGCACTGTGATCGATTTCGTAAAGGAATATCAGATTTTTCCTTGTCCCAAGCAAGGATTCAGAAATCACCCATTGTTGATTCTCGTTTTTTGACAAACGAAAGATTAAATGGTCACAATCAAACCGGCGTAATAAGGCAAATTTTGTATCCCATACTTCTTTGGCGCGGATTTGGCAGGCTTCTGGGGTGAGGAGAAGGTCTGCACCATCATGCGTTACTTTCCCTACAAAAAGGATTTCTTCCCATCCAAACGTTTTTTTGTAACGGAGTTCTTGGGCGTTATAAAAAGACTTTCCCTTTTCGGAAAAAATCTCTATCCCTAATATTAAGTATCCATTTTCAGTTGTTTGACGGTCAGAAAAATACAAACCTTCGATTGACTTTCCATAAAAAGGATTCGTCCAAATGAATGAGAGAGAAAATAGGAACAAGACCGCTAGTTTATGATGCATTTCAGAATAAAATTCCTTCTCCCCTTTCTCTTATTAACAACAACGCTTTCGCAATGCAATCAGCTTAATTCTCAAAATGGAAAAAATGACGACCTACTTTTGTTGTTGGGTGTGTATTCTATTTTTGGTGCCAACTGTGTCACCGGACCAGATTTATGGGCACGAGATTTACGAACACAAAGCAGTGTCTGCGTTCCAGTCGAACTTGTTAGCTCTGGAAACTTTATCGAAGTTTATAAAGAAAAATCTTTGTCAACCAACTTCAATTTAATTCAATTCGCAAAAGATTTTGATACAATCACATACCCAAGGCTTGTTGAAACCTTTGGGATACCAAGTGATGTCGACGGTGACGGGAAAGTGAAAATTTTAGTAATGGATATCAAAGACGGTGCAACGTCAAACAGTGCTTATGTGGCTGGATACTTTGATCCCATCAACTATTTTCCTGATAATTTCCTTCAACGTGTGCGATCCAATTTTGCAGAGGTTTTATATTTAGACGGAAGAGAACTCATTGCTGCAAATAGTAAAGACCCAAATGCATTTGCTTCAACAGCCGCTCACGAGTTCCAACATCTACTCCGATTTCCAAAAATGTACGATTCAAACCATTCAGACGAATTATGGATCAATGAAGGAACAAGCGAAGTGGCAAGTGATATTGCTGGATTCGGACCCCAAACAAGTCGATTGGATTGTTATTCAGGAGTTAATGATTCGCGATGTAATGATGGTATCAATGGTGTATCATTGTTGGATTGGAATAATAATGCGGAAGTTCTCAAACAATATTCTTTTGCATACGTATTTATGAGATACCTTTATGATATTTCTGGAACCACAGACTCAGAGAGACAACAATTTTTCCGAAATACGGTTGTTGGGACAGGTGGGACAAGGGCCAATTCCACAGGTAATCTCATTTCAATTTTTAAATCAAGTCCCAATTTTGATTCCACTCGACTCACAAGTAACAACTCAGATATATTCTTTCGTTTGTTCACACTTCTAACAGCACAGAGTTTTAATATCAATAATGTATCATCGGTGCAACAAGTTACTGCCGATGGACAAGCACCTAACACCATAGATTTGACGGCTGCACTTGCCAAATACCCACTGCCAACAAGTTTGAATCGGCTCATCATATACCCAGTTTCGCCGACAACAGCAAAGTCATCGATCAAACAAGGAGCCGCAAATTTTTATACAACGAATACACCGGCAATTTCTGCATCAAGTTCGCGAAAAAACCAAGGTCGTATTACTGGAGTAACGCAAGGGATAGTGTTATGGGCGGATTCCCCTCAAGGTTTAAATGCCAACCTCAAATTTACTCCAGGTAAGGATGATGTACCAATCCAAAATCCAAGTAAACCTAGATCACTTAAATCTGTGATCCAAGAATCATCCCCTTATGGAGCTATCCCCATATGTGGGATTGAATTTACAAATGATTTGGCTCATACTTACGAAAGTATTCCAATAGAATAGAACGCATGAGGCCCCTGTAACAATCTTTTGCTACGTGCCCTCCATCAGCAAAAGCATTACATGTGTAAGACGGGTCATTTTTCAATTTCAAAATTGAAAAGTTATGTCTTTTTGTTATCGTATCAATTTCTGTTTCCCAAGTTTTTACAAGAGACTCTTTTTCTAACAAAGTTTCAAAATCAGGAGAAGATAGAGGCCACAGAATAACTGTTTTGATTTTCTCTGTTTGGAGACGATCCAATATTTTTTCATAAAATCCAAACTGCATGCTACTCCTTTGGTAAGAAGCAAACAACCAATCAAGAGTTCTATGACTTGTGAGAAGTAATGCGTTAGAATCTTTCTCCATATAATTTTCAATTGGAGATAAACCATTCCCATTATGTGTAAGTATGTAATCATAAGTTGATTTGTGCATACCAAGAACATTATCTAAATATGGATTTTTATAATTTTTCCACATTTGATCTAAGTATGGTTTATATGTTCCAACAGCAAAAAGTTTGCGACCAAGATAGAACGAAACATGGTCTTTCCCAAATAACGATAAATTAGACAATACATATCCCAAATCAAAACTATATGTTAGATTTGAACTTTTAAATACAGAGTTTTGATTGAATTGATTGGGATCTGTTTCCATGATCACAAGATCAGGTTTGATCCCTGCATCTAAGATTTTAGTGAGCTGAAAATCATAATAAGCGGGAGTTGTTACAGCCGATGATAAATTATAAATCTCCCAGTCAGGGTAAAAAGATACAAGTTCGTCATGATCAAAATAAAGAAGGCGGGAGGAACCAAGTACCAACATTATTTTTTTTGTTTTAGGTGTTTTGACTCCAGGTTTTTCTTCGATCAATTTTTGTAAAAAATCCGATTTTGCCTTATAATTAACGGCTGTTAAATCAATTTTGGCAAGTGTTTGGATGTAAGGAATTCTAAAAATAGAATCCACAAGAAACATAAAAATCAAAAGAAAAACTGGGTAAAAAAGGAACCGCGCCTTGAGCATATCTGAAAGGAGAAAGGAAACGGATTAAAATGTAAAGCGAATTGAGATACCACCCTCAGACTTTCGAATGAGGGGGATTGCGATTATGCTACTTGTGTACGAGCAAGCTTGCGTTTCTTTTTGAGACTTAAAAACCAATCGTCTGCCTTTCGGACATGGCTAACTAATTTCTTCACGTGTTCTCTATTTTCTGGATTCAAGATTTCACGTGCTTCTTGGATGGTTTCTTCTACAGTTTTCACATGGAAAGTGAAATAACTGGTAAAGAGTTCGTAATACTCTCTATCTGTATTTTCCCAATCCTTCGATTGAATGTCTTCAAAAAAATCAGCTAACTGTGGTATGTCGATCTCAGGTGTCGCATCAAAATGATTGTTCATCATTGCGATACGGTCTGTTATATCAGTTAATTTCTGGAAATAAGATTCCAATTCAGGATATTCCATCTTCCAACCCTCCTTAACAACCCTTACTTTTACCAGGATTTTAGAAAGGGTCGAGAGATCAAGTTTTTTTCATAAATTTGCTGATGTCTTTGTTTTGTTTTAAAAAGTCTTTTAAGAGTACAGCTTGTCCATCCCACGCTTCTTTGGCACCGTCTAGCCATACTTGTGAAGAATCATTGTCAGGAAATCCTCCATTAACGACCGTTAATTTGGAAGAATTAGGTCCTGTTGATTCAAACAATAATTGTAAAAATATATCACCTGCAGGATGGTCTTTCCATTCCATAACAAGTTCTTTTAATGGTTCAATTTTTTTATAAATACCGTGAGAGGTAAAATTCCCTTCAAGTCCTAGTTTCCAAGTCCAAGAAAAATCCCCACCTACTTTTGGCCTTCCACGTACCTCATCTGCTAACCAATGCACTAACACTTCATAAACGGTGACCGCTGACCACAATCGTTCAATAGGTTCATCAAATGTAAAAACAGATCTGGTTTCTCTCATACTCAGAGGGATACGGTTTTCCCTTGGATTGGCAAGATGTTTTTTTAGGGAAATGGCTACCAATGGATCGAAATTCATCCATCCATTGGTAGGTAAAATACTTAAATGAGATTTAAATATTTAAATTATTCGGTCTTACATAAACAGATTGTACCACACTTATGTTTCGCATCTGAAAAGCGGCAGCACAATAAGCAAGATAGTATCTCCATTTTCTAATAAATGTTTCACTATAACCTTGGCTTCTCACTTCCGTTAGGTTGTCTTCAAAAGCCTTTAACCAAATTCTAAGCGTTTTGGCATAACTCAGACCCATATCTTCCAAATGATGTAAGTACATATCGCCGGTTCGATTGATTGCCTGGTTCATTCGGCCAATCGATGGAAGCAGAGACCCTGGGAAAATATGTTTTTGGATAAAATCGATTCCTTTTTTGAAAGATGTAAATCTAGAATCTGGGCAAGTGATCACTTGTAATGCCATGATACCATCTTGAGTGAGTAAATCCTGGCACTTTTGAAAGAAAGTTTCATAGTAGGCATCCCCTACTGCTTCCAACATTTCAACAGATACAAGTTTTGTAAATTTTCCTTCTATCTTTCTGTAATCTTGGATACGAATCTCAATTTTGTCAGACAATCCTTCTTTCTCAATTCGTTCCTTAGCAAATCTAAATTGTTCTTCCGAAAGGGTAACAGTTGTAACTTTACAACCATAATTTTTAGCAGCATGGATTGATAAAAAACCCCAACCACTTCCAATCTCCAATAAATGGTCGTTTGGATTTAGTTTTAACTTTTGGCATAGTTTATCCACTTTTGTGGTTTGTGCGTCTTCCAAAGTTTGATCGAGTGATTCAAAGTAAGCAGAGCTATATGTCATCGTTGGGTCTAAAAATAATTTATAAAAACTATTCCCTAAATCATAATGTTCTACGATGTTCTTTTTACTTCCTGTTAGTGTGTTCCTTCTTAGGAAGTGTAAAAACTTATTTCCCAAGTTAAATAAATCCAAATGAAAAAGTTTTTTCTTAGCTCCCGATAAATTTGGTGCTTCATCCACATTTAAAATAAACCAAGAAATTACATTTTCGATTGAATCTGTGTCCCAATCACCTGTTAAGTAAGATTCAGAGAAACCAATATCACCATGTAATACTGATTTTTTAAAAAAAACAGGGTTTTTAACATGTACTAGAGCAGAATGAAACTTAACATCATATGAACTATTGGGATCCCCAAGGATCACCTGTTCTCCGTTAGGTAGAATCATACGAAGAGATCCACGTTTCATGGAACTCATTGCTTTAAAAAATATTTTTTTATAAATAGGATATTGTTCGGTGACTGTCTTATCCTTCAGTTCAGTAAAAAGCTCTGAATCAATCGTTTCTTGTAAGAGGGACTGGTTCGCTGATTTTTCCAAGGGGAACTCCTGTTTGTTTCTCTAAGTTTTGGTGTTTTTGTATGTAAGGAATTTTTTTGATCCACAACTTGAATGCTTGCCAATGAATCAATGTTATTATTTTGACGGTAATAAATGGAAATTGGATGAAAAGTTTTAATAAGTATTTTGTTTGAAAGCGAATTTTTTTTCCTATAAAGGAAGTAATCAAAATTCGTTTTCCATTTTCATAAGAGTCGACACCGATCTGTAATTTTTCATTGGGAAAGTTCAATCGAAATTCGAATTCAGAATCCAAAGGAATGAACGGAGAGACATAAAAGTTTTTTTGTTCTCTAATGTATACATCTGGATTGGCAATTGTTCCATTTCCCTTTTGGAATAATCCTATATAAGGTTTGATTTCACCAAATGTATTCCCTACTTCTGCAATCGCAGTTAGGGGATTCCCTGTTGTATCAAAACAAAAATAGAAACTCACAGGATTGAACACGTAGCCAAGCACACGTAAATTGGTAAGGAGATAAATTTTGCCAATAGGTTCTTTGACCCCAGAAACTTCTAAAAACGATTTGATGTTTTCATACACAGAATCTTTTCCAAATTGAAGATGATCTTTGTCATAAAACGAAAACAAATTCCAACGATTCCTAGAGAATAAAAAACTTTTGTGGGACAACTGGTCTATTTCTTCCAAATCAATATAAAAATTAAATATTTTATATTGGAATTTATTTTGTGTAGGTGCGGTCCGCATATGGAATACGTCCGCTTCGTACATACATGAATTTAGGTCCATGGGTCTCTTTTTAAGATACTTTTAGCAACATTCACCGCAGACAAAAATCCATCTTCATGGAATCCGTATCGAAAGTAAGCACCCGCAAAATAAATAGGTCCTTCTTCGTTTAACTTAGGAAGGCGATTTTGGCCAAGTGATGCTTCCACAGAAAACAAAGGGTGTTCATAATCAATTTTTTTGATGGTGTGGCTTTCTTTAACACGGCCTGGATCATTGATGGTGACAAAATAGTTTTTTTTCTTCGATACATTTTGTAAACGATTCATCCAATAAAGAGTGTAAGGTTCCATCTTTCCCTCTTTTGATTCGATAATTTTGTAATTCCAACTCGACCAACAGGACTTGAGAGCCGGCATATCTGTATCATCCGTATGTAAGGTTGCTGTATTGTGTTGGTAACGATAAAGTGGTAATAATTCTTTTTCGAGTTTGGTTGGATTCCCTAAAAGTTTTGCTGACAAGTGGCCATGTGTTGCCAAAAGCACTTTATCAAACACTTCCTTTTTGCCTTCTGGTAAAACAATTTCTACTTTTCCATTCGGCAACCGGTTCACAGATAGAACTGGCGTATTCAATCGGATTCGGTCCTGAATTGGTGGGATGATTCGTTTTACATATTCTTTAGACCCGCCATCCACAGTGTACCATTGGTGTTGGGTACTTAAGCCCAAAAATCCATGGTTATAAAAAAACCGGATGAGAGATTTTGCAGGGAATTCCAACATCAAATCAGGAGGAGTAGACCATACAGCAGAACTCATCGGGATTAAATAATAATTGAGAATGTCCTTACCGTAACCAAAAGTTTCCATATAACGACCAAGATTCCAATCATCATAGGTAGGATTGTCCAAAATCTTAGGTGCAGTTGAATTAAATCGATTTATCTCAAGTAACATTTTTAGATAATGAGGTCGGAATAAGTTTTTTTTCTGTGCAAATAATCCGGCAAGACCTGAACCACAAAACTCTAATTTGGTGGGGTCATGTTGTACACTAAAAGACATATCCGATTTTTTTGTTGGGACACCCAAAGTTTGGAACAAACGTAATAAATTTGGATAGGTAACGTGGTTAAAAACAATAAATCCAGTGTCGATCGGTATTTCGACACCATCTTCTTCCACCATCACCGTGTTAGTATGTCCACCGATGTAATCGGCACTGTCAAAAATTGTTAAATCAAAATCGTTCTTTAAAAAATAAGCGGATCCTAAACCGGCGATCCCAGTTCCGACAATTGCTAATGTTTCTTTCACTTGTTTCCCTAATGGTGATTAGACCGTTAAGGGATGAGATGGTTCATCATCAAATGCACTTCTTCTGATTTCTTTTTTGCTACTTCGCCATAATTTTCTGCAAGGGTACTGAGTGTGATGCCTCGTGAGGAATTGATGAGAGCTTCTTTCCCAGAGGCTCTTATGATCGATTCTAAATCTCCACCTTGGGCACCGAATCCAGGGACAAGAAAACAAAGATGCGGATGGCGGTTTCGTAACGATTCGATTTCCGAAGGATGGGTTCCCCCAACCACAAGTCCCACTTGGTTTGGATAGGATTCAGAGAGAAGAGCCATTTGGTCACTCACCTCTTCGTATAAATACAAATCATTCTCACTTGTTTTTAACTTTTGAAAGTCTGAAGAACTTGGATTGGAGGTTAACCCTAATACAAAGAGATAACCACCAAGATCCAAATAAGGAACAAGACTATCACGGCCCATATAAGGGTTCACAGTGAGGGCATCCACCTTTAATGTTTGGAAAAAATACTTCGCATATTCTTTGGCGGTATTGGCAAGGTCCCCTCGTTTGGCATCCATCACAATCGGTACAAGGGGAGAAACCTCTTTCATTAAGTGGACCATATGTTCTAATGCAAAATATCCCTCTGCCCCCAATCGTTCAAAAAAGGCAATGTTTGGTTTCCAAGCAACGGCATACTGATGGGTGTAACGGACAATGGTTTCTGAAAAATGAACAAGGGGAGATTTTGATTCCAAACAAACTTTTGGTAATTTTTCTAATTCTGGATCAATTCCAATACAAAGTTGGGACCGAAGTTGGTCTCGGCGATTATGAAATTTGGAGATAAATGAGTTCATGGGTTGGATTTAGGTTCCTTAATTTTTTTCTTTTGTTTGCGCTTTTCTAACTCAATGGGGATGTCACGTTTTTTATAACGACCATAGATGTGTCCAGGGATCACCGCTACCGCAGTAATCGGATTCACAACAACATCGCCAATAGCGCCACCTACATATGTTGAATAAGCCGGAGTTAATAATTCATATGAAGAATTCAACTGGGCATCGTCGTTTTTTTCTGCAAAATAATTCAAAGCATCATCAGAAGCCTTTGCCTCATGGTACAATGATCCAACAACAGGGATTGCATAAACAATGGCATATAATGTTCTTTCCTCTCGTTGCGAAAAATCTTTGGCATGTCCACCTTCATGGATGGCAACCGGAGGTAAGTCTGAGTAAATATTGATTGTATTTGTGAATGAATTGTAATGGTCACCCCCAATTGTTCCCGCAAACAACCGGCCTGGCAAAAACGTATATGCTAAGAGGGAAATAGAACCAAAAAAATATCGGATCACCGGGTTGATGTTTTTGTTTTTTGGCAATCGTCTCCATTCAGATAAAGGAGCATATTGATTAAATCGAACTTTAACATCCCTTAGGTTATTTTCTTTGATATAACGAATCAAATATTCTTTTGTTTCTTTTGAAATATGGTGGTTGTCAGCTTTCCGATTCCATAAGACCAGTTTTGAAGGTAGGGAAAAAACCCAATTCCCTGTTTGGTCTAAAATCCAAACTGGCTCCCCTTCCTCAAATTGAGGATCATCTTCTGTAAATTCAGGACTTGGATGGTAAGGGTTTCCATATGTATATGGTTTTTCCAAAGAATAACAATTGGAAAACAAAATCACAAATCCAAATAACAGTAAGATCCCAAATTGTTTCATAAACTATCCATGATTTCTTTTAACTTAGGATCAATTGGCTCTTGTTTGGTGGGATTTTGTTTTGGTATCGGTTTAGGATCCTCTAATTTTTGTGACTCATTTGGTTTTTCCATAAAACCTGAATGGATTTCTAATTGAGTGAAAAGTTCTGTCAAGGCATTTCGGCCTAATTGATTCAATTGGTCTTCTCGATTCCCACGAAATCCATTATAAGGAACATACCATAACAATGGAACCAATGTAATGATACTCCCTGTTAAATAACAATTAGTGACTTTTGAATCGATTTCATCATAATAATTGATTTCCTCTTCTGCAAAACCTCGGATTTGAAATTTTGCTTTTAACCGAACAAATGTTAAATTTTTTGAACATCGGTCTAACGAAACCAACTGAAATTCTTCGACTAATATAGTCCCACCCCTTTCGATTAACAAGGGATAACGGGATTCTCGAATCGAAAGTTCTTTTCGTATCAAATACGAGAGAGGACCGTATTCATTGGTTAGAGCTTCTGAATCAAAAAAATAGGGATCATACACTCCCATTTGGATCCGATTTTCTCCTTTGACTTGAATCACAATATGATCCATTTTTTTAACAAAATCATATTCCCTTTCATTGGGAAATGGTCTATACACTCTCAATGAAATCCCACATTGTAAAAATCCAAAAACGATTAAAACGAAGACATAGGAACGATCCAAAATCTTAAAAAACATACGTATACCCAAAGTACAAATTTGAAATGTGATACGATCGGATGGGTCGACCTTTCCCCCCATCTGCTTCATAAAACGCAGAACTCAAATAATAATCTCGTGCCCCAGCCAAATAGGATTCTGGGTTGAGTGCCCGTATTCCAGGTAGCTCCGATTCATTGGCACGCCAATTGTATTGGATGGATTGGAGTCCTAAATGGAATTTGTGATTTTGGAAAGGTGCCCAGTTCAATTGGGTTGTAATGTTTAACCCAAAGATCGTGGTTTGTATCCTATTTTCTGAAAACAAAGAATACACTTCATCTGTCACAACCCTTTCCCCACTAAAACGGCTCATCCCACCTATACTAGTGAAACTATCCCTTCTATATTTCAGATTACCCACAGGGGTAAAGAACAGATCCCCACCTAACTCATAAGAGTAGTTTTCAAAAAATTGGTGCACAAACTTAAAACCAGTACTCGGAGCTACATATTGGATGGTATCCCGAAACAAACCAGTTTGGCCCAATGTCTGGGAATGTTGGGAAGAATTGGTACTGAGAGACCCTATCCGTAAACCAAATTCCCAAACAAACTTCTTGTTATGCGAATAGTCCTCAAAAATTTGGACAATGAGTTTATGATCAGCACCCATAAAACGATCCGTCTGATAACCAGATTGAAAACCACCTATATCACCAAATGAGAAATAATTCCTAGTCGTGAAAAATTGCAGGTACATGTATTCGATTCCCCACTTTTTGGAACTATGTTGGTAAGAAATTTTTGGTGAAAATGTATTTGAATTTTTCCTTGTTTCTTCCCATTCCATCAAATAAGGAAGGCTTCTGATGTTTTGGTACCCTATCGGAGACCTTGGCAGATAGGGTGTCCCTGCTTGGGATGCCACTTGGCCATCATCTAACGCCCATTCCTTGCCAGACCGAAAATCAGCGTATTGACGAATATACCTAAATCCAAACTCCCAGGTCCCATCCAAAAACGAAAGCGAACCATTGTTTGTCGAAGGTAATGTTGCATTGGAAGGAATGTAAACGGGCTCTGGATTTTTGGTTTGAAAGTTTTCTTTCCGTATTCGTTTGATTTTTTCTCGGATGAGGTTCGCACGTTTAGGATACCCGCGTTCTTCATACGATTCTGCTTCCAATTCCATCTCTGTTGCTTTTGTTTCTTGCGCTAACAAAACATTTGCACTTCCCAAAAGGGAAAAACAAAAAATGAAATTGGAAACAAATCGAAATTTCACAAAGTTTTAACCTTTTCGTTTGATGTATGCTTTTGCAAATTCAGGCAAAACAAAAGCAGCTTTATGGATTTCAGGGCTATAATACTTAAGACCTTTTGGCACACGTTTCGGATCTGGTGTGACCGAATATGGATCAATAGCATTGGATAAAAAAGTAAAACCAATGATCCCGGAAGGATAAGTTGGGATGGTTGTGTAATAGTAACCATACTCAGGAAAAATCTTAGGAATGAATTCAAAAAGTGAAGTGATCACATCACCATGGTACCAAAACGATTCAGCTTGTGTGGCAATGATCCCTGTTGGTTTTAAGGCACTTGCCATATCGCGAAAGAATGGTTCCTTAAATAATACTTCTGCAGGACCAACTGGGTCACTGGAATCAACAAGGATTACATCAAATCTTCCTTTATTATCACGCGCAAATTTTGCTCCATCATCATAATGGTGGATAACTTTCGGATCTTTCATGGCATCTGCACATTCAGGAAAGTATTTATAACTGATGTCGACAACTGCTTTGTCAATTTCGCATAACACAACTTCTTTGACTGATGAGTGTTTCAAAACTTCACGAACGGTTCCACCATCTCCTCCTCCAATCACAAGAACTGATTCTGGATTGGGATGGCTCATCATAGGAATATGAGCAATCATTTCATGGTAAGAATGTTCATCTTTGTTGGTAACCATTGTTACACCATCAAGTGTAAACATACGACCGAATGATTGTGTCTCAAATATATCAATTTTTTGGAACGGAGATTGTAGGCTTTCGATTGTTTTTGTTACTCGGTAACTAACAGCTCGCCCTTTTTCTAATTCCAATTTTTCTGTGTACCAAATCTCCATTAAATACTCCTAAGGATTCTCTCTTTGAACCAGAATAGGAATGGGAAGAAGAGAGTGTAGTTTTTTTTAAAGTTTTAGCTTTACGAAAGCTTAAAAATTGAACTTGGCGGGAATGGGACAGTTCCTTTCCATAGACTTGTATGCAGAAATATTCTCGCGTTTTTTACCTCGTCGGTTTTTTGGCTATGCCACTTTTTATTTTACTACTCGTTTTTGGTTACATCAAAATCAACCAAATGGCGAGCGAAGAAATTCACTGGGGTCACAATAAGTCATTCGCATTTGGACAAGCCTCGAGAGAAGGAAAACTCATTTTACTTGCAGTCACCAAATCCCGTTGTGAAATGTTAAAAGGTTTGGAATGTGGGGAAGGAAAACCAGACCTCGGAACCTATGTCTTACTCAACTTCACACCTCGCGACAACGAATTCCAAACTCTCATTCTCGATGACAGATTTGCCAGTTTAAAAAACGAAGCTCTTCCCCAATACTTTTTACTCAATGCCTCAGGTGAAATCAGGCACGCATCCAATCAACTGCCAAGCGTTGAGGAGATGCAAAAACTCCCCAAAAAAGAATCTTCTCCTTAAAAAAATGAAAAAAGCTCTTGCATCTTCTTAAAACTTCCTATACCCTATGGGGTATAGGAATTCGGAGGATTTATGTTAGGGTTAACCGTACACAGAAAAAAGAGTTTTGAAGACACGATTCTCGACACAACAGATGCACTCAAAAAAGAAGGGTTTGGAGTTCTTACCACCATTGATGTCAAACAAACCTTAAAAGACAAAATTGGAGTCGATTTCAAACGATACACAATCCTTGGAGCCTGTAACCCAAGCTTTGCGCACAGAGCCTTACAAACCACAGACGAAATTGGGATGTTATTACCATGCAACGTAGTAGTGACAGAAGAAAAAAACGGAGAAATCAAAGTCTCTATCTTTGATCCCATGACCATGACAAAACTTGTCCAAAACTCCGAACTAGAAACCATCGCAAAAGAAGTCCAAGACAAACTGGTACGTGTGATCCATCACCTCCACGAATAGATAATTTTTGAATTTGTTTGGAATTTAAGGGGGCGCCTCGCCAATGGATTTGACAATTCGCATTCCATCGATTAGGCGATCCCGCTGTCCGCTCCAATCTTTCTGGAATCTTTTGATCGTTTCCAGTTTGTTTACTTTCCCAGAAAGGATTTCCGCTACCATCGGTGGCAATGGATTTTAGTTGTAGAATAAAAACTTATCTATGAAAATTAAATCGACACAAGTTTATGTACAAGTATACTTGAAAGGATTCAATCTTTAAAATTGGACTTATCATACGAAATCATTTCGCTCAATAGATACTCAACTTCGATCAAAATATGAAATATATATTTAAAATTATCGTTCAAATTTTAGTTATTTTCCAAACGAATACCATCATTGCACAGAGTGTCAGTTTAGATTTCGATGAATCTGTTTTTATCAATTTATCTGAATCTATTTTTAATGATGTAAAAAATTCAATTGTAATAGTGAGCGTAAAAGATGGAGAAAATGCGAATACCGAAGCTCAAACTTCCATCGAACTTGGAGTCGGAGTAATCTATAATAAAGATGGCATAGTCATTATAAACCGATATGCACTTCGAAATCATACTTCGAATCTGGAAATTACTCTTGCAGATGGGAAAAAATACCCTTCTAAACTTGTAACTATCGATGAGAAAAATAATCTTGCAATTTTAAGAATTCCAAACAATAGCGATTTAAAACCGACTCGTTTACCCAAAAATTTAAAACTATCAATTGGACAATTTTTAATTCTAATCTCACATAATCGAAAAGAGAAATCACAAAATGTTATAACCTTCATTTCGAAAATGAACTTCAGTGATGAAATTTACCCTCAATCAAATTATTTAACAAAAGAATCTCTTCTAATCTCATCCAGAGCTAGGATAAAACCTGTTCCAGGATTACTTTTTAATATTAGAGGTGAGTTAGTAGGATTTTCGTATTTATATTTTGAAGACGAAATTTTTACTAATAAATTTGCAATGGCAACTTATATTTTAGAATTAGAATCGATTCTAAATGAATTAGATGAACTCAAAGGAGAAAATTAATCCCTTTCCCCTTTTTCAATTGGCTTATTTTCATTTTGTTTCCGAAATACTTCCATCACAGCACAAAACAAAATCACCCCTCCACCGAGCCATAATCGATCCGGTGGTACTTCCCCAAGAAAGTACCAGGCCGCCAAACTTCCGTATATCGGACTTAAGGTAGACAATGTCCCTGCTGTTGTAACAGATAAATTTGACAAACTCCGAATCCAAATTGTATGGGCAAGGGAAGTAAAAATTCCTGCCAAGACCACCTGAAAAAGTAAGTATTTGGGTTCTGCAAGCATCTGGGAAAGTCCATCAGCAAACGGGAGTAATAAAAGTGAGGTTGCAAAGAGTTGTGTGAATAGAATTTGAGAACTTGGATAATGTACATGCATCTCTTTTGTGAGTAAGTTGCGGATCGCATACAATACAGCTGATACCACTCCCCAAACCACACCTTGGAACATTTGGTTGTCCCAAGACAGATCAGGCACAATGAGAAAAAGTCCGAAGAGTGAAAATGAAGCAAGAAATAATGCAAAGGGTTCTGGCTTCTTTCCACCAAACAAAGGTTCTAAGATGGCAGAAAACACAGGATAGGTGAATAGGGACAACATCCCAACCGCAACCGTAGAAACCTGGATGGAATGGAAATATGTAACCCAATGCAAAGCAAATAAAATTCCAATCCCAAAAACAAAACTAAAGTCCTTAAAATTTTTATACAATATGGACTTACGTCGGAGTGCAAAAAACAAACCCAAGATCAAAACGGAAAACAAAGCGCGACCCGAGATGATGGTGACCGCAGGGAAAGGAAGGAGTTTGGCAAACAAAGTGACGTTCCCCATAATGAGGATCGTCAAATTGAGTTCTAAGACAGAACGAAGGAACGAGGGGGGAGAAGTTTTCACTTCTTCCCTAGGTTTCAACCCCTAAAAATTTGGCGATGGATTTTCTATCCTTCTCCAAACTATGTTTGTGAATTTCTTCGATTGCCTTCTCTACGATGGGAGAAACAAAAAGTAAACTCGATACCACGTCGACATCGTACGATCTTGTGGATTCAGAACCACTGGCTTCGTATTTGCTTTTCCCTTTGATCACAAACACATTGTCTTTCCCAGGCGGGGAAATTTTAAATTCATGGGTATTCGTTGTGATATCAAAGGTAGATTCTTCGAGTAAGGATAGGTCATTCAGAGCAGCCGACAATACGGCAGGCATAGATCCTTCCAAACTCACCTTTCGTTTTTGGTGGATCAGGTTTCCTTCTTTTTTCTCTTCGAGTAAGGTGACATTCTTTAGATCAGGGAACTGGTCTAGGTGTTTGTATCGCTCCTCTCTCGCATGTAAAAGTTTCTCTAATGGGACTGGGAATGTATGGGTGACTTGGTACTTCACTATTTTTTCTTACCTTTTTTCTTTGCCGGTTTTGCCTTCGGTTTGGCTTTCTTTGGAGATGGTTTAGAAGCCTTTTTGACAGCTTTTTTCGCCTTAGCTTTGTTTGCTGGCTTTGTGACCGTTTTGGTAGAAGTTTTCGTAGCTGGTGCTGGTTTTGCCTTCGACGTTGTTTTAGGTTTTTGGCTCGGTTTCGGATTTGCCTGTGCCTTCGGTTTTGGTTGTGATTTAGATGGAGGGTTCACCTGTGCGAGTAACTCTTCATCTTCCCAATAAAATACTTGGTCGGCTGGAGTTGATTGTTCCATCGCCATTGCTTGTGCTTCTAACAATGAATTGTTGGATTCATTAAAGTTTGCTAATTTTTGGAATAACAAATTGATTTTTGGATCTTGGAATTTCCCACGGATGGTGGCATAGAAGTTACGTGCATCTTCTCCTTCTCGGATCGCAAGTTCGATTGCCTTTTTTTCGTCGGCTTTCACTTCTGCATTTTTGTTTCGGTCGAGTCTATCCATAATCTTTTGGATAGTAGAAGAATGAAATTTTTCAATTTCCGAAAGTTGTTTTAAGTTTGGAAGTTCTTTCCCTTCAGCACTTTTGTAAATTTCTTTGATGTATTTGATATGCTCATCACCATCTAATGCTAGTTGGCTGAAGAGTTCTCTAATTTGTCCTTCTGGTAAACTTTCAGAAAGTTTAAGATAAAAATTGAAACATTGAACCTCATGTTCAATTGCAGCCGCTACTGCTTCAATAAAGGATGTTTTTTTTAGTGATTTCATAATCCCTTTCCCTGGTTTTGTAAAACCATAAATACGATACTCGTTTGAGCGAAGTGAATCAAGTATTTTTCACAGATTGAACATCTAACTCTTCTGTCTTTGTCGCCGAATAAATGAGCAATTGCGCAAGATAATACGTGATCATGATCCCAAGTGAGGCAACAGAACGATCCATCTCACGGTTGAGAAACATCGAATATGCGATAATAGAATCGGAAAGGATAAAAACGAGAGCACCTGCAAGTCCTAAATAAAATGGTTTCGTAATCGAATTTCTCGCAGCAGCCCTCCATCCCATAAGGCATATGGCAGAAATATAAAATCCAACAGGGATCATAAGGGCACCGAGTTTTGGTGCAAGTATCATAAAGAAGGAACTTCCAAATAGTAAAAATGGAATTGCAAGGATGGGTTTGATTTTGGAATCAATGGTGAAAGCGTAGGAATAAATCAACTGGGCAACAAGAAAGGAGCCAAGGCCCGGTACAAAATAACCTTCTTTTGGGATGGCTAAAAAACTATCACCAAAAAGGGAAAAAACAAGCCCCACTGCCACCAATTTCCCTCTTTTTTCCAAAGAAGGGAAAAATCGAATCAATCCAAAAATCAAAATGAAGATTGGAATGATTTTGGATGGAAGATAAAACACATCTTCTTTTGTGATCGTCACGATCGCAAGGAGATGTACAATAGAAAAGAGAACAAACAAAACAATTTCTTTAGCCATATTTCTTACTTTACACAGATATCATTCTCGAGATTTCATCAGATGGAAAGCCCGAGTGATCAGCCTATGAAACAAACACGACCCTTGTCTATCCTTTTCTTAATCTGTCTTTTGTGGACACAAACCTTATCTGCGAGAGAAGTACCATCTGGTGGAGAAATGTTGATTGATCTCATTGTTGCTCGTCCCATGGGACTTGCAGGGACTGTACTTGGAACCGCAGCATTTATCGTTGCATCACCATTTACACTTCTCTCTGGAACTTTTATCCAATCAGGGAAAAGATTGGTTGTGTATCCTGCTAAATTCACCTTCACACGAGGGTTAGGCGACTTCCCTGGGTATATGGAAGATTACCAAATCGTAGAGGAATAAATTGAACGAATTTTTATTTTCAGACTTCCCCGAAGTATCCACCGAAGATTGGAAAAACCAAATCCTTAAAGACCTAAAAGGCAATCCTTGGGACAAAGTGACCTGGGAAACCGAAGAAGGTTTTAAAATTGAACCCTTTTACCGCAAAGAAGACCTTCCTGTTTTACCGAGAGTTTTCAAACGAAACCCGGGATGGAAAGTCACTGAATCTGTCACAACAAATTCCGAAGCCAATTCTCTTTCAGAAAAGGGAGTTGATGCAGTTATCCTTGTTTCCCATGAAGAAAATGGTACTCATTTTGGATGTAAGATTGTATCACCTTCTGATTTAGAAACATTGGCAAAGTCAATTGGTGGAATTCCACTCATTGTTTCCCTTGCCACAAGAACTCCCAATTTTACCCAGACCTTAAAAAAGCTAATTCCTTCGCATAACACGGTACTTGGTGATTTTGATCCGTATGGAACCGCACTCCTTTGCGGCGAACTTGGCTGTGAAGAGAATTCCATTGGCACTAGTTTTGCCTCTCTTTCAGGAACAAAGGGTTTTGCAGGAGTGGGTATCCATAGTTTGTATTTACGCGATTCAGGGGCATCCATTAGCCAAGAACTTGCCTATTCCCTTGCCTGGGGAGTGGATTACCTTAACCAACATTTGGATGCGGGAGTTTCTATAGAAGATGCCGCTGCAAACCTTTGGTTTTGGATGGGAATTGGATCGGATTATTTTACTGAGATCGCCAAATTCCGCGTTATGCGAATCCTTTGGACAGAAATTCTAAATGCTTACAAACCAGGCCTTGGGGAGTCACTCCCTGCCCTTATCCTTGCCCAAACTTCCAATTTTCAATACACAGCATATGATCCCTATGTCAATATGTTACGGGGGACAACGGCTGCTATGTCTGCAGTGATTGGTGGAGCAGATTTTATTTCCGTTTCTCCTTTTGATTCAGAATACACCACAAAACAAGAGTTAGGCAAACGAATTGCAAGGAATGCTCAACTCCTCCTCCGTTACGAATCATTTTTAGACAAGGTGGAAGACCCAGCTTCTGGATCATACTACTTGGAAGTCCTTACTAAAAAATTGGCAGAAACCGCTTGGGAAAAATTCCAATCCATTGAGAAGGATGGTGGTTTCGGTGCCTCTCTAAAAAAAGGAATCATTCAAAAAGAAATCACAACACGTGCTTCTAAAAAAAGAGAGGCCCTTGCTTCAAAAAAAGAAATCCTACTCGGGACAAACCAATACCCACTCCCTACAGAAAGGCATTCCGAACTCAAAGATTCGATCTCCGAATCAGAAAAAAGAATTTCGTATTCAGAAAAATCGACTTACGAGCGTTTGGTGCCGCTCAGACTCTCTTTTGAATTTGATAAGTGGAGAAATAAAACAGACCTCCTTGTGGCGTCTGGGAAAAAAGCTCCCAAGGTATTTTTGCTGACCATCGGGGACCTAACGATGCGAAAAGCACGGGCTGGTTTTAGTTCCAACTTCATTGGTTGCCTCGGATACGAAATCATTGACAACCTTGGATTTTCCTCTGTAAAAGAAGGAGTGACAAAGGCCAAAGAACTTGGAGCTGAGATTGTTGTCCTTTGTTCGTCTGACGAAGAATATGCGACCTACTTACCTGAATTTGTTTCAGAAATGAAATCGCAACTTCCAAACTCTTGGAAACTGCTAGCAGGTTATCCAAAAGACCTAATAAGCCAAGCGGAATCCCTCGGCATCGACGATTTCATTCACATGAAACGTAACCTCGTTGGGTTTATGGAAAAAGCCCAAACCAAATGGATCGGGAAATAAAATGAAGAAACCTAATTTTGCAACTACTCCACTTTCTTTTAGTACTCCAAAACCAGACCCTAAGTCCATTTCCCTTTGGCAAACGGCTGAAGGGATCTCTATCCAATCACGATACCAAAACTCTGACTTGGATGGGATGGAACATTTAAATTACGCAGCAGGAATCCCACCTTACCTTCGGGGACCCTACTCCACGATGTATGTGAATAAACCTTGGACGATCCGCCAGTATGCAGGATTTTCCACGGCTGAAGAATCCAATGCCTTTTATCGCAGGAACTTAGCAGCGGGGCAAAAGGGACTTTCCGTTGCCTTTGACCTTGCAACTCACAGGGGTTACGATTCCGACCACGAACGCGTAGTCGGAGATGTAGGAAAAGCGGGAGTGGCCATTGATTCGGTCCTAGATATGAAAATCCTCTTCGACCAAATCCCTCTCGACCAAATGTCAGTTTCCATGACAATGAATGGTGCCGTCATTCCTGTGCTTGCCTTCTACATTGTCGCTGCGGAAGAACAAGGGGTTTCCAAAGATAAACTTTCAGGGACCATCCAAAACGACATCTTAAAAGAATTTATGGTGCGAAACACATACATTTACCCACCAAAACATTCCATGAAAATCATTGCCGATATCTTTGGTTATACTTCCAAGTACATGCCTAAGTTTAACTCGATTTCCATCTCTGGTTACCATATGCAAGAAGCAGGTGCCACTGCGGATTTGGAACTCGCTTATACACTTGCTGATGGATGGGAATACATCAAAACAGGGATTGCGTCTGGGCTTTCGGTAGATGAATTTGCACCTCGCCTTTCCTTCTTTTGGGCGATTGGGATGAACCACTTTATGGAGATTGCCAAAATGCGGGCAGGACGTCTGCTTTGGGCAAAAATTGTGAACCAGTTCCAACCAAAGTCCACAAAGTCTTTGGCGCTACGAACTCACTGCCAAACCTCAGGGTGGTCACTCACAGAACAAGACCCATTCAATAACGTAGGAAGGACTTGTATTGAAGCCATGGCAGCAGCTCTAGGTCATACTCAATCCCTCCATACAAATGCCCTGGATGAAGCGATTGCCCTCCCGACTGACTTCTCTGCAAGGATTGCACGAAACACACAGATTTATCTACAAGAAGAAACAAACATCCACCGTGTCATCGACCCTTGGGGTGGATCATTTTATGTGGAAAAACTTACCAATGACTTAGTCCACAAAGCATGGGATCTTATCACAGAAGTACAAAAATTAGGTGGTATGGCAGAAGCAATTGAGACGGGAATTCCAAAGATGCGTATCGAAGAAGCATCGGCAAGAAAACAAGCTCGTATCGACTCTGGAAAGGATGTAATTGTGGGTGTGAATCGGTTCCGTTTGGATAAGGAAGCTCCACTTGATATTTTGGATATCGACAACACTGCCGTTCGAATTGCACAGATCAAACGTCTTGAACAAATGAAAAAAGATCGAGACAATACTGCCGTCGAAGCTGCGTTAAACGCGATTACCAAATGTGCGGAAACTGGTAATGGGAACTTATTAGAACTCGCAGTGGATGCCGCAAGAAAACGTGCTTCACTCGGTGAAATTTCTTATGCAATGGAAAAAGTATTCGGGAGGTATAAAGCTGTGATTAGGTCCATCTCTGGAGTTTACTCCTCAGAAATTTCCGAAGACAAAGGTTATATAGAAGCAAGGTCGCTTGCGGATGAATTCGCGAAACTGGAAGGAAGAAGACCAAGGATCATGGTTGCCAAAATGGGACAAGATGGCCATGACCGAGGTGCCAAAGTGATCTCTACCAGTTTTGCCGATATGGGGTTTGACGTTGATATCGGACCACTTTTCCAAACTCCAGCAGAAGTTGCCAAACAAGTAGTTGAAAACGACTGCCATATTTTGGGAGTTTCTTCTCTTGCTGCAGGACACAAAACACTTGTGCCCCAAGTGATTGAAGAATTGAAAAAACTGGGAGCAGAAGATGTGTTAGTTGTTGTGGGGGGAGTGATCCCTGCACAAGATTACGACTTTCTCTACAAATCAGGTGCTACTGCCATTTTTGGACCAGGGACCGTGATTTCTGAAGCTGCTAAACAAATCTTAAATTTGTTACTCGGCGAACGAAGAGCTGCTTAGTCGAGATAGAAACAAACAAATCACCAACCAATCGCCACAGAAAGACAAAACAGTCGTTCGGTGCAGTTTGGTTGGTCCGTTTGAAATCCATCTGAAACGTCGGAGGAACAAACGATCCGAAACGTAGTGAATCACCATGGACCAAGCAAACAAAGCTGACGAAAAGAAAAATGAACCCAATGCAGGTGCCAAACCAAAATCCGCCCTTTCGGTAAATCCTGGTGTGGCAGATGCCCCTGCCATTTCTCCTTATATCAAAGAACAACGTAAGTCCTTATCCAAAAAAGAAACCACTGCAGAATCCCTTGCCGAAGGAATCCTCGCAGGAAACCGTACGGCTCTCTCCAAGGCCATCACCCTCGTCGAAAGTAATTTGGATGAACACAATGACAAAGCCCAAGCCGTCTTAGAACTCGTGATGCCAAAAGTGGGAAACTCCATTCGCATTGGGATCACAGGAGTACCGGGAGTTGGAAAATCCACTTTCATTGAAAGTTTTGGCAGTTTTATCCTCGAGCAAAATCGAAAACTCGCAGTATTAGCCATTGATCCGAGTAGTCAACGAACGAGAG
The DNA here is from genome assembly GCF_004769525.1 of Leptospira bouyouniensis. NCBI lineage: Bacteria > Pseudomonadati > Spirochaetota > Leptospiria > Leptospirales > Leptospiraceae > Leptospira > Leptospira bouyouniensis. The sequence goes on along the minus strand of NZ_RQFT01000001.1, from coordinate 107,904 downwards.
GATCAATCCTTGGTGATAAAACTAGGATGGAAATTTTATCCAAATCAGAAAATGCATTTATCCGTCCTTCACCTAGCAGTGGTTCGCTTGGAGGAGTCGCAAGGAAAACTCGCGAAAGTATGTATCTCTGTGAGGCCGCAGGATTTGACACTATCATTATTGAAACCGTGGGAGTGGGACAATCGGAAACACAAGTTCATTCCATGGTGGATTTCTTTTTACTGTTGATGCTTGCAGGAGCAGGAGATGAACTCCAAGGGATCAAACGAGGGATCATGGAAATGGCCGACCTCATAGCCATCAACAAAGCCGATGGTCCAAATGAAGCTTATGCCACAAGAGCAAGAGCCGAATACGAATCAGCGCTCCACCTTTTCCCAGCACCAGAATCCAAATGGACACCTCGTGCAACCACTTGTAGTGGATTAGGTGGCAAAGGGATCGACGAAATTTGGAAGCTGATACAAGACTATATCTCTACAACTACAGCAAACGGATATTATGCGAAAAACAGAGAAGACCAAACCAAAACATGGTTTGAGGAATCCTTAAGAGAAGCAGTGCTCGATCAGTTTTATGCCACCAAAGGCAAAAAAGAAGCCATATTTGAATCGGAACAAAAACTAATGTTGGGCAAATCTACACTTCTCCGCGAAATTAAAACCCTCCTCGGTAAATAAAAAAAACACCACCGTGTTTTGGACACGATGGTGCATGCAAAGGTCATCATTCATTTAAAGGAAATTACAGATACAAATGTGAAATAACTGAATCTTTGAAATTGATTCAGAGGATAAAATTCATGATGTAGAGGATAAAAAAATACACTCCAAACCAGAAAATCAATCGAAGGTTATTGAATAAAATGGATACCAAAATCTTTATGCAGAACCGATCCGATGAAATGAATTCCAAAGAGACTATAAGTATAGGCTAAAAAAAGAAATCCGTCTATCTACCAGATGGTATAAAAAGTTTAGGTACACCGATTCAAAAAATACCAAATAACCTAGCTTTTTTTAACATTTGGACCCGAGTATTGACCTGGAGTTTTTTGTAGATCGTTTTGATTTGTTGCCTTACGGTTCCTAGGGTTGTTCCAAACAATTGAGCGATTTGTTGGGGTGAATCCCCTTCAATGATCAGCTCTAAAATCTGCCTTTCCCTTGGAGACAAAATCTCTAACCCAGATTCTTTTTTAGGATGGGGAGATTGTTTTTGGTTCAATTCTGGCTTTCGAAAGGCTAACAATACTTTTGTGGCAATCGATGGAGAAATAACACTCCCACCTTCTAAAATTGTTTGGATTGTTTCCAGGAGTGAGTCTAATTCGGATTTCCAAATATAACCTGATGCTCCGTTTTTGATAGCGGAGAATATAACATCGTCCGTTTGGAGAGAAGAAATCACGAGGCTTTTCCTAGTTTCGATCGTATGGTATTTTTTTAGAACATCAATTCCACTTTCACCAGGCAAACCAATGTCAAGGACCAAAAGGTTTAATTCCCCTTTGGGAGGATTTGAATAAAAAGCCTCTGCAGAATTCCAAGTGGAAATCGTTATTGATTCTTCCTTTTTGAGTACCTCAAGGAGTGAATTCAAATAATCGAGGTTATCTTCAATTATGCCAATTTGGATCGTATTCATATGACAAACAAAGATTTTGGAAATTGCATTTTGATTTGGTAGGGAGAGGGTATGATTTCCAAATCACCTTGTAAAAATTGAATCCTTTGATGGATTCCTTTTTCACCGAGACCAACTTCAGTCAAATTTTTCTTCCTCTTCTCATTTTCCATTCGGACAGATAGGTTTGTTCTAATTGTTTCTGGATAAAAATTAATTTGGATTTGATCATTTTTTGTACTGACCTCACAAATCGTTTTTCCATATCCATGGCGTAAGTCATTTGTTGTGATTTCTTTCAGTATTTGTAAAAGATGGTGAGCGGATTCAGGTTCTTTGATTTGGATGATAGTGTTTTCATCCATTGAATCTTGTAAGATTGAAATTTCTCTTCCAATCATTTTGTATCTTCTTTTCACCAAAAGATGAATCCCATCAATGAGTGACTCTTGTAAAATTTCCCTCTGGTCCTCTTCTTGGACCTGACTTCGTAATGATTGTAAGGCAGATTCAGAAAGTTCTTTTAACTTTAGAATTTGCAGAGTTGAAAAGGATTTGGGATTTTGTTCCATGGACTGAGATAGTAAAATAAGATCTGTGAGTTTGGAACCCAAACTATCATGTATGTCTTGGAAAAAAGTCCTACGTTTTTCATCCAATAACATTCCTCGATACGCAGCAATGTAGCGTGTTTGGAACCACCAATGGTTTAGAAAAAATGCGACTAAAAATAGGGGGACAGTCGTTGACATTTCTCTCCATGTTTCGATGGGTATGGTACCTTCATTTTGAATTTGAACACGAACCAAATATACAAAAAAAACAATCGTCCATTCGAGGATGAATTGCCAAACAAGTCCTGGATAAAAAAAAGAAGAAGTACCAATCAATGCAATGATGGTCAGCCAATTCCTTGGATCAAAATAAGGAATATTTGAATCATGAAATCCAGTTTCAATTTCGACAATGACTAAAACAAAAAATACCAATCTTACTAAACGAGTAATTGTAGGATTTACGTTTCGGTAAAATAACGATAAACTTACCAAACCCAAACTAAGCAAAAGTTGTACAAATGAAAGATAACAATTTGTTAAATCATCCTTTCCCCATTCTAAATAAACACTGTGCGCATACGCGAGAGTATATGCAAAACCTAAAAGATAAAGTTTGTTTAGAATTTCAGAATATACAGCGACGAGTGAAATTGGGTCAAATTCAGTTCCAAAAAGTTTTTGCAAAATTCTTTTGGTCATAAGTTTACCACCAAATCAGAATTTGGTCTGAAGGAAAAAGATTGATTTTAAATTTCCAATCGTTTGATATGATTGAGAAGTAGATTTTTATCGTCCTCAAAAATTTGGTTAAACTCTAAACCCACTTCATAGAAAGCACCTTCACCAAATTCTTCCAAACGAACTACCTTTGCTTTAGGATACAAAACATATTTCACATCTGGAAAACGAAGTTCCAACTCAAGCCTTGTCCCAAGTGGCATTGGTTCTTTAGTGCGAAAGAGTAACCCTCCTTCAGAGATGTCTTGCGAATCCCCTTCCCCTTTGTCACTGGGTAGGTATTGTGCCGAGCCTGCACCCGATTGGATCACACGGTATGTGAGATGGACTTTTTCAGAGATACGTTTGTAAATTCGGCGTTCGCTAGACATGATAGCTAGAGAACACCAAATTCATTGTTTGGGCAAGTTTAAATTCGAAAACCCAGATCTTACATCGGGAAGAATTTCATCAATCTTCCAAATCTTCTGGTCGAATTTCAAAATCTGGGCGGAAAGCTCCTTCAATTTTTTCCCGTAACCTGTCAATATAACCAAACACAGCAGGAACTACGATGAGTGTAATGAGGGTAGAGAGTATAAGCCCACCGATGATTGCAATTCCCATCGCCGTTCTTGATTTGGAAGCTTCTCCAATACCCAAGGCAATCGGTAAAGTTCCTGCGATCATTGCAAGAGAGGTCATAAGGATTGGTCGTAGCCTTTTTGCCCCCGCATCGAAGATCGCTTCGTCCCTAGACAATCCATGTTCCTTCATGGCAAGCATTGCATGGTCCACGAGTAAAATCGAGTTTTTGGCAACAAGCCCCATAAGTAAAATCAGTCCAATCATACTGAATAAATTCAACATCTCTCCAGTTAAAGCCAGAGCAAAAAATGCACCTGAAATTGCTGGTGGAATGGCAAATAATATCGTAATAGGTGTAATGAATGACTCATAGAGTGAAGCTAACACAAGATAGATGAAAATGAGCGCCATCCCAAATGCTAGGACTATGTTTTGTAATAACTCTTTAAAGTCTTCTGATTGACCAACAAATGAATAAGTGATCCCAGGAGGTGGTGGTAACTTTTCTTTGAGAATTTTAACCGCTGATTCTGAAGCAGAAGCAATGGCACCACCAGGAGCAAGGTTTGCATTGATAGGAACCACGCGGGAGCGGTCTTCTCGGATGATCCTTGCAGGGGATGTGCTTTCCTTTCCGTCGGCAATTGCATTTAATGGAATCAATTTATTTTGGATATTCGGAACCCGAGTTTCATAGAAGGACTTTCGAAGGTTTCGTTGGTCTTCTCTCAGCCGGAGTCTCACATCATATTCGATTCCGTTTTCTAAATACTTGGCTACTTCTCCACCTTCGATATGATAACGGAGTTCGGCTCCCATAACACCAGCCACAACACCTACAGTTTGCATTTTGGCACGGTCAGGAACCACTTGGAATTCTGGTTTACCTGTTCTATATGTTGTATCCACATCTGTGAGGTCTGGAATTTTACGGAGTTCTTCCATCACTTTAAAAGAGTAAGTTTCCAAGTCTTTTAAGTTTTCACCTTTCAAGTTTAAGTTAAATGGATATTGGACACCACCACCTATCGCTGAATAGTCGTTCACTTTAGGTCGTGCTTCAGGATACGCTTTTAAAAATTCACGAATTTGGTCTTTGACATCACCCGTGGTACGTTTTCGATATTCGGAAGGGAGAAGTGCCACACCAATTGTTGCAATGTTAGACTCACCATCATTATTCCCGACAACAGTGGCAAGCAGTTCTAATTCAGGGATATTTTTGATGATTTCGCTTTGGATTTTTTCCACCATCTCCGATGTGCCAGAAAGAGAAGTTCCTGGAGCCATTTCCACATTCACCATAAACTCCCCTTGATCGCTCGCAGGGAGAAAGGTTTTTTTCACAAAGGCAAGTGAGAAGATACTTGTGATCAGAGTTAAAAAAGTAAGTAGGATCACAGCCCAAGGTTTTTTGAGGGCAAACTTCATAGTGATTCCGTACATTCTGTCCAAAAATTCTTGGAACTTATCAAAATAACGGAGGACAATATTTTTTTCTTTATGTATATCGTTTTTGCCTGCAAAGTAAGCAGATAACATTGGAGCGACAGTCAGACCATCAAAGAGAGAGATGATCATAGCAAAAACAACTGTGAGTCCAAATTGTTTGAAAAACTGACCGACAATTCCAGATAAAAAGCCTATCGGTAAAAAAACAGCGATCACCGTAAGAGAAGTTCCAATAACGGCAAGTGTTACCTCTTCCGTTCCTTTCCTTGCTGCTACGATGACCGATTCCCCTTCTTCAAGTTTTCGGAAAATGTTTTCTCTTACCACAATGGCATCATCAACGAGTAAACCTACTGCAAGTGATAAAGCAAGTAGAGTCATCACGTTCATGGTAAATCCCATTGCATACATGATGATAAATGCACCTAACATAGAGTTGGGGAGAGCCATTCCAGTAATCAAAGTAGAACGTACATTCCCGAGAAATAAATACACAACAAGGACAGCAAGGAAGATTCCCAAAATGATAGCGATGGTAACGTCTTCAATATTAGCACGGATCCATTTGGACCCATCTCGTATCAAAATGACCTTAGGAGCTCCTTTGAGGTCTTTGATTTGTTCGTTGATGGTATCAATTTTGCCTAAGATTCCATCTGCAACTTCGACCGTGTTGGCTCCGGATTGTTTGTAAACATCTAAGAAAAGTGCTTTTTTTTGGACTCTTTCTTTTTTGGGAGCTTCGTATTTGAACAATAATTTTCCAATAATGGAAGGTTCTTCGTGTTCTTCAGTTTTGACCGGAGCATACAACATACCAAGTGTTTGGCGGTCTTGCAATGTGTCTTTCACTTGGCCTAAGTCTTTCACAAGGACCCCTCGACCAAATTCACCACCAAAAGAAACGACTGTATTTTCGATTTGGGATAACGATTCGTATTTTGCAACAGTCCGAAAAGAAGTCTCTTTTTCCCCTCCTTCCACTTTCCCTGCAGGGATATTCACACCTGAATTTTTAATTTGGTTCCCAATCGCAAGGGCTGGGACTTGGTAGGAATTGATTTTGTTCCGATCCAATTCGATATGAATTTCACGACGGGACCCACCGATGATTTTTACAGCACCAACATTGTTCACCTGCTCTAGTTTGGTTTTGATTTTTTCCTTTGCCAAATCATAGAGTTCTCCTTCAGGAAGGTCTGCAAATAAGGAGATCCGCATAATGGGTTGGTCCGAGGGATCAAACCTTTGCACCAGTGGTTCCTTCGATGCTTCTGGGAAAAGTGGTTTGACCCTTGCCGTTTTATCCCGAACTTGTTGTTCTGCATATTTGATATCGGTGGTCAAACTAAACTCAGCAAACACCAAAGAAATCCCTTCTTGGTTTCTGGATGTGATGCGTTTGAGTCCAGAAATGGAACTGAGTTCCTCTTCCAATGGTTTGGAAATGGAAGTTTCAATTTCTTCTGGCCCTGCTCCAGGGTAGACTGTTGACACCACAACAAAAGGAATGTTGATATCTGGGAATAAATCCACACCGATACGTTTTAAGGAAATAAATCCTGTGATCACCATGATGATCACAAGAGATGAAATAAAAATGGGACGTTTGATCGAAAAAGAAGCAATACTCATGAATTTTTGTCTCTATTTGATGAGTTTGTATTCTTGTAAACAAGCAATACCAGTACTCTCTCTGTAAGTAGACAGCAATGTTGACTTACTGTTCAACATTTTTGTACGATTTTCAAATTTTTCTTCCACAAAAGGTTCAGGACAAACATCACTTAATAAAAGAACAGAATCAAAGTTTGTCCAATCTTTCCATCGATATTTGTTGTCATTTCGTACCATTCCGGATTTGTAAGTACGAAGTTTCATTGCGAGGTCAAAATCCGATGCCAAAACTCGTCCTTTTGTCTCATATTTTTCTTGGAAATGGAAAGCGTTAATGAGGATATACTTTTTGTTAGGGGCAATATGTTCCGCAATTTCTCTTGCAGGTTGAAAATCAGACGCATTCATCCCACGATAACAAAACATTTTAGAATGATAAAATTTCCCTGATAAAATCCCTTGTTCATAAATTGAATTGTAAAATACAAAACATGTTGTAAGTAGTATAACCGAAATAGATGTGATTTTTTGGAATTGGTGGTCTGCCAATTGATACAATCTTAATATCCAAATAAAACCAACAAGACCTATTGCAGGGATGAATTGTAAAACATGTCTTGGTTGTTTATTCCCTGTTGTGAGTTCCAAAATCAAAAGTTCTAAAAACAAGATAAAAGTAGCGGCAACAAGTGGGTCTTTTATTTTACTCCAAATTGTTTCCTTTGTACGCACAAAGAAGTATAACAAAGATAAGGTGGAGAATAAAATCAAAGTTCTAAAACCCCAAATAAAATCAAAAACTCCAGGAACAGCTGGATCTTTTCCAGGTTCTGTCCAAAGGGTGAGAAAAAAACTTCTCGTATATGCATTTACGATCATTTGAGCATCGATGAGGGCATTCACTCGATCTGGGTTTAAAAATAACCATAAAAATGATGGGAAAATTGCATAAACCCAAAGAACTACGGCAGTTTTTGGAAATATTTTTTTCAAAATATCTCGATTTCTGAAAAAATAAATCGAAAGATCAACAAACAATACCAAGGTGATACCAAACATAAACTGTTTGAACCCCTTTTGGTTTAAATTGATTTTTGTGACAACACGTAGTACTGGCAATGAAAATACCATCAGTACAACAAAAACAAGATACAATAACCGTATCCCTTTTGCGTAAAACTTGAGTAAGTGAAACAATACTTCTTTGTATTTGCCGGGAGAACGAATCAGTTCATAAGCAAAACAAGCCATAAAAAACAAAATTCCATACGGATACTTTGTAAAATAAAAACCAAATAACGAAAAGAAGACGAGCCATTTGGTGGCCCCATCAATTTCTTTTTCCTGATTCTCTTTGTCATACAAACGATAGATAGCATAGATAGAGAATAATAGAAAAAACATGGATTGGGTTTCTAACATCGAAGATAAAGAATAAGCAGGAACTTCCACCGTTTGGATGGTAAGGATAAAAATTAAAGTAGAGAATAATCCCGCCCAAAATAAGGACTTTGTCATCCGAAAGGATGTGTATGCGGAAGCTGGGAACACTAAGATAAGAAACAATAATCCTAAGAACGAATCTCTATAAGTTTCCAAAGAATCGATTGGCAAATATAAACTAATAAACGTTAGTAGAGAACGAAGTGGCGGCCAAGTAGGACTTTCTAAAAATGGCATCAGTCCATAAAACCAATTCCCGTTTCGGAAATCCACATACTGGTCTAGGACTTGGTTCAATCGGATGTTTTCATCCCATGACAAAAAGTCTTTGTTAGGACAAATTTGGAGAAAGGTCTCCCACGATTTTGTAGCATAGAACACGACGAGAAAAACGCCGAAACCAAAAAAAAGAACCCCAAAACTGTTCAGAAGAATGTTTTTAACCTTCATACCAATCCTTGGAATCATTCTTTCTTTGGGGTGGAGTTTGGATCAACCGAAGTTCTTTTTCTACAAATTTTCTCTTTGATTGTAGTCCGAGGGATGGGATTCTGTCCGTTAGAAGGTTTCAAAATGCAAGAATTCGTAGACATTGGGGAAAAAATCATCTTCCTCGTGATGTTACTCGCGAGTATCCTCGCCATTGCTGTTTTCATCGAAAGGTTAATTGTTTATAAACGCAATTTTAACAAAGAATCAGATTCGCTCCTCGATTCTCTCACATTACTCATCCGCCACCGAGATCTAAAAGGCACCGAGAAATTACTCGAAAGCCATCCTATGGAAAATTCCTACACGCGTTTCATTCATTTCGTTTTAGAACGAGAAAAAGAAAACCACAAAGGTTTGTCGGAATTAATGGAAGGAAAAATTTTAAAGGAACGCCTGAGCTTAGAAGAACGCCTTCCAATCCTAAACACACTGGGGAATAATACTCCGTTTATAGGATTACTTGGTACGGTGCTTGGCGTCATCAAAGCTTTTTATGGTTTAGGAACTCTTGGGAACTCAGGGGCCGAAGTTGTCATGCGTAGTATTTCAACCGCTCTCCTTGCCACCGCAGCAGGACTTGCAGTTGCAATCCCAGTGGTGATGGCCAATAACTACTTCACACGAAAAATGAAACTAGTGATCGGACAATTGGAAATCCTTTCCAAAGAAATTCATGCGAGTTTTATCACGAGTGGAAAACATAATCAATCTTCCAGCTCAACACCGAATATTCATCATTAAACACTGGTTTTATGAAATCATTTACTTTATTTTTGCAATACAAACTTAGACGATTCGGACTCTTCAAAGCGAGTTTATTTGCTTCAGTGAGTTTGCATGTATTTTGTTATTTGGTTTATTTTATCCTTACACTACCGAGTGAAGCGGCATTTCAGGAAAATTCATTTGAAGATGTGGATGTTTCCTTTGAAGAAATTCCTCCTGAACTGATTGGTGGTACTTCAAGCCCAGCACCTGTAGAAAAACAAGAATGGGTGGAAGGTTCCAATAAAGATGCTGCTGACCAACCTGACAATTCTGATATCAATCCAAACCAACTTTCCGGGAATGGTACTGACAAAGATGGATATCTTTTCTCCTATAACGGAGACAAACCACCCACTCCCATCATTGACTTTGATTTAAAAGCCTATTTTCCTGAAGCTGCAAAAGCAGCAAACATAAGCCAAAAAACAGTCGTTGTTTCAGTGCAAGTTGATGAACAAGGTGTATTACAAGGTGTAAAAATTGTATCAGGTCGTGCAGGATATGGTTTTGATGAAGCAGCCATCAAAATCATCCAAAGAGCACGTTTCTCACCTGGTTACGACAAAGGCAAACCGACTAGAATGTCTCACCGATTGCCTATCAGTTTTGATTTAGAAGAGGATTAAAATGTTTCAGAATACAAAACAAAAGTTAGCCCTTGGTACATTGTTTGCTATATTATGCCTAATTATTGTTAGTTTTCAATCGAAACCGATCACAGGAAAAACAGAAACAAAATCCTCACTTAAAAAAACAGGTTTAACTCCGGATCCTTTTGCATTGTACCAAAGTATCCCTCCCTATGCTTCCGAACTTACATATTCTGATTTGCCTTCAAGTGTAGATTTAAGTCCCGATTTTCCAACTCCAATGGACCAAGGGACAGGCAAAGATAACGTTGGTTATACGGTCGGATATGGGCTAATTTCGTATTTAGAAGCACAAAAAAAAGGAATCAGAAATTTATCTTCGATTGGACCAAGTTCAGCAAATGGTCAAAAAGTTCTCTACTCCGCCAACTTTATCTACAACCAATTGAATAGTGGAAAAGACCAAGCCGTTTCACTACTTGATGCTTTGGTCCTTGCTACCAGTCGTGGTTCTGTTCCCATAGAATTTATGAATGAGTCTGGTACAGGTTTACGTGTCAGGCCAAAAGCAAATATCGTGGAAATTGGAAGAAAAGCAAGGCTCAATCGTATTTTTAAGATTGAACCACACGACCTCGTTTCCGTAAAATTAGCGTTAACTGAGAAAAAACCAGTTTTAATTGGATACTTGGTGTATGAAAACTTTTTAGATCCGAAACCCGAATCGATTTTTCAACACGGTAACGGAGAAGTGTTAGGTGCCCAATCATTAGTGATACTTGGATTTAATGACAAAAAAAAGGCATTCCGTGTTTGGAATACTTGGGGTAACCAATGGGGAGACCAAGGTTATCTTTGGATTTCTTATGAAAGTTTTCCAAAATACACAAAGTCAATTTATGTAGCAGATTCTTTTGAAGAAAACCAATTACTTTCGGAATCAAAACTCATGCATGCTTTGGATTCATTAGAATTTGGCGAACATAATTTATTCCCTCCGAAGGAAGTATATGCTTCAAGAGGTGACTTTTCCGACAGAATTCGAATTTCTTGGTCGAGTGAAAAACGGGCAATTGGGTATGAAGTGTATAGAAAACGTAAAATTGATACCAAATACCAATTAGTTGGTTTATCCAAACAACCTTACTTCGATGATTTTGGCGTACAAAAAAACACAGCCTACCATTACCGAGTCGCAAGCCTAGACGAAAATTATCTATCGAAACCTTCCATTGACTCAAATGATGGTTATGCATCGGAACCAACAAAAACTGCAGGTATTCTACCAGTCACTAATTTACGTGCATCCGTAGCACCCACAAATGATCGTATTGTATTAGAATGGGATTACCAAACAATCCCTACTACATATATTGTCTATAAATGGAATGCGATGGCACGAATCTTTCGGTTTCTTGGGAAAACAGATAAAAATACCTATACAGACTTAAAGGCAAGTCGTAATGGAGATAATGAAATTTACCAAGTAGTACCTGAAAGAAACCAATTAGAAGGTGAAGCAAGTTATTACGTATCCGCACATCTAGATCCATCAGAAGTTTTAAAACCTAGACCACAACATTTTACTGCTTCCAAAGGACTTTATCCAGGAGTGACCGTCTTACAATGGGAAGGTTCTCCGAGCGCAACAGCTTATCACATCTTTCGCAAATCGAATGGTAATTGGAAACGAATTGCAAAAACGACAGAACTACAATTCAAAGATGAAGATACATCAGGAAAAGAGTCATTTTATGCAGTTACTTCTGAGTTTGAAGGAGAGATGTTTAGCCTTCCTTCAGAACCAGATGTTGGGTATGCATCCCTTGTCGCTGGTCGGTCTCTCAGCCTAAAAGCACCGACACTTAATGTTACCGAAAATCGAAAATTAAGCGAATTTTGGTTTAGTTGGAATGCGATACCTAAAGTAACCTCTTATAAAATTTTGATGAGAAAAAAGAATGAAGAAGAATGGAGTTTGGTCAAAGAAACTTCAGATACTAATTTTAAATTACAAAACTTAGCAAAAAATCAGTTTTATTTTTTCGTTATCCAATCGGTACAAAAAGGAATTGGTGAAAGTTTATATTCAGTCCCTGTGACTGCCGTTTTATCTGAAACGGTTCAAGATGTAAAAAAGGTAAAAACGTTTGGTGAATCCGCCATACAAAAGTTTATCGGTCCTTGGACCGCTATGTATTGGGATGGAAAAAACAAGGTAAAACCTGTTCGTTTGACCATTGAAGCTGAGGATGTGGAAGGAAACATCATCATGAAATGGAATGAAAACGAAATCTTTAGAGGTAGAAACATCATTGATTCTGACTCCATCGAAGAAAAAGGAAAATGGAAAATCAAACTTTCACCCAGTTATGAATCATTATCGGGTGAATTTGAAGACAAAGGTTTGGTTCCTGAAAAAAGCCAATTGTCTTTTATACGTGAATAAACACAAAATCCACGATCCAATCAAATCGTGGATTTCATTTTTCAAAAATTACTCAAACAACTGCTAGGTTGTCAAAATACTGTTTAGGAATTTTCCATGGTCTTTTTTTTGCAAAATCAAAAAAGATCGCAGAAAAATTTGCCTCACATACCAAAACTCCATCAGAACTTCGGAACATTGTTTGTACAACAGTTCCTCTAACGGCCGTCATATCCCGGAAACCCGTTTCAATCCGTACCACATCTGGGTGTCCTAAAGGTTTGTGGTACGTTAGCTCCGCTTTTAAAACAACTGGGCCAACCAAATTTTCTCTCATTTCGCGGATTGAAAATCCAATCGATTCCAAAGCCTGCATCCTAGCTTCATCAAAATACGATTGGTAAACACCATTATTAACATGTCCATTCGCATCTAAGTGGCTCCAAAGGACAGGAATTTCGGCAGTATGTATGACTTTCATGGGGACTTTCTCCTCTTTTTACTCATTTTAGACAGACCGACCTGTCTGCCAAGTTCTAAAACAGACAATTCTGTCTATTTTTCTTTGCGATTTCTGGAATTCTGATACAATGGACATAAATGAAAACGTCTCCGAAAGTTAGGATTCTAGGAATCGCCAAAAATCGGTTTTACCGACAAGGGTATTACCATACGGGGATCAACCAAATCATCAAAGAGTCGGAGACAGCAAAGGCAAGTTTTTATGACCACTTCCCCTCCAAACAAAGTTTAGGTGTAGAAGTGATCCGAGCGTATGGCGTGGATGTGCTTGTTTGGTTTCGTGAAATCCTTCGAAAGTCCCCTACACCGAAAGCTTTCATTTCTGAAATGAAAAAAGCAATCTTACAACAAATCCACTCAGATGATTCTTATTACCAAGGTTGTCCCATTGCTATTTTTTCATGTCAATTCCCAGTCGGGGAACAGCCGTTTAGTGATGAGTTTAGACTAATTGTATCTCGTTGGGAATCCATCTTTGTTGTCCGCATTCAAAAATGGAAAAAAGAAAATCTAATTCTAAATTCCACAGATGAAATCGCATTGGCAAGAGATTTAATCAATTTATATGAAGGCTCTTTAATGAACTGGAGAATCTCAAGAAATGAAGAGTATATCACCCGAGTGTTTATCCAAATGCAGGAAAGGTTAGAACTTCAATTTAAAAAATAGTTCCACTTTCACAATTTTTTCGGCATACCTTTTCAAGCCCAATACAACTTCCAACGATCGCTGCCAAATCTGCGTTACTATATTCTGATGCACCTGTTGAAATTCTATAAAATGAATCGTTACGTAAGAAACATGCTCCTTCAATAGTGGAACATTTGTTCCTTTCGTAACAAGCAGAACGAAATGAAAAAGGTGCCCCACAACTAAAAAGTAAAAATCCAATTAGGAAAAAACGAAAACCTTTCATAAAGAAACGATTTGATTTTCAAATTCTGTTTTTGCTAAAGAAGATATTTTTTTCAGACTTCCCGATTGGTTCTGGAATTTCACTTTCCCTTTGATGGTAACAGGTACATCAAATAATACCTCTCCTTCGACAACCAATTCTTCGCAATACAACAAAGAAGGTAAGGATACGAACAATGCATCAAATTGTTGGATTTTTTTATAATGTTTTTCATCTAGTGAGATCAAGACCTCACCGAGACCTTTTTCCTTTCTTTCATTTGCCATGGTAAGGGAAAAATCTTCATTTAATATATACGCATCAGAACGACGGATCAAATAATCTTCTGTTTTTTTGACAGGAGCAAATCGATCCCTAGGGATGATGATGCCTTTGAACTTGGAAAAATTACCAACTGCACTTCCCATTGCTGTTTCGAGTTGGATGACCTCTTGTCCATCGACTTGTTTTGGATTAACGATAAGAGAAAGCGAAAAATTGCCTTGGTTAAATCTTTCTTTTAATGCTGCCAAATTAATCCAAAGATTATTTGTAGAAAAGGTTCTAAATTTCCCAAGTCCACTAAATTCATGTTCGTGTTCTTTCGGAACTTGAGCAGTTTCTAAAAGTTCATACTGAACCATTTTACCATCAACTAACTTGCGATAAATGGCTCCCCCTTTTTTATCAGCGAGAGTTTTTGGCGTCATCTCCATGGCAAAATGGATGTTTTCTTTTAATAAATAAGAAACAATTTGCGGGTCAACCGTTGCCCCTAAATTATCTCCATTGGAAAGGAAAGCAATTTCATATCCTTTTGATAGAAGTTCATCTAATATCCCTTCTTCCATCATGGTGAAATAAATATCACCATGCCCAGGTGGACACCAATTGTCTTTTTCCACTTTTGAGCGAATGGGTGCGAAAGTTTTAGAAACAAGCCTTGGGACTTTGTGTTGTAAAAAACTAGAACGTAACGACTGTTTAAATCCGCTTTGTTTCAATTCTTTTTGGGAATCTTCTTGGGTATTGTAAGAATCCATAAAAAGGAGGGGAACGTCGATCCCATACTTACGACGCAGGTATTCGATTTGTTTTGCCATAACGGAGAGAAACGACAAATTCCCTTTGATAGGAATTAATGATTTGGCTTTATCCAGACCCATGCTGGTCCCAAGTCCACCATTCAGTTTGATGACAACCAATTTGGAAAGGAGAGACCGATCAAGCGGGTAAGAAGTATGAATTTCTTCGAGAGAAATTTCATCGGTTTTTGGATCCAAATCCCCTACTTCCTCCCAACGAACAAAGCCTGTTTCGCCATTCCGTACTGCATCTACTTTTAGAATAAAATCTGCAATAAACGAATCCGACAGTCCGGCATTTTTCATAGTTTCGCGGATCAATTGGTCAGAGGTTTCTTTCTCCATTTCATTTCCCTTCATGTGGTTCCCCTAGTTCAATCCGGTGGGGTTCTTCGGAAATACCCGGATTCCAGAAAAAAAAGACGAGGATGTTTCGGCCTTCTTCTTTCGGAACCGGAGTTGTCCCTTTTCTTTCATACTTTGGCATAAAAACTTCAAAATTGTACACCCAATACTTTCCTTTTTTGCGAGATATCTGACGAATCCCTTGGTTTAAGGGGTCTTTTCGTAAGAGTTTTCCATATGGGAGTGGGTATTTTGTCTCCCAAATTTGTGGGAGTAACTTGGTTGCTTCATCATAATTGCCAGGACTTGCCCAAACGACGTAAGGAATTACCAAAATCGAAAGAATGACTCGTACCAAATGGAACATAGGTTACTAAAAGGCAATCCTATGTGGCTATGGTAATCGGTCAATTCAGGAATTCTGTCCTTACGATTGATTTTCATAGACAAGAATTGTGTCAGATTGAATCATTTAATTCATGTTTCGATTCATTGAATATCTGGAACGATTTTGGGCTTTATTGTCATTTTACCTCCCTAGTCATCTCTCGATTGAAAACAATAAGGATAAAAATATTCTCATTGTCCCTGGGTTTAAGGCAGGACGTTTTTATTATGCTAGGTTAAAATCCAATTTAGACAATTTGGGATTTAAAGTAGGGATTTTGTCAACTTTACGAAATCCAACTTCTTTAGAAGAAGCAGTGCAGTATCTTGCCAAACAAATCTTAACAGCACCTAACGAAGTTACCTTGATTGCGCATAATACTGGTGGACTTTTAGTTTTGATTTTACCAGATGAAGCAAGACGAAAAGTCAAACGACTTATTACTTTAGGGACACCTTTTCATGGCTCCGATCGTTTCACAAATACTCGTTACTCTTATTGGGGATTTGAATCTGATTGGGTGAAAACAAATTATAAAAATGCTTTGTTTTTTCCTTTGTTCCAACCTTTATCAGCAATTGAAGACTTTAGTTTTCCACCTCAAGAAAGTACTGAGTTTGGACAAGGTAGAGATTTATGGTTTGATATACCAGGGAATTATAACCTCGTACGACGAAATGAAAACATAAGAACATTACGTGAATTTTTAGGTACTCCAAAAGATAATATCAATCTTACACAAAACCCAAAAGCAAATCCTGAGTTTGCCGTTCCTAAAAAAATTGAAGTTGATTTTTCTAAATACGAACCTGCGGTATATAAAAAAAATAAAGAAAAGATAACAAAACAGAAGTCTTCTACTAACAAAGAGAAGGCGAAATTGTCATCAAAAGCAAATTCTACAGGAAAATCATCAACAAAGCCAGTTCAAAAAGGGAAATCTATCCCTAAACCGAAGGCAAAGCCGAAAAAGAAATCGAAACGATAAAAATAAAAAAGGCTGTCCACCAAACGATGGACAGCTTTCTCAACTTCAAACTTTGTTTGAAACTAAACTTTTTTTAATTCTTTTACACATGCAAGGCAACTATCTCGGCATTCTTTACATACCGCATGATGATTTGCATGTTTGTCGCATTCTTTTGCACAAGCTTCACAAACTTCGATACAAAGATTTGCTAGTTTTTTTGTAAAAGAAGAATTCTGGCTCGCAAGTTTCACAAACGAGTCACATAAGCTAATCACTTCACGAGTGGAAGCTGCACAAACCGCCATGGCTTTGTCACCTTTTCCAAGTTCGGTAAGGCAATGACTCAAACAAACCTCAGCTGACAATTGGCAATGGACAGCAGCCATCATCGCCTTTGCATACTTCGATTTCCCTGCGGTTGGCATGGTGCCAGAGTGGTCATGGTCTTCTGCAGAAAGTGTGGATAAGATTCCAGAAACGGCCACTGCCATCCCTGCTTTTTGTAATAATTCTTTGCGATTCATATCGTAGTCCTTCAAATTGATTTTAATGAGATTCAAAATAAAAAATGCATTCACCTGATGGAAAGGTGTGGCATTTTCAAATCAGAAGTCGGATGGTACGAGTGGGAAAATGAGGAGGGAGTTTGGTTTGGGTTTTTATTCCATGAATTTGTTTTGGATTATGAACCAAAAAAGAGGAAGAAAACGATAAATTTCCATGCGCGACTACAACCGTTTCTAGAGGTTTCCCGACAGAAACCGGAGAATCGGAGACAGTTTGCAGTGATTCCAAAACAATGGGACAATCACAACTCTCTTTGTCGGTCTGATCACTTTGTGCCGTTTGGTGGCAAGGGGGAATGGATGTTTTTTCTACAAATGATTCGGCTGAAAGGCATACTCCAAATAGGGAAGATTTACAACCTAAATACAAAAGAAACAGTAGAATGAATCCAAAACTTGCCTTACGTTTCATATTTGTCCCTGTCTCTTAGACGAAATTCCTAACCTTTACTTTATCAGTTAAAACAAATTCTTCAAGCCTTTTCCTGCGACAATAAAAGTTCCAATGGTGGAACCAAACTGCGGAAGGAAAAAAACCAAAAAAATATGAAGGACTCGGTTTTTCCAAAAACCAACAAATGTCTCGGAATCTTCTGCGATCCTTTCAAAATCTTCTACTAATGGTTTTCGTAAATATGACTCCGACAAAGCACTTACCCAACCTGCTTTAAATATTGGTACAAATGTTCCAATGGGTGCCGTAATGAAAGCAAGGATAATGGAGATTGGATGTGCCCAAGCAATGATCGCTCCAAGTGCTGCAAGCCCTCCTTTGATGTAGATGAGTTTGGAAAATAATTCCATCCCAGCCTCACCACCTTGGCTCCAAGTGGTATAACCGATAAGCCCCGCAAAGAATACTGGATATAAAATTAAACTAAAACTATCCCAAAAATTTGATTTCGGCACTTCGTCTAACACTGACAAGTTGTTTTGTAATTCAATGTTCCTTTCGATCCCTGCCAAATGCCCGGCCCCAACCACAGCGACAACTTTTTTTACTTTTTTATCTAAGGTAGCCAATCTGATTTTTTCAGCTAGGTATACGTCCCTTTCATCGATGATTACGTTTTTCACTGATTCGTATTTTTTAGGAATTTGTGAAAATAGATCTTTTAAGATATCATCGGATTTCATTTCTTCAATTTTTTCATCCGAAACATCTTCTTTGACAAGAAGTGATGCAAGTAGTGCACTGAAGAGATACATCTTTGAAAAAAAACCAACATTTCCCCAAGATCGTTTGAGTGTGGTTTGGATCTCACGATCAACAGCGAGAACTGGTTTTTTCAATGCCCTACCGAGACTGATTGCCTTTCTCATCTCGTCTCCCGGTTTGATATCTTGGTTCCCCATCTTTTTTTGGAAAGAGGATAAGATAAGACTCGAAAGTAGTAACCACATCTTACGTTCTTTGAATACTTTAAAAATATCTAATTTTTTAAGATAGTCAGGGTCTTCCACAGACTTCATTCGTGATTCACATAACTCAACACAAATGACATCTGGTTTGATACTTTGGATCATTTTTTCGACTTCTTCCACACTTTGTTTGGAAATGTGGGCAGTTCCTAAAATATGGACTTCTGTTTTGTCAATGGTTTTAAAAAGGTAAGGTTCTTTCGTTTTGAAACCTTTTTTGGTAGATTTTCTAGCTGGAGTAGTTTTTTTGATTGAACGCATAATGAGAAGTGACTATCTATTATACCTAAATAATGGTTCCTCTCTCTAGAAACAAGTAGAATGTCTATAAAATCCAAAATCATCAATGTGGGAATTGCTGACATCAAGGTCGGAAAGGATACGGATATACTCCGAACTACATTGGGTTCCTGTATTGGAATCGTATTGTATGACCCTGACCAAAAAATCGGTGCCATCTCACACATCATGCTCGCAAAAGATCCAACTGGAAAAGACATGAGTAAGTTCCCTCATAAATATGGAGAAACAGCGCTCCCGATCCTCATTGATATGATGAAAAAAGAAGGCTCAAATATTGGGCAATATTCTTGTCGGATTTTTGGGGGAGCATCCATGTTCAAAGGGATCAATTCCCAATTTTTACAAAACATTGGGGAACAAAACATTTTGATCGTCAAAAAGTTTATGGAAGAAAAAAAAATTCCGATCATTGTGGAAGACGTATCTGGTAACGAAGGAAGAACCATCAGTCTCTATTGCGATGACGGTCGCGTTTTGCTAAAAAAAGCTGGTATGGAAAAATACCTTTATAAGGTGCGTTAGGCGATATGCTAAAATCAAAAGTTGATGAAGTATTACAAGACGTTAACAAATTACCTGCCATTTCATCGGTTGTTTCCAAAGTTTTGGAAAAATTGCAAAAACCAGATGTGAACATTGCTGACTTAGCACAGGAAATTTCTAAAGATCCTGCAATCACAGCCAATGTAATCAAACTCTCGAATTCTGCATATTATCGTGCGTCAAAACCCATACGAACTGTCCAAGAAGCTCTGTTGACTCTTGGAATCAAAACGGTGAAAGAAATTGTATTGTTAACGGCAGCGAAAGGAATCCTTTCGCAAGACCTTAATAGTTACCAACTAGAAGCGGCACAACTATGGACTGCATCCTTACTCGTTGCAGAACTTTCGAGTAAGATTGTCCAACATAAAAAGTTGAAAATTGATAAGGACCTCGCTTTCACATCCGGATTACTCTGTAGTGTAGGTAAAATTGTACTCGCACAGTTTTTTAGTCCAGTGATGATGCAAATCAAAACAGATCTGAAAGACAACCAAGAACCATTCCCTACTTTGGAAAAAAAATACTTCGGTTACACACATATGGAAGTATCCGAATCACTTCTAAAACGTTGGAATTTCCCCGAGGAACTGACTGATGTGGTGGCAAATTACCTCAATCCTGAAAATTCAAAAGTAAATCCACTGCTTACATCCGTTGTGCACATAGCGAGTATACTTATCGTTGTTTCTGGGATCGGAATTGACATTGGTGGAGAATCGGTTCCCATTTCGCCATTTGCACTCAGTCAAACAGGCGTTACGGATTCTGACATTGAAACTTATTTTGTCCATATCCCTGATTTACAAGCAGGACTTGCTGATTTGTTAAATGTTTAAATCAAATCGTAAGTTAGTTTCAATATGAATATCATATTAATCGGAGCAAGAGGTGCGGGAAAATCAAAAGTTTCTCGTTCCCTTTCCAAACAAACAGAAATTCCCGTGGTCTCCACAGATTCTATCGCAGTTTACGAAGCGGGTGGCATACCAATCCCAGAATTTGTAGAAAAAAATGGATGGAAGGCATTTAGAGAATTAGAATATTCCATTTTACAAAAATTACAAAAAGCAAATGGGATCATTTTAGATTGTGGTGGTGGGATTTTATTTGATTTGGATGAGATGGGGAATGAAATTAAAAGTGAAAAAAAATTACAAACCCTAAGGAATATCGGGCGGATTGTATACTTAGAACGTGGAATCGATGAACTTGTCGAAAAAGTGAAAGGTGACAAAACAAGACCCGATCTTTCCAAAATCACTTCTTACAAAACGATTTTAGAAAAGCGAATACCCGTTTACCAAGAAGCAGCTCATTTCAAATTAAATCTTTCGAAACTTTCCAAAGAAGAAGCGGCCGAAAAGATTTTAGATTGGATTGGGATCAAATAATTTAGATTTGTTTCCGCATTGTATTGAATATAAAGTTTTTTTACATTTGAACCATGTTATTTCCAATGGGATCACCAACTTCCACTCGAACCTCCACCCCCAAAACTTCCCCCTCCTCCACTAAAACCACCACTGGATGACCCACCACCGGAACTCCAACTTCCACCTGACGAACTGCCAGATGAATAAACCACAGAATCAGAAATTTTATTTGAGATCATTTTTACCCATACAATTCTTTCCCTCGTTAGGCGGACAAAAAGAAATCCAAAGATATAGATGAAATTACATACGAGCCAACCATAATACCCGTAAAAAATGGAAGGCACCCATTGGAAAAAAATAAGCAAAAAGAAAAATGACCAAATACTATTGTCTTCTTTATGGAAAGCTAAGATAGTTGCAAATAGGAAAATGATACCAACAAAAACAAGACCAATAAGGTACAAGTGCCAACCATCTTTGGCACCAATCCCCCGAAAGGATTGAAACTCTTCCCAAAGACTAGGTTCTTCTGGTGTGATTCCTGTATCCAATGTGGAAAGGAGATCATTGAGTCCGGTACTGACCCCTTCTTCATACTCACCTGATTTAAAATGAGGGATCATAAATTTTTGAATCACACGGTGGCAATAAACATCGGTGAGAATTCCTTCCAAACCATATCCAACTTCTATTCTTACCTTTCTATCATCGATTGAAAGTACAATGAGTACACCATTATCCAAATTCTTTTGTCCTAATTTCCACTCTTCCGCAACTTTTAGGCTGTATTCTTCTAAAATTTCACCTTCTAACGAACGTATGATGAGAATTGCAATTTGGTTGGTAGTTTTTTCTTCGTGTTCTTTTAAAATTGTTTCCCAAACCTCTGCACTCGTTTTTGATATGGTTCCTTGTTCCCAGGTAACTCTTCTTTCTAATCGAGGAATCTCTTTTGCATCCAAACCAAATGGGATGAGATGCAGAAGGAAGATAAGATAAATTCCAAAACGAAGGTCTGAAAATAAAAATTTCATCGCCTTAGGGTAGTTGACAAAACTAAAAAATCAAAGATTTTTTTTAAGCTGTGGAAACAACTTTTTTATCGGATGCTGTTTTTGTAAATGCAGGAACATTGAACAAGTATCTATTCCTTTTCGGAATTGTATTTTGGCTCACCCTTGCTTTTTCGGGGATTTGGATTTGGAAAAAAACACAAATTGGGAAATTGGGTTTTCTCTTTACCTTCGTGAGTTTTCTCCCATTTAGTTTTTTGTGTCACCAGTCTTATGAAGAAAATGATGAATTTATATACCAACTCAAAATCGATAAAAGCAAAAATCAGATTGTTTTCGGTGATTCAAAGGAACCAGATATAAATTTCCCGATCGAAGAATTTGTATCCTATCAAATCAAATCGGAATCCGAATCAAAAAAAGATGGAACAAGGTATACAGATACGATTTATGTGCACCACAATTCAGGCTTGTTACTTCCTGTTGCTACCGTATCCGTAAAACATTACAAAAATAATTCAGATAACTTTAGTCGTTACGCAGCACTTTCAAGAGAATTCAAAAAATTTTTTAGAATCTTACCACTTCCGGTTGAAACAGAAACTGGCAAACCATTTAAAGACCTACTCGTCAAACCTGAGTTACCAATCGAAATAAAAAATAGAGAATCGATTCAAACTATCAATTTAAATTTGAAATCCAATGTACGAAAACAAATAATAACACCTAACGATACTACTGCGAATTTGTTTCCCATCGTTTGGAAACATAAAATTATCAATGCGAATTGGTATTTTTTATTTTCCCTTTTGGCGATCGGTCACCTTGGGGCATTCCTTTTTGCCTTCAACTTTCAAGAAGGCCATAAAAAGAATATGGGTTGGGGGATCTTGATCTTGTTTTTTGGGTACCTTTCCTTTGGTTCTCAGGTTTATTTTTGGATTTTACCAAAATCAAAGACGGAATACACAATTGAATCTTTAGAATACGGATATCGATTTTATTCACTCAAGGAAGATAAGAAAAACTTGGAGGGGGAATGGATTCCCAATTCTGAAAAAATCGCATTTCTGGAATTACCACAAAAGACCCTTCACATCCAAACCAAACTCGCCTATGAAAAATCAAAAGCATTGATCGATTCCTTAGAAAACCCAACGGAGGGTTGGGAAGAGACTATAAAATTAACAAAAGAGACCTATGATGCCTCCGATTGGGAACGCTGGGATTTAAGCGATCTTCCTATGGAAGTTGCAGTTCGCTTCTTTCTTGTACTGCGCTAGTTTTTGGATTGAATTTAATTATGCTATTTATATATGCATAAAATATATTATATAGGCATATTGTACTCAATATAGACATTTCTTTCACTTTCATTTTGCCTAAAAATAAATCATTTTGCTGAAAACAAAATAATTGGACAGTACACCTGGATTCGAAAACAAGGTACAGTAATTGCTTTAGAGTAGGGTACGTATGTCAAAATCTAACCAACCACCCATCCTTCCGCCACTCGGCCCACAGGCCCAAGGTATGTATGATCCTGCCATGGACAAAGACTCCTGTGGTGTTGGTTTTATCGCAAATTATAAGGGCAAACGTTCCCGTGACATCGTAGACAAAGGGATCCGCCTGATGTGTAACCTCGAACACCGAGGAGCAGAAGGTGCGGACCCAAAAACGGGAGATGGTGCAGGGATTATGATCAATATCCCCGATGCTTTTTTCCGCAAAAACCTACCCTTCACCTTACCTAAAGAAGGTGATTATGCAGTTGGATTTTTATTCTTACCGCAAAATGCAGAAGTAAGAGCGGCAGTCGAAAACGTAATCGAAAAAATCATCATTGATGAAGGGGAAGATTTTCTTGGATTCCGAGATGTCCCTGTGAACAAAGAGTATGCAGGGGTCGTTGCTTCCAAAACCATCCCTGTCTTCAAACAAGTGTTCATCGGGAAAAAATCCAAAAAAATCAAAACTTCTGATGATTTTGAAAGAAAACTATTCCTTATCAGACGACTCATCGACAGAAGAATTCGTGCAGAACTGAAACTCGATCGTTCCCAATACTACGTTCCAAGTTTTTCTTCCCGTACGATTGTATACAAAGGGATGTTGCTTGGTGACCAAGTAAAAAAATTCTATGAAGACTTAAAGTCACCAGACCTCACTTCGGCGTTTTGTTTGACTCATACAAGGTTTTCCACAAATACCTTCCCTACTTGGGACTTGGCTCACCCGTATCGTCAAATTGCGCACAACGGTGAAATCAACACTTTACGCGGAAACATGAATTGGATGGCAGCTCGTCAGATGGTGATGCAATCTCCGTTATACGGTGATGAACTCAAAAGAATGCTTCCCATCGTTATGGAAGGTCAATCGGATACAGCTACTTTTGATACTGTCCTTGAATTACTTGTGATGGGAGGAAGGGCATTACCACATGCTGTCATGATGATGATCCCAGAAGCTTGGTCAAAAAACAAGGCAATGGACGCCGACAGACGTGCGTTTTACGAATACCATGCGACATTTATGGAACCTTGGGATGGTCCTGCTGCCATTGCCTTTACTGATGGAAGGATCATTGGTGCCACTCTTGACCGTAATGGATTAAGACCAGCGCGTTATATTGTTACAAAAGATGATGAAGTGATCATGTCATCTGAAGCAGGAGTTCTCAACCTTCCACCAGAAGAAGTCCTTGTCCAAGACAGACTTCGTCCAGGTAGAATGCTTCTCATCGATATGGAAAAAGGTCAGATCCTTGACGACGAAGAAATCAAAAAACAAATCTCGACCCAAAAACCATACCGTAAATGGGTTGAGGACAATATGATTCGATTGGGATCACTCCCTGATCCTGAGAACGTCAAACAACCGCAACACGAAACGATTTTAGAAAGACAAAGGGCGTTCGGATATACACATGAAGATGTATTTACCCTCATCAAACCAATGGGAGTTTCAGGAGAAGAACCTGTTGGTTCCATGGGTGTTGACTCATCACTTGCTGTCCTCAGCGAAAAACCACAACCCCTCTTCCGATATTTTAAACAAAACTTTGCACAGGTGACAAACCCGCCGATTGATCCAATCCGAGAAGAACTTGTGATGGAGCTTACGACTTATATTGGACCAGAAGGGAATCTTTTATCCGAAGAACCAGAACATGCTCATAGGCTTGAGTTGGAACACCCAATCCTTACCAATGAACATTTTGAAAAAATCAAACAAATCAGTGAAGGGCATTTCAAAGCAAAAACTTTCGAAATTCTATTCGATCCATCCAAAAAACATGATATGCGTAACTCTCTCGATCGTGTTTGTGCTGATGCAGCAAAAGCGATTCGGGAACAAGGAGTCAATCTCATCATCTTAACCGACCACGGTGTGGGTGAAAAAAGAGCAGCTATCCCATCTTTACTTGCGGTAGCGGGTCTCCACCACTACCTCATCAGAGAAGGACTCCGCACAAAAGCGGGTATCGTTTTGGAATCTGGGGAACCAAGAGAAGTAGCCCACTTTGCTCTGTTATGCGGATATGGTGCAAATGCCATCAACCCTTACTTAGCATTTGAAACGATTGCAGACTTGTCGTTACAAGGACTTCTGCCAGAAGTCTCTGACTACAAAGAAGCAAAGAAAAAATATATCAAATCCATTGGGAAAGGACTTTTCAAAGTTTTCTCAAAAATGGGAATTTCCACATTACAATCGTATTGTGGGGCGCAAATTTTTGAAGCAGTAGGTCTTGATTCAGAACTTGTAAACACTTACTTTGCAGGAACACAATCACGTATTGAAGGCCTTTCTTTAGAGATGTTGGAAGAAGAAACGGTTCGTCGTCACAAATCGGCATACGACCCAACTTTTTTCCCAAATAACTTAGAGCCAGGTGGAGTACATTATTACCGTAAAAATGGTGATAGCCATCTTTACACACCGATCACAGTTCATAAATTACAAAAGGCAACACAAGAAAACGATTACAAAACGTTCAAAGAGTTTTCGGCTCTCATCGACAACCAAAATGAAAGAGCGATCACACTCCGAAGTTTGTTCCAATTGGATTTCGAAGGTTCCAAAGCCATCCCAATCGAGGAAGTGGAATCAGTAAAATCCATCCTCAAACGTTTCCAAACGGGAGCGATGAGCCATGGTTCCATTTCTTGGGAAGCACATACTACTCTTGCCATTGCTATGAACCGCATTGGAGCCAAATCCAATACGGGTGAAGGTGGAGAAGACCCAGTTCGTTTCAAAACCTTACCGAATGGAGATAGCATGCGTTCGGCGATCAAACAGGTTGCTTCCGCAAGATTTGGTGTGACAATGGAATACCTCACCAATGCTGATGACATCCAAATCAAAATGGCGCAGGGCGCTAAACCAGGTGAAGGTGGACAGCTACCAGGCCATAAAGTCGATAAATACATTGGTTGGTTACGTTACTCCACACCAGGTGTGACACTGATCTCCCCTCCTCCTCACCATGACATCTATTCGATTGAAGATTTAAAACAGCTCATCTTCGATTTAAAAAATTCAAACCCTAGAGCACGTATCTCCGTCAAACTCGTTTCGGAATCGGGTGTGGGGACTGTGGCAGCAGGTGTGGCAAAAGCACATGCGGATCATATCCTCATTGCAGGGCACGAAGGGGGAACAGGAGCAAGTCCAATTTCTTCTATCCACCATGCGGGAACTCCTTGGGAACTTGGACTTTCGGAAACCCACCAAACACTCGTTGCGAATGGACTTCGTGATCGTGTTTACCTCGCCGTAGATGGAAAACTCCTGACGGGAAAAGATGTGGTTGTGGGAGCTCTCCTTGGTGCAGAAGAATTTGGATTCTCCACTTCCGCACTTGTATCAGTGGGTTGTATCATGATGCGTAAATGCCATCTCAATACTTGCCCAGTGGGAGTTGCTACCCAAGATGAATTTTTGAGAAGTAAGTTCACAGGAAAACCTGAGTACGTTGTGAACTTTATGACCTTTGTTGCGGAAGAAGTTCGTGAGATCATGGCAAAACTTGGTTTCAGAACGTTCGAAGAAATGATTGGCCAAGTGGAAAAAATCAAATTCAAACGACCACACCACCACTGGAAGGCACGTGGTTTAGATTTTAGCAAAGTGCTCCATAGACCAAACCCTGTTTTCCCAACAGGTCTCTATCGTGCCAAAGAACAAAACCACCACTTGGATGAACAAATTGATAACGAACTCATTCGCAAATCCCTTGCAGCGATTGACCACAAACAACCTGTGAAAATCCAAACAACCATTGTGAACCTAAACCGTTCTGTGGGAACAATGCTCAGCCACGAAGTCACGAAAAAATATGGTGTGGATGGACTCGCAGAAGATACAATCGACATCGAATTCACAGGAACCGCAGGACAGTCGTTTGGTGCTTTTGTGACCAAAGGGATGACACTTCGCCTCATTGGAGAAGGAAACGATTATGTTGGGAAAGGACTATGTGGTGGAAAACTCATTTTCCAAACTCCAAAATCGGCTCCGTACAAAGCCGAAGAAAACATCGTCATCGGTAACACTTGTTTTATCGGGGCAACTGGTGGTCATGCTTATGTCAACGGGATGGCTGGCGAACGATTCTGCGTGAGAAATTCCGGAGCCCATGTCATTGTAGAAGGAACTGGAGACCATGGTTGCGAATACATGACCGGGGGACGAGTGATCATTCTTGGTGAGATTGGCCGTAACTTTGCTGCTGGTATGTCTGGTGGAATTGCTTACCTTTGGGATCCGAAGAAAAACAAAGAGGCTCTCATCAACAAAGAGATGGTCGACTTAGATCCGTTAACCGACGCATCTGAAATTGCCGAAATCAAAAAGATGGTAGAAGACCATAAAAAATACACTGGTTCCAAACGTGCAGAAGAAGTTCTAAACAAATGGGATGAAGTAATCAAACAAATGATCAAAGTGATTCCGAGAGATTACAAAAAAGCCTTAGAAAAAATGGCTTCTGAAAATGGATCGGGAAAACAAATTAAAGAGGGGGTAACAGCTCGTGGGTAAACCAACAGGATTTTTAGAATTTAAGAAAGAATACCTTCAAAAGATTGAACCGAAGGAAAGAGTTAAAAACTACAAAGAGTTTGAAAAACCTTTCCCTGAGGCTGTTGCCAAAGACCAAGGGGCTCGTTGTATGGACTGTGGGATTCCATTTTGCCATGGCGATACAGGTTGCCCAGTAGACAACCTCATTCCTGAATTCAATGACTTTGTTTATCGGGGTCGATGGAAAGAAGCTTGGGAAAATTTATCCAAAACTAATAACTTCCCTGAGTTCACAGGAAGGTTATGCCCTGCTCCTTGTGAATCAGCTTGTACCCTTGGAATCATTGAGCCACCAGTTTCCATTAAGTCCATCGAACGGACCATCATTGACCGTGCTTGGGAAGAAGGTTGGGTCATCCCACAAACTCCCACGTCTAAATCAGGAAAAAAAGTTGCCGTTGTTGGATCAGGTCCTGCAGGACTTGCCGCAGGACAGCAGTTAGCTCGTGCCGGGCATACAGTGACAATCTTTGAAAAAAATGATCGTATCGGTGGCCTACTCCGTTACGGAATCCCTGATTTTAAAATGGAAAAAAGACATATTGACCGCCGTATGAAACAAATGGAAGCGGAAGGTGTTACATTTAAAACGAATGTAAACGTGGGTGTTGATATCACCGCAAAACAACTTTTAGCTGACTTTGATGCAGTGGTTCTCGCTTGTGGTTCTGAAGTTCCAAGAGACTTACCAGTAGAAGGACGTAACCACAAGGGCATCCATTTTGCTATGGAGTTTTTAACCAAAAACAACAAACACGTTGCAGGTGATGCAATCGATATCATAAATGCAAAAGACAAACACGTGATTGTCATTGGTGGTGGTGATACTGGTTCTGACTGTGTGGGAACTTCCAACAGACATGGTGCCAAATCAGTCACTCAAATTGAACTTTTTCCTGAACCACCAAAAGACCGCGACAAGTCCACTCCTTGGCCTTTGTATCCAAAGATGCTTCGCACTTCCACTTCTCATGAAGAAGGTGTGAGCCGCAAATGGGCCGTTTCGACAATGGGTTTTAAAGCCAACGAAAAAGGAGAAGTGAGTGCCATTTATGGATCAGAAGTGAAAGAAGAAAATGGAAAGTTCCTTCCAGTCCCTGGAACCGAGTTTGAATGGCCCGCCGACCTCGTCTTTTTGGCGATGGGATTTGTGAACCCAGTCAAAGAAGGCCTCCTAGCTGATTTGCAAAAAGAAGGTCTGGAACTGGACGGTCGAGGCAACGTGAAAGCTGATTTCGGTACAAAAGATGGTTCTTTTGCGACAACTGTCCCAAAAGTCTATGCTTGTGGAGATGTCAGACGAGGACAATCCCTGATTGTTTGGGCAATTTCCGAAGGCAGAAAATGCGCTGACCAAGTGCACCAATTTTTGACATCGGAAGTAGAAGCTTAAACTCTAGACAGATATTTTTAAGAACCACATTTGGAACAAACTTTCTCGTAACAGGGATAATTTGTTTCCAATTGTGGATGTTGTTTCGATTTGTCTTTGGCAAAAAAATTCTTGCCTAACTTCCAAATTGCTAAAATCATTGGAGAGACCAATTGGAACGTAGCAAGTATCACTATAAATATTGTAAGATAATATTCCAACATTTGAGACTCCCTTGAAACTAACTGAAAAACAAATCCTAAAAATCGCAACTCTTTTGGTAGTCCTTTCGGCCAACCTAAACGCAGAGAACATCCTACTTAAAAAAGGTGGAACTCTCAAAGGGAAGGTTGTAGAACAAGACCAATACAAACTTAAAATTAGAAAAGAAGACGGAACAACTGTTGTTTTAAGCAAAACAGAAATTTTAAAAGTTGTATATAAAGACCACCTAACAGCCGCAGAGGAAGATAAACTCAGAAAAGCGGAAGAAGAAAAAGAACGAATCAAACGTGAAAAAGAAGAAGCTGCAAGGCTCAAAAAAGAGCAAGAGGATGCTGCTCGTTTAGAAAAAGAAAACGCTAAAAATAATGCTGCATTAGAAGCGGAAGCGAAACGTAAACAAGAAGAAGAAGCAAAACTCGCAGAAGCAGAAAAAAAGAACCTAACACGTAACGGTGCCGCTTGGCGATCTGCTGTTCTGCCAGGTTGGGGTCAATGGAAACAAGGCAGAAAAGTGCAAGCCTTTGTTTATCCTTCGATCATTGCTGTGGGACTCTTTTTTACGTATGACAAACACCGCATGTATTTAAATGCAAAAAGAGATTATAATAATTTAGATAACCCTTATACAACCAATGGACTTATCCGAGCTGCCTTTACACCACAAACCGCAGCGGTGTCACCAGCTGAAGCTGTGGTCATAAGCCAAGTGGGACCATTTAAAGGCCAAAGGGAATCTGTTGAAAGGCATTACCAAGAAATGCAATACATAGGTATTGCCACCTTACTTGTGTATGTTTGGAATATTTTTGATGCTTATTACTTTCACCCAACTGGTTCAG
The DNA here is from genome assembly GCF_004769525.1 of Leptospira bouyouniensis. Taxonomy (NCBI): domain Bacteria; kingdom Pseudomonadati; phylum Spirochaetota; class Leptospiria; order Leptospirales; family Leptospiraceae; genus Leptospira; species Leptospira bouyouniensis. The sequence continues at coordinate 77,663 of NZ_RQFT01000001.1, read as the reverse complement.
GTCTTAGTATCGATGATACAAGAAAAGAAAAGTTTTTCCTTCATTCAAGTGTAGACAGAGTTGGATATCACCCAACTGCGATTGCAGGTGATAGAGGAATTGAACACCGTACACAATTAGGTTATGAAGTCACCTTCTAACCAGAATTATACTACTCCTACCAGTCTCATTACTTAGATCAATTCTAAATCTCAAATCCACTCTTGACAAAAATCAAGAGTGGAACAAAGCCCTGTTTCCCTGTTTTTCTTTCTTTTCTTCGTCGTCTTTGTATAAAGGATTAAGTTCTCTATATATACGGAACTGATAAAGATTAAGGAGAGAAACATTGGCTACGGAAAAAACTCAATATGACGATTTTATCGTAAAAGGGTTTATCATTTCAGCGTTAGTCTGGGGCGTTGCTTCTATGACATTTGGTGTCATCATTGCGTTCCAACTTGTGTATCCACAGCTGAATTTGGAATTACCTTGGACGAGCTTCGGAAGATTACGACCATTGCATACAAATGCTGCCATTTTTGGATTTGCATTAAGTGTGATCTTCGCCACTGCTTATCATACAGTACAAAGACTTTGTCGCACAAGAATGTGGAATGACACTCTTTCCAAACTGCATTTGGCATTATACAACTTATCGATTGTTTTAGCTGCAATTACGTTACCACTTGGTTACAGCCAATCAAAAGAATATGCTGAATTAGAATGGCCTATCGACTTACTGATTGTTGTATGGTACGTTATCTTTTTTGCAAACTACCTAATGACAGTGCTCAAACGAAAAGAAGAACAAATGTATGTTGCCATTTGGTTTTACATTGCTTCGTTTGTAACGGTTCCCCTACTTTTCATTGTGAATAACATTGTGATCCCTGCTGGATTTTTAAAATCGTATTCAGTTTATGCAGGTGTTTTCGATGCAAATATCCAATGGTGGTATGGACACAATGCCGTGGCTTTCGTTTTAACCACTCCATTTTTGGGACTGATGTACTACTACCTCCCAAAACACATCAAACAACCAATTTACTCACATAGACTATCCATCATTCACTTTTGGTCTCTCATCTTTATCTACATTTGGGCAGGCCCTCACCACTTATTGTATTCACCAATCCCTGAGTGGTTACAAACTACAGGAATGGTATTTTCCATCATGTTATGGATGCCATCATGGGGAGGTATGTTAAATGGATTTTTAACACTTACCCAAGCAAAAGACAAAATCAAAGTGGATGCAACCCTCAAAATGATGTTAGCTGCTGTAACTTTTTATGGTATGTCAACATTTGAAGGACCGCTTCTTTCCATCCGAGCAGTATCCGCTCTTGGACACAACACTGACTGGATCATTGGTCACGTTCACTCTGGAACCCTTGGTTGGGTTGGATTTATGTCTGCAGCTGCATTGTATTACCTAGTCCCTAGACTTTGGAATGCTAACCTCTATAGTGAAAAATTGGCGAATGCTCATTTCTGGCTCGGAACTCTCGGGATCTTACTTTATATCATTTCGATGTGGGTATCTGGTATCACAGAAGGTTCAATGTGGAGAGCCGTTGGCGAAAACGGTGAACTCGTTTACAAAGACTGGGTTGAAATCGTTGAGTTTTTAAAACCATTCCGTTTATTCCGAGCGATTGGAGGGACACTCTATCTAACAGGGATTATCCTTATGGTGTATAACTTTATCAAAACCATTCAAAACAAAGACAGTGGTTTTGTGGAACAAGACTTACGTATAGGAGTGAAATCATAATGTTTGGTTTTAGCAAATTATTAGATTGGTTTTCAGAAATTGCTGACCGTTGGGACACAAAAGGGGTTAAGTTTACTGTCTATACAACCATTGCGGTTGTGATTGGTGGACTCTTTGAACTCATCCCACCGTTTTTTTTGACAAAAACAGTCACACCTATTTCCACAGTGAAACCTTATTCCGCATTGGAACTAGCAGGTCGTGATACATACCAAAAGGAAGGTTGTATTGGTTGCCACACTCAGATGGTTCGACCTTTCAAATGGGAAGTGGATCGTTTTGATCCAACCAAATCTTATGGCAGAACTGGTTACTCAAAAGGTGGTGAGTTTGTATACGACCATCCATTCCTTTGGGGTTCCAAACGAACTGGTCCAGATTTAGCTCACGAATCACAAATGTTACGTTCTGACGAGTGGCACAAAAACCATTTGATTAACCCAAGAACTGTTGGTGGAGTTCCCAATTCAATTATGCCAGCATACCCTTGGTTGTTTGAAGAATCTCATAAAGTGGATGTGGAACAAGTTGTTGCTAACATGAAGGCTCTCAGATCCATCGGTGTTCCTTACACAGATGAAGACTTGGCAAATGCACCTTCGCTTCTAAAAGATAAAACAGAAGGGCAAGCACTTGTTGCTTACTTACAAAAACTTGGTCGTGACTCCGCAGAGTTACAAAAAGGAATGAAGTAACGGAAATGAATGACGCTGACCTTCTTCTCATCTACAAAAGTTTGCGATTGCCGATCCTTGTGATCGCAATTGCTTACATTACCTACTACGTTTATAAAAAACGTACCAAAGACGAAATGGAAAAACCCAAGTATCGAATGCTTGAGGAGGATTAATACGAATGAAAGAACCAAAAGAAGTAGACGGAATCTTCCAAGCCGACAATCCAATGCCACCTTGGTGGAAAATGGTGTGGCTTATCAGTATCATCGTATCCATCGGTTATGTTGTATACTTTCACTGGTATTCTGAATGGCCACAAGAGGTTGCTTTTGAAAAGGAAGTGGCAGAACATGAAGCACAATTCCCAGCCAAACAACCGATAGTTGCCAATACAGAAGATGGATCTAATCCATACCGAGATGATGCAGTTGCGATCAAAGAAGGCGAAGGAACCTACAAACAAATTTGTTCAGCTTGCCACGGACCTACTGCTGAAGGTGCGGTTGGTCCTAGTTTAGTTGATAAAGATTGGATTCATGGAAATACTGATAAAGAAGTATTTCATAACATCATGAAAGGGATTGGACCAGAAAGGCAAAAACTGAACCGAGGTGGGATGCCCGCTTGGGAAGGTTTAGGAGCTGAAAAAGTCTATGCTGTCATGGCATGGCTTGCAACTAAAAACAGTACTCTCGTAAAGGCAAAGTAAAGATGATCATTTCAAGACCACAATCAGGAAAAGTAAGGACACGTAGAAACTTAGTCATGAGTTTTCTCGTGGGATTATTTTTAGTCGCTCCTTGGGTGGTGTTACCGGAAGGTAGCCCTCTCATCCGCCTAGACATTCCCAAAAGAATGTTTCACCTGTTTGGTGGTCTTTTTATCCCACAAGAAGGGCTTATCTTATGGTTTTTCCTTCTTACTATGGGTTTATCACTTTTCTTTTTTACATCCGTCATCGGCCGTGTTTGGTGCGGATGGGGTTGCCCCCAAACGATTTATACCGACCTCTTCGATCGAATTGGTCGGTTTGTCTTAGATTCAAAATATGGGAAAAAAGATGCATCTATCATCGGTAAATATACAGTTTATCTTTTATGGATCATTGTTTCATTTATCGCATCATTCCATTGGATTGCATACTTTGTTAGCCCATATGAAATGTTAGCGGACTATTTAAATTTATCATTTTTATCCACAACATACTTCTATTTTACTTTATTTTTTACTGCAGCGATGTTTATCGACATCGGTTTTATTAGAGAACAATTTTGTCGTTATGCTTGTCCTTATGCAAGATTCCAAACTCTCCTTATGGATGAACATTCATGGAATGTCACATATGATTTCAAACGAGGGGAACCTCGCCGTGATGGAAAAACAAAAATCGGAGATTGTATCGCATGTAATATGTGTGTGGTGGTATGCCCTACTGGCATTGACATCCGCGATGGTTTACAAGTGGGATGTGTTGCTTGCGGGAAATGTGTGGATGCATGCACATCCATTATGGCAAAAGAAAACAAAAAAACTCTAATTGGGTATTTTTCACTCAAACAAATTGAAACGGGCGATAGAATAAAATGGGTCCGACCAAGAACTGTTGTGTATGCAATCTTACTGACTGTTGTCTTAACGGGAGCCGCCATCCAACTCATCACAAGGACACCTATGTCAATGATTGCTGCCTCGAACAAATCGATGCCACCGATCCTCATACCAGACAATAAAATCAGAGCCTTCGTGGCTTTACGCATCCAAAATATAGCACCTGTGGAAAAAGAATTCCAACTATCTGCATTTGACACAAGGCATGGTAAAGAAATTTTGATTCGATCAGGAGAGGACAACAACCAATTCAAATTGGGTTCTGGTGAAATTAAAAGTTTTTCTGTGGTTTTAGAAACACAAAGCCTCACAGAACAAGAATTAAATGAAGGTTATTTGCCAGGTTCCATTGTTCTTAAAAATTCCCAAGACCCAGATGAAAAATTAGAGAAAAAATTATCATTATCTCTACCAAGGAAATAATCATGTTCAAAGAACTTCACCCAAGTCTACGAAACGCAATGTATGTGGTATTATTTAGTTTTACTGCACTTGTAGCAGCAACTTTTTATACAATACGACTTACCTTCAAACATTTCGAACCTGTGATGGACAAAAACTATTACGAAATTGGCCTAAACTACGAAAAAGCCATCGAAAATCAAAAAGAACTATTAAACCAAGGATATAAACTCACAACCAATTGGGACAATATGACACTACTTCCACTTGGTGAAATAGATTTAAACGTGACCTTAAACCAAAAAGAAACTTTAGTAAAAGCTGATTCAATCTATGTTATATTGGAACGGAATGCAACCACCAAAAACACAACTAGATATGACTTAAAGCCATCAAATCTTAGTTTTACAGGGAAAATCCCTTTAAAAGAAACCGGAACGTGGAATCTGCGAATCATCTCTAACATCAACGGCAAATTGTTCGAGAGAGAAAGTAAAATTACAGTGCGATGAACGATACCACTTCACAACACACAAAAACAGAATGTGATCATTGTGGAAATTCAATCCAATTGATTCGAATCGAATCAAAACTTGGGAATGAACCGAAAGTTTTTTGTTGTGAAGGTTGTGAAACTGTATACTCTATTATACACTCGCTCGGTGGTAGTTATTATTACAATCTCAAAGGGAATACAAAACTAAATCCAGTCCAAATCGAAGAGAATGAACCCGAGATTGAAAATGAACTTGTATACCAAAAGTTTGTCAGACCGTCTGGTGGATTTTCGGAAGTTTCCATCCAAATCACAAACATCCATTGTTCTGCATGTGTTTGGATTAACGAGAAAGTTCTCAATGAAGAAGACGGAATCCTTTCGGCACAAATCAATTTTGCTTCTGGGCGGGCAAGGATTCGTTTCGACGAATCGAAAATTAAAATATCTCGTATCCTTTCTCTAATCCGGGCAATTGGATACAAACCTATTCTTTTTTCCCCTACCGAGGGTAACCTTCAAAAATCAAAACAACTAAAAACGCTTCTCCTTCGCATTGGAGTAGCTGGTTTTTGTTTTGGAAACATTATGATTTTGAGTGTTGCGTTATATTCTGGATATTTTACAGGTATCGATCTAAATTTAAAAAGAATGTTCCATTATGCCTCTTGGGTGTTTGCAACACCTGCGTATTTGTATTCTGGATTTCCTTTTATGTCCGGATTTCTAATAAGTATTAGAAGGCGAACACTTTCTATGGACTTCCTATTATTTTTAGGAATCTCTCTGGCTTATTTTTATTCTGTGTATGTTACAATAACGGATAAAGGAGAAGTGTATTTTGATTCGGTTGCGATGATTTACTTTTTTATATTGGTGGGAAAATACTTTGAAGAGAAAGCTAGAGTTTTTGCCTCTGATAAATTAGAATCCATCCTTTGTAAATTACCCGAAACTTCTGTACGTATTTCAGATACTGGAGAAAATACTATTCCGAGTAGTGATATCAAGTTAGGCGACAAAATCCAAGTGGCACCGGGAAAACGAATCCCAGTGGATGCGACTCTTTTATCAACGGAAACCTATGTGGATGAATCTTTTTTAACGGGAGAATCAGTACCAATTCGCAAACTAAAAGGAGATTCGATCCTAGCAGGTTCCCTTACTATGGACAACCCCGCTCTGATCCTTGCTAATTCTGATTACCATGCGTCGACATTGTCTTCTTTAAAACTTAGGCTAGAGGAAGCTTTACACCTAAAACCAAAAATCCAAATCTTAACGGAAAGGATTGCATCTTACTTTATCTCTGTTGTATTTCTGTTAGCCTTCATCTGTTTTGGAGTTTGGATGTATGTAACAGCAGGTGATTTAGAGCAAAGCCTTGTCACAACTATTGCTGTTCTCATCGTCGCATGTCCTTGTGCATTAGGAATCTCTGTACCCACTGCCCTTGTCACAAACCATATCCTAAATGCTGAAAAAGGAGTACTTTTAAAAAATCCTTCAGTAGTAGAAACGTTAGCAAAAGCGGATACAATCTTTTTAGATAAAACTGGAACACTCACAGAAGGTAAATTTTTAGTTCGATTGGTTACTGTATCGGAAGACCACCTACCTTTTGTTTATCGAATAGAAAAAGAAATCAACCATCCACTTGCAAAATCACTTGTAAAGTATCTTTCACCATTTCGATCAGTCAAAGAACGCGCAAATGAAATGGAACTAAACCAGTTGCAAAATGTTCCAGGGCAAGGTGTGAAAGCGGAAATCAATTGGTTGAATCAAAACTATACTGTTCTGATTGGCAACAAAACACTTTTAAAAAATGAAAATATCCTGATTGAATCCATTCCAGATATAGAAGGGTCTCTCATCTTAGTCGCCATCAACGGTAGGATGGAAGGGATGTTTTTATTAGCAGATGAAGTAAGACAAGGTGCTAGGTCATTTGTCTCACTACTCAAACAAATGATTCCTAAAATTGCAATTCTATCAGGGGATCGATTCCCAGCTGTAAAATTTATTGCTGAATCACTTGGAATCAAACAATATTACTCAGATCTTTCCCCGGAAGAGAAGGCAAGTATCATCCAAGATTCACAAAACAAAGGCAATATAGTCATCATGGTCGGTGATGGAATTAACGATAGTTTGTCTTTAGCCAGTGCTAATATCTCCATTTCACATTCGGAAGCAGAGGATATGTCATTGGAAAAATCAGATGTTGTTCTAACCTCAGGTAATTTAAATGGTTTAGTTCACTCTTTACTTTCTGCAAAAAAAACCAAAGAAGTCATTTTACAAAACATCATCATATCTTTTTGTTATAATTCCATCATGTTGCCACTCGCCATGTTTGGTCTAATGTTACCCGTGATTTGTGCGGTGTTTATGGCTTGTTCTAGCTTGACAGTATTACTCAATTCGTTATCGATACGAATAAGGATCCCAAAATGGAAGCCCTCTATTTAACCATACCAATGGCAATGTGTATTGCTGGTTTCTTTTTATATGTATTTATATTAGCTTTTAAAAAAGGCCAATTTGAAGACATAGAATCTCCAAAATACCGAATGTTTTTTGAAGAAGAATACCCGGTACAATCGAATTCGGAAAATTCAGATCCTGGTAATAAAGTTAAAAAAGATGGATCAACTAGCAAACATTAGTTTTTTTGGTTCAATCCTCATTTATGGTTTAATTAGCAGTTTTCACTGTGCTTTGATGTGCGGACCATTTGTTTCTCTGCTCCAATCAGAAAGCCCATCCAAACAAATTCCTGTTTTACTTTATCATTTGGGTCGGATGCTCTCTTATACTTTTTTAGGCCTGGTTTTAGGTTTTTTGGGGAAAGGAGCCAATGCTTTGGGAGAACTCACCACAATCCAAGGGATAGCAGGTATTTTCACCTTTGTATTTCTATTCCTTTTTTTGTTGCGTATGTTCGTGAACCAAACCAATCCAAAAGTTGGTAGATTCCCAAATGGGTTTTCCCAACTTTTACAAAACCTGAGAAGGAAAACCAATCAAAACGGCTTGGGATTGGGTATTGGATTCTTTAGTGCCCTACTCCCTTGCGGTGTTTTGTACCCTGCCTATGCTGCATCGTTTGCAACAGGGGACATGATAACAGGTGGGGTCGTAATGTTTACTTTTTACTTAGGCACAGTGCCAATGCTAACTGGTGTAAACTTTCTTTTAGGAAAAATTCGAAAGTACATTCAACCCAAATGGATCCCAGTTTTTGGAACACTATTACTATTGACATCACTTGGGTTTCTACTCTTCCGATTGTTTTTCCATGCACACGGAGAATCTTGCGACCATTTAATCAATTAAAGGGTGTTATCCCCTCTTACGAAAATATTTTTCCTTGAAATGGCTGACAAGATTTGGATTGATTTTTGTTTCTAATGTGCTTCCGATCACTGCAATCAGTTTTTTTGCGATGACTCGATCATGGTTGGCAAGCCATCTTCGATACTCTGTATTGAGTCCTGATTCTCCGACGAGGATCACTTCACTTGTGGTAGGATTTAAATTTCTTGTAATCTCTGCGAAATCCCATTTATCGGACTCTTTTAGTTTTTCCCATGACTTAGATTCCATATGATCTGATTCTAACTTGATCATATCAATTCGTTTGTTGTTTAGGTAGAGAATGCAAGCGTTCATTTTCAATTGTCCCTTTACAATTATGACGGAACATTTTGAAATTAGATACTCCTTTCTACGATTAAAGACCTCTTATCCGTACTGATATTTATCAATACCAATGATCAATCGAAACTCAAACTCACAATCGATTCAGAACTCAGTTCTTCAACCAAGTAACCCATGTTATTGACAATTTCATTTGGTTCAATGATCCATTGATTGATCGAAAGAGTAACAAAAACAAGAAAAACCAATGCCACTGAAACTGCTATGTTTCTGCTTCGTTTTTGTTTTTGAACTCGAGTTGTTGTTTTTCGGATGATTCGAGATTCGAAATCAGAATCATTCAATAATTCTTCCCATTTTTTAGGATTCTTGGAATTCATTTTTTACTCCTGGCAAAGTTTTACGGATCCATTCTTTTGTTCGAAACAACCTAGACTTAACAGTTCCTTGTTTGATATGAAGTTCGATTGCGATTTCTTCCATACTTTTCCCAGATAAGTACAAACGTAATGTATTTCGATACACTTCAGGAATACTCTGTAACATTGATTCAATCCAATCTTCATTGAGAAAGGAGTTGTTATCTTCTACTTGGAAAAGATCTGATTTGTTTTTTTGAAGGAACCTTTTTGCCTTTTCTTCTTCTCGTAATCGTTTTTCATTCATTCGAAGGGATTCATTCTTTGCGATCGTATAGATCCAAGTAGAAATTTTCGAACGCCCATCAAACCCACTTTTTTCGAGTGATTTGAATACACGAAAATACACTTCCTGTACCACATCTTCTGTGGCATCGTCAAAACGATCGATGAGGGTTTCACCGATCGTTTTTAAAACCAAGTATTTGGTTTCTTTGACTACTGTTTCGAAGTCAAAAGTAACCATAGTTTACTCTTCTGGTGGTTGGTGACGAGAAGCAAATTTTTCAACGAGTTCTGCAAACTTTTCTCTTTGTTCAGGTTTGAGTACCGCATGGAATTCTACAAGTTTCGTTTGGAAAAACTTTCGCATCTCTTGGTGGCGAGTTTCTCTTTCGACACTCATTTTATCGAGAAGTTTGGTATCAATTTTTTCTGAACGAATCTGAGTTGCCATTTCTTTTGCCCAAGATTCATGTTTAGGTTTCATTTCCTTGTGTTTGGCAATGAGTTCCGCTTTGATACTTTCAAGTTTTGCCTTTTGTGTTTCGTCCAAATCCAGTTTTGAAGTGAGTTTCGATGCAACCCATTCGATTCTTTTTTCAAAGTCTTTATGCCCGCGGCAATTGCCAAAAGCAAAGGCCATCACTGATATAAGACCGAGGGTTGTGGTGATTTTTAGCACTTGTTTGAGAGAGATCATAAAACCTTCCTTGTTAGTTTTGAGAATATGACCCGGAAGATTTAGGAAAGGTTCCCTGCTCAAAAAAAAAGAACAGGGAGATTCTTTTTTATGATATTGGATTAGATGCTTGGGAAAGGTTCTCCAACGATATATCCGTCAGCTTTTAAATCTCGGCAAGAAATGATGTTTGGAATCAGTGAACCAAGTGCATATCCTTTGAGACCATTAATAGATTCCACACATTGGTCAATATCGGATTTTACGTAATATTTATCAGACTCTATTTTTGCAATGTCAGCAGCGAGGAAAGTTACTAGTGAAACATTCCCTCTTCCAGATAATAAAATTCCATTTACAATATCCGCTTGGATGGCTGCATCTGTGATCCTTCCTGCAGCAACTGAACCCTTTTCGCGGTCAAGATTGGCACCAAGTGGGTTTAAAACCAAACAATTAGTGAGAGAGAATGCAAGAGCACCCAGAATCATTTTTTTTAACATAGAGAATCCTTTTACGATTGTTTGTTCTAAGATGAAAACTATCCTTTCGAATATCAAGAAAAATCTAATGAATCATATAATTTAACAGTTATCAATCGCCCACAACGAATGTGGTTAGATACCATTGGCCTTTCTTTTTTTCAAAAAAAGCTCTGTAGTCAAGAGGACTACGAACGAATCGATCACAAACAAATCCGGATTTTCCCTGAGGGGTACAGATTTTTTTCCAATTACAATTGCTTTCTTTTTCCAATCTCCTTCCATCCAAATCATCTGCTTCCGATCGAACAATTTGATAACTGAGTTGCTGGAGAGTCTTAGAATCTTTTGAAGCATCCTCTCTTACATTTACATTTTTCCCAATCACTAGATAATGTGAAAATGGATCATATTCACTCGGGAAGGTTTCAAAAAAATAAGGAGCAACCATTTGGCCTTCTGCATTTTGTCGAAAACCCAATTGAATGGTATCATTCATCAAATTCCAAAAATCTGATTCATTCGGTTTCTCCATGAGTTGGAAGTATTTTAAAAATTCTTTTTTGCCCGACTCTGGACCAAAAGTAAAATGAATATCTTTATCTAAAAACGTCTCCAATGACTTTCGATCTTTTGATTTTAAGGCTTTTACAAATTTTGCTTTGAATTCTGCAAAACTTTTATCTTTCGACGAATGATCGATAGGTGGTAAAGTTTTTGTAGCAAAAGATTCACAAGGTAAAATCACCATGGGGAAAAGGAACAAACAAAAAATTGATATGTAATTCAGCATAGAACTTGCAATAAATTTACTAAAAAGGCAAAGAGAATCAATTCTTTTTCGTAATTGAATTTAAAGAATTACATTGTTTCGAAAGTCCCAAGTTTTCTCGAATTTCTTCCAATGACCGTTTTTTGCGTTTGAGTTCGCAAACTTTCAAAAACAAATCATTGTATTCTTTATCGAGTTTTTCCCCATCTTCATCTTCTTCTACGATCACAAGTTTTGCAATTTCAACACATGACCTTTCTGAGTCCGGCAAAAGTTGGTAAATGGTTTTGACCGTTTCTTCTTTTTGTTTACAATTGGTGGCAGAATTCTCTTTTTCAATGCCATAGAGAAAGAAAGGTAAAATAGAAATCAAAAGGAATGAATTAACAATTGGGTTTTTCTTCATGCAAAACATAAATCTTCTTCCCATTTCCATTTGGTCGACTATCTTTCGTTCTCAGCTGGAGAAATTCTGGAATGAAACAGAACAAATTTAGGATCGAACATGACCTACTTGGTGAAAGAGAAATTCCAATCGAAGTATATTGGGGCATCCATACTTTACGCGCACTAGAAAACTACCCTATCACCGGAAAAACCATCGGCTCCTACCCCGATTTGGTGTCTGCCCTTGCCCATATCAAAAAAGCATCTGCGGAAGCCAATTTACAATTAGGACTCCTTTCAAAAGAAAAAACCAAAACCATCATCGAAGCTTGTGACCGAATTTTGGCCGGAGAATTCCACACTGAGTTTGTTGTGGATGTGATCCAAGGGGGAGCGGGGACCTCAACAAATATGAATGCCAACGAAGTGATTACAAACATTGCCTTGGAACTGGCAGGTCATCCTAAAGGTGATTATGGTTACATCCATCCATTGAATGATGTCAATATGTCTCAAAGCACAAATGATGTGTATCCATCATCGATCAAATTAGCCGCTGTCTTTTCAATCCGAGGGTTACTTTCTGCGCTTGAAAGTTTACAAATGTCATTTCGTAAAAAATCAGATGAATTTAAGGATATCTTAAAAATTGGTCGAACGCAATTACAAGATGCTGTTCCCATGACATTGGGACAAGAGTTTTCAACTTATGATGTTATGTTAGGTGAGGATATTTCTCGCCTCAAAGAAGCCACGTCTCTGATTGGCGAAATCAATTTGGGCGCTACGGCTATTGGGACAGGTATCAACACAGATATTCGTTATTCCAAAATTGTCACAGAGATTCTTGCCAAACAAACCGGTATTGATTTGAATGCTGCACCAAACCTAATCGAAGCCACGCAAGACACGGGAGCCTTTGTACAGTTGTCAGGTGTATTAAAACGGATTGCTACAAAACTCTCAAAAGTATGTAACGATTTACGACTATTATCTAGCGGACCACAAGGTGGGTTCAATGAAATTAATTTACCAGCAAAGGCAGCAGGATCTTCCATAATGCCAGGCAAAGTCAATCCAATTATCCCAGAGGTAGTCAACCAAATTGCTTATGAAGTGATTGGAAACGATATTACAATCACAATGGCAGCGGAAGCAGGACAATTACAATTAAATGCATTTGAACCAATTATTGCCCATAGCTTATTCAAAAGCATTGAGCACTTAACTGCTGGTTGCAAAACTTTGGAAATCAACTGCGTTTCTGGTATCACAGCAAACAGAGAATTGTTGGAATCCCGAGTAAAAACTTCAGCCGGACTTGCAACTGCACTCAATCCTTATATTGGTTATGAAAATGCCACTCTTGTTGCCAAACGAGCACTCGCAGAAAATCGATCGGTGGAATCCATCGTACTTGAACTAGGTTTACTCGAAGAAAAAAAATTAAAAGAAATTCTGAGACCCGAAATTTTGACTTCTCCACATTCTTTCTAAAGTTCGTTAAACGGTATTTAATGGTTGATTCTTTTAGATAGATTAGTAAATTCTAATACAAGTATTCCTAGAATGATGAATCCGTTAGCAAAGGTATTTCTAATTGAAGACGATGCAGTCACTACATTCCTCATCAAAACCTTGATGGAAAAGTTTTCCTTCGCATCTGAAATTATTACCTTCCCCAATGGTGCTGATGCGTTAGAAGCTTTGCACAAAACAAATGTTTCTCCTGATCTTTTGTTTTTAGATTTGAACATGCCAATCATGGATGGATGGCAATTTTTAGATGAGATCCAAACCAACTCCCAGTTTTCAAAGATTCCTACCTATATTCTCACCTCTTCCATTGACCCGAGTGACAAATCCAAAAGCCAATCCTTCCCCAATGTCAAAGGGTATCTCACAAAACCTTTGGCCTTAAAGGATTTAGAAGCCATCCAGATACCTAAATAAGAGAAAGAGACATAACTTTTTTTCTACAGTTTTCGGCAATCCAACCGATATTTTCAATGTGAGACTCACCGACATTCCTTCTGTTACTTCTGTACTCAACCGTATGGAATCACTCACCCAACTGACCAAAAACCCAAAGTCTTTAATTTCGTTTCCCGATGTATTAGAACGCGAGTTTTCCAAACAAATCCAAAACCAAACTAACCAAGTAATAAGCCAAGAATCGAAGGATTCCCTCTCATTGCCTTTCCCCAAACCACAGACAATAAGAGAACCTTACGAGAAAATCGGAACAAATCAGCCAAGAAATTTACTCCAGTCGATTGAATCCATTGCGGAAGCACAGGGGATGGATCCCAACTTGGTCAAAGCCATGGTGAAAGCAGAATCTGGATTCAAAACAAAGGCAGTTTCCCCAAAAGGTGCCATGGGTCTTATGCAACTCATGCCTGAAACTGCTGAGAGTTTGGGTGTGAAAGATCCATTTGATCCAGAAGAAAATGTGGTGGGTGGTGTGAAATTCTTAAAAGGACTCATGAAAGAATTCAAAGACCCTGAGAAGGCGATTGCCGCTTATAATGCCGGACCTGGTGCAGTCAAACGATATAAGGGCATTCCTCCCTATGAAGAGACAAAACAATATGTTTCAAAAGTGAAACAGTTTTACAAAGACTTCAGTTCGGAATGAAAAATGAAAAGAACGAATTAATAAAAACTCAAATACCCGAATTTTTTCTGTAAACTTGCCGTATAGACATCGAACGGACGTTTTGCGGGAACACTCCCCCAAGCATCGTCCACCTTTTTGAATATAAAATTTAGATTCTTTTCGTTTTTGATCCGATCGGATGTGGTTTTTTGAATGAGCACATCATCTTCGCTCAGTGGAACAATGCCAATGGAACGATTGGATTTTCGAAATAAACCCGATTTTTGAACCAGTTGGATGTCTTGGTTCCATATCCCTTCCACATACAAAAAGGATTTATCGGAAAGGTTTGTTTCTTTTAAATATTTTGTTTTGGTCCCTGTTTGGAAGTACAAGGCAAACGAAAACTCTTTTGGTAGATAAATTGGATCTGATTTTAGAATCAGTGCTTGCCCAAAGGATTTGGTAAGATTTTTGGTTTGGGTTTCCCAAGGTTCAACACCACTTGCTTTTAAATCCTTAAAGATAAAATATATAGAAGTAAGAATTGCAAGACCTAACACCACGGATGCGGTAATGGTATTCAATTCTTTTTCTGTTTTTAGTAAAACATGTCCTATCCCTATGGTTAAGATAGGAAGTAAAATCATAAGGGACGTTTGGTACCATGTTTTGAAAAGAAAGGAGACGGAAGCCTCTCCAAAAAAATTGGAGTATGAAAAGTAAATTAAGGAGAACACAAAAAAAGCGAGGTATCCGAGTAAAAATAAAAACGGTACATTTTTCTTTTTATAAAATACAGATGTTTTTTGAGCTGCTTTTTTTGATCCGCGAATCCCTGTAAAGATCACAAAGAATGTGAATCCCAAATAGAACATGATGAAACTAGAAAAAAAGGCAAGTAGAGTGAATGTAGGAAAGATAAGTAAGTCCGACATCTTCTCCAAACGAAATGTCAAAAATACAAGTAACAAAAAAACCAAACATAGAGTTTCTGTGAAGTAAGATGTAGGAAACCCATAGGAGAAAGGAAGAAACGCTGCTAAGTAAACAACAAAATAATGATTTCGTTTCCATTCAAAGTTTCTAAGGAGCAATAGAAACAAATGTAAGAATAAACTATAAAAGAATCCAGCTAACGCAATGAACGATGGGATGTAATTCGAACCAAAGATTTTTTTCCAAGTGACCACAAACCAAAAAGCAAGAGGTTCTCTCGCAGAAACGAGTCCCCCTTCCTCGGTTGCTGCCTTCACATTCGCTAAAAACTCCCATTCTGTTTCCGTTGTTGGGAAAGGGCGAAAATACGAGAACAAGGCATAACCCAAACTTAAGAGTAAGATGCTAAAAAAGAAAGGAATTGGTGAAAAAGGTTTAGGTTCGCGCATCTTGGAAAAGGCTTAATTTGCCTAGTCCTGTATAAATTTTTAGGTGAAAATATTCCAGAAGATTTTCAATTATACATAGAAATTATAAAACGAGGCAAAGAATGTCCGCCGAAAAAAAAGATTACCTTCTCGTTGACGAGAATGGACAGGGAAAACCTGACAAACCATGGATTTTTAGGACCTATGCAGGGCACACCAATGCAAAAGCCTCCAATGAGTTGTACAGAAAGAACCTTTCTAAAGGCCAAACAGGGCTTTCCATTGCATTTGATTTACCCACTCAGTGTGGTTATAGCTCTGACCATGAAGTTTCTCGGCCAGAAATCGGAAAAGTGGGAGTTCCCATCAACTCACTTGAAGACTTCCGCATCTTATTTGACCAAATCCCGATCGAAGAGATGAACACCTCCATGACCATCAATGGAACCTCCATGTGGTTGTTATCTCTTTATGTTGCCCTTGCAGAGGAACGAGGAGTCCCTCTTGAGAAGTTAAATGGTACCACCCAAAACGATCTGATTAAGGAATACCTTGCTCGTGGGACATACATTTATCCGCCAAAAGATTCGATGAAAATCATCGTGGATATGTATGAATACTGTCTCCATAATATTCCGAAGTGGAACCCTTCTAACATTTGTTCGTATCACTTACAAGAAGCAGGTGCAACACCTGTCCAAGAACTTTCGTTTGCATTGGCGACAGCCATCGCAGTACTCGATGCCATCAAGGAACGAAACTGTTTCACTTCTGAAGAATTTGAACAGTGCGTAGGAAGGATCTCGTTTTTTGTCAACGCAGGGATTCGTTTTGTTGAAGAGATGTGCAAAATGCGGGCATTCTCTGAAATGTGGGAAGAAATCACAAAAGATCGTTACGGTGTAAAAACAGCAAAGTACAGAGTGTTCCGTTATGGAGTCCAAGTAAATTCACTTGGTCTCACAGAAGAACAACCTGAAAACAATGCTTGGAGGATCCTCATTGAAGCATTGGGAGTAACACTTTCGAGAAATGCAAGATGCCGTGCACTACAATTACCTGCTTGGAACGAAGCGCTCTCCTTACCTAGGCCGTGGGATCAACAATGGTCACTGCGATTACAACAAGTTCTTGCTTATGAAACAGACCTTCTCGAATACCCAGATATCTTTGAAGGATCCAAAGTCATCGAAGGAAAGGTTAAGGCATTAAAAGAAGAAGCAAAATTGGAAATCCAAAAGATTCTCGATATGGGTGGTGCTCTAGTTGCCATCGAAAATGGTTATATGAAATCACAACTAGTGAAATCACAAACTGAGAGACTTTCAAAAATCAATTCCAATGAACTTGTGATTGTTGGTAAAAACAAATGGACCGACGGGATCAAATCACCTCTCATGACAGACTCTGATGGTGGTATCTTTAAAGTAGATCCAAAATCTGCTGAACAAACATTAGGTGTTCTATCGGAAGTGAAAGGACGCCGAAATGCAGAAGTTGCTAAAAAATCTTTAGAAGAGCTCAAACAAGCGGCACGAGATGGAAAAAATCTTATGCCTTACTCCATTGCTTGCGCAAAAGCGTTGATTACTACTGGTGAGTGGGCCGATGCACTGCGCGAAGTTTACGGTGAGTACAACCCTCCAACAGGTGTGGATGGCCAAAAACTTTTCCTTTCTGATGACAAAGTGTCAACAGTTCGAGGCAAAGTAGAGGCATTCACCAAAGCTCATGGACATAGACCAAAAATTGTTGTTGGAAAACCAGGGCTTGACGGTCATTCCAATGGAGCCGAAATGATTGCCGTTTCAGCAAAACACAGTGGGTTTGATGTTATTTATTCAGGTATCAGACTTTCGCCTGAAGAGATTGTTCAATCCGCAGTGGAAGAAAATGCAAATGTGATTGGTCTTTCCATTCTTTCTGGTTCCCACAAAGAAATCGCTAAACAGTTGTTTGATGAACTAGCTCACTACAAGGCAAAAATCCCTGTTGTGATTGGTGGCATCATCCCTGAATCCGACTTTGAAGAACTAAAGAAAATGGGAATCCGAGAAATCTTCACACCAAAAGATTACGATCTCATGTCGATTATGAACAAAATCATCGACATCATTTCCGTAGAACCAGCTCTCGTTTAACAGAAACGAAAGCCATCAATACCTTCACAAGAGATCTATTTTGTTCTTTTGTGGAGGTTTTTTTAAAACTTTCATATTATAATTTTAAATGGCAAGCTCCTTGATTGATTCCACTGAAACATTATCACAATTGGTTTCCCAAGCCTTACTCGGTGAAAAGTTCCCCATAGCCAAAATCATCTCAAAAATTGAAACTGAAAACAATTTAGATTTCAGGGAATCCTTATTTCATGAAATCCAATCACAAAAACCAAATGCAAAAGATGGGCTCACCATTGGAATCACAGGGACACCTGGTGCCGGCAAATCTTCGTTACTTGGTGAACTTTGTCGTTTATTCCTAAATTTTGCACCTGACAAAAAAATGGCGATCGTTGCTATTGACCCCTCTTCCAATGTAAGTGGAGGTTCAATCCTTGGAGACAGAACAAGGGTGACACTTCCCAGAAGGGATACAAGAATCTACTTTCGATCGCAACCTTCTCAACTAGAACTTGGGGGTCTTAATCCTTACACCTACCATGTGATCCGTTTCTTAAGAAAAATTTTTGATTATGTGTTTATAGAAACCGTAGGCATTGGACAAAATGAAATCTCTGTTTCATTGGTATCCGACATTTCATTCCTTGTGATGCAACCACTAGGTGGTGACCAAGTTCAGTTTATGAAATCAGGCATTATGGAAGTGCCTGAGGCTTTTATCATCAACAAATGTGACGAAGAATCGCTTGCCAATTCAAGTTATTATATGCTACAATCAACGCTTGAATTTATCAAAGATATCCTTCCAGACCAATCCCTTCCTCCGATTTTCAAAACTTCTGTTACGAAAAGGAAAGGAATCGAGGAGCTATTGAGTTATATCCTTCATTATCCAAAACGAAAGGATAAAAATGCAGAGACAATAACCCAACTCATGCAGTGGATCAGAAATGAATACGGTCGATTTGGTATTGGAATTTGGGAAAAAATGGAATCAAATTCCTGGAACAAAGCGGTAAGATTAAGCCCGTTAGGTGGGATTCACAAACTTAATTATGAAGAGGAAGAACGAAAATTTGTCTCCCTCATCCAAAAACAAATTACATCTTAGGAAATAAATTTTTCTTATACTTTATTTTCGATAGCTTTTAGAAAAATGTCAGGGATGGAGCAAGCTTTCCTTTCTGCATAATCAAAAAATACAATCGCAGTTTTTGCCCTGGCAATTTCCTTACCATCATTTTTATGTGTGATGACATAAACCATGTCTAATGACTTCTTTGAAATTTGATCTACGAACAATTGCATTCGTAAATCATCTGGAAAAAATGCTTCTGATTTATATACAATCGCTACATCCGAGACAACGATCCCCTTCCCTTCCACATTGATTTCTGTCCAACCATGGGAATGAAAAAACCGTGCTCTACATTCATGGGTTAAGGTTAAAATGGCATCGTGGGCTAAGTGGCCTGCAAAGTTAATATCAGAAATCCTTACGCTTAAGGATGTCTCGTAAACTAAATGGGTTGGAATATCGATAACAATTCTTGGCATTTAGTCCACAAACCACTGATAACGTTCATCTACTTTTTTACTTTCTTCTCGCAGACGTTCTGAATTCCAACCAAGTAACTTTGCTATTTTTTTATCTAATCTTGAACGTTCAGAAGTATCCAATTTCCCAACAGTACCAACACCAGACCTTCTAAAATAAAAATCGGTTAGATGGTGAATATCCTCGTGTAAAACAATGTATTCTACTTCCTCTTCAAAATATAACTCACCGTTGGGGATTCGATATACATCCGATCCTTTCCCTTGTAAAATTCGCCAAGTAGTACTTCCATATCGTCTCACCAAGGAATCGATTTTTAATCCAGGAACATGAGGGTGTTTGAATTGGATCTCACTCACCAATTCTTTCAAATTTTGGTACCGTCCTCCAAGAAGAGGTGTGAACTTTGTAGCAGAAGGTGATTCGATCCCTTTGGAAAACATATCAATTGAATTCACTAAACTCTCTGCAACTGCTCGACTTGTTGTATATTTCCCACCTAACGCTGAGAAAAAGCCAGGAAACCCTTCCTTTTCATAATGGAAAATTTCAGATTTACGTGAAGCTGAATAAGTACCTTCTGTGCTACCTGGATCTTCAACAAGAGGCCGTAACCCCCCATAATAATATTCAACATCTTTTAGCGTTAGTTTTGCGAATCCAAAACTATAATTTACTTCGTCAATTAAATCTACGATCTCCGATTGTTTGACTTTAAATTTGTCTGGATCATCTTCATAAGCTGTGTCTGTAGTTCCAATGATGGTTTTCCCCCTCCAAGGGATAACAAAAAGATGGGATCCATCACGTTTGGATAAAACAACACATTCGTTTCCACAGATATTCCGAACAACTGCATGAATCCCTTTGGATCGCACTAACTTTTTTTCTGCAGAGATCCCGGCCATTGATTCAATCACATCGGCCCATGGCCCAGCTGAATTCACAACTACCTTGGCAGACACCAAAACTTTTTTGCCAGTAATTTCATCCGTTAACCCAACCGTATAACCACCGCTATTTTGCTTTTTTAAGGTAGTGACTGAAAGGTAATTAAATGCATGAGCACCTTTCTCTTTGGCTGAGAGGATAAACTCTGTTGTATGTTTTTCAGGGTTAGGATTTGCATAATCATAGTATTGAAAACTCCCTTTGAGCGCATTTCTACTCAACCCGATCACTTTATAAATTGTTTCTGCAAGAGAATTCCATCTATATTTGGGAAGTTGTACATCGGGATCGATTTCTTTGTTTCTGTCATAAGATAATAGGTTGTACAACTCCATCCCTAGCAATAATTGGATCCTTTGGAACCAAGATCGAATCGGTATGATAAAACCCATTGGACGAACTGCATGGGGAGAAATTTTTGCCAAATACCGCCTTTCCGATAATGACTCACGTACAAGACTGATTTCAAAATTTTTTAAATACCGAAGTCCACCATGGATCAGTTTTGAAGTAGCCTGGCTTGTACCTGAAGCGTAATCATTTTTTTCAGCAAGTAGACAATTATATCCACGTAAAGTTGCATCCCATAATACATTGGCTCCAGTGATCCCACCACCGATAATGATTATGTCATATTCTTTTTTTAAATGATCGAGTCTCGAATTTTCTTGTTTGGTGCTATGTTTCATAAAATTAACATTTAATCGGTAAAACTTTAGGGAGGACTTTAAACTCTGCTGGGAGTTGGCCCATATTCTCTCCATCTACATCAATAAAAACATCTTCTTCTGAATCTGCTTTGAGTTCGGAAATTTGTTTAGAAATCACCTTTGCATCATCAGATAATTTTCCTTGATAAAGATTCCCAAACTTACGTAGAGTTTCAAAAATAGATACATCTTGGATTGCCAAAAAGTCCATTTTCCCATCATCTAACTTTGCTTTGGGGGCAAACCACATACCACCACCTGCAAACTCACCATTCGCACATACAATCAAACGACATTTATTGGTGATTTTTTCAAACTTGGAAAGCGTAAGTGTAATTTTTTTGTTGGTATAAGAAAATAGACAAACGACAGTATAAAGTAAAAATACAGCTTTACCACCAATAATTCTTCCTAATTTAGATTGGTTAACACGGTAAACAACTTCCCCGCCCATTCCAAAATCAGCCAAGTTCAAACATAGATATTTCCCTTTTGAATGATCTGCTTTGGTATATGTTACATCGATTAGATCAATTAACCTCTCTTCCCCAACTAAAACCTGTTCCAATGCTTTAATAGGATTTTTAGATACTTTTACCGTTTTAATAAAATCATTTCCCCTTCCTGCGGGGATTGGACTAAAAACTACTTTTTTATTAATAATTTTTCCGTTTTCAAAGAGACCGTTAATGATATTAGAAAAAGTACCATCACCGCCGATTCCTAAAATCCAGTGAAACCCCTGTTTGACGGCCTCTTTGGCAATATCTTTCGCTGCCTTTTCTTTAGTAGTAGCTTCGAAGGAATATGAAATACCCTTTTGGATGAGAACTGGTTCAATTTTTTTCCATACTTTTGCGGAAAGACCTCCACCAGAAACTGGATTTAAAATCACCTTCATCTTTCTCATCATGTTTCTCCTTTACTTCCACCCGAAAATAAACCAAAAAATAAAACATGTTCGATTGTATCTAAATAAGCTTTTTCACTTTTGATTTCATTTTGGAAATGACCATCGAGGATTACTTCCACTGCTCCTCGAATCATGCCCCAAGCAACAGCAACATTTGGGTAGGTGCCACGCGAATTGATCAAATTTTCATTTTTTGCTTGTTTGTAAATTTTTTCCAATAACGACAATCGATTTGATCTTTCATCAGTTAATAGTTTCCGTAAATCGTCAGATACATTTTCAATGTTTAAGTTTACGCCACATTGTTTTGCAACAACATACATATGTTTGTCACCTAAACAATGATCAATATAAGCACGTATTGCACGCCGAGACATTTCAATTGCAGTTTTTTCATCGAAGGCTTTTTCCAATCGTTCGCGAAGACGAACATAATCTTCGTATTGGATTCTAGCCATTAAATCATCTTTACTTTTGAAGTGGAGGTAAATTGTACCTCTTCCAATTTCTAGATGTTTTGCGATATCATCCATCTTCACTAGAGAGGGATGTTTTGTACGGAAAAGTTCAATCGCACAATTTAGTATGTCAGCTTCTCTCTGTGCAAATTCTCTTTTTTTTCGTTCCGATACACCCATTATTTGATACCTAACAACCCACCTGGATTCATAATTCCCTTCGGATCAAAAGTTTTTTTCAATGAGGACAGAATTCGAATTCCTTCCTCACCTACTTCCTTTTCCATCCAAGGTGATAACATTCTACCAATTCCATGATGATGAGATAAAGACCCACCATTGGCATGTATGCTATCGATAATTCCTTTATGAAAATTCACGAAACTTGACACTTCGTTTTGTTTGTCCATCGGGCTAATGAATATAAAATATAAATTAGCGCCATTCTCATATGCATGTGAAATATGAACCATACATGAAGTGTTTTCAAAACTTTTTATATAAGCCCTTGTATTTTCCCATAAAGTATGTAGATTTGACCAACTAACCGCTGTCTCTAAAGTATCAATTCGAATCCCTTCATCCATCAAATAATCACGAAGATATGCACTCGAATACCTTTGGTGTAACCATTTGTTCACAGGAGATTCTCCAGTGGAGAAACCACCGTTCCGTTTTGCGATTTTTTTGATTTTTTTAAGTACTTCTTTTGTATAGGAAGGATCACCATCAATGATAATATGCATGAGGGAACGTTGCATTGGCTTGTATCCAATGAATCGTAAAAATAAATCTTCTTTCCCACCGTGTAAGCCGCTCATGTGAAAAGAAATATCGGTTTCTTCTGGATCTTGGATACGAAAAAAATGCGGTTTCCCAAACCCACCTTGCATGACTTCACGCATCGTCTCAACTGCCTTTTCAAAGTTTTTGAATATGAACGATCCTTTTGCAGAATTTTCAGAATGGTATTTTCGAATTTTTAATGTTGCTTTGGTAATAACACCAAAACTTCCTTCTGTTCCAAGGAATAATCGAAACATATCGGGACCAATGGATGCAGCTGGGTATGGTTTTGATTCAAACTTACCTGATGGAGTAATGGCCGTTAGGCCCAAGAGAATATCTTCTATTTTGCCATATCCGGTCGATGCTTGCCCCGCTCCTTTTGCTGCAATCCAACCACCTACTGTCGAAAATTCAAATGATTGTGGGAAGTGCCCACAAGTGTATCCTCTTTCATTTAAATGTTTTTCCAATTCTGGGCCATAAACTCCAGCTTCAACTGTGACAGTAGAGTCAATGGCATTGAATTCAATGATCCGATTCAATCGGGATAAATCGAGTGAGATACCACCTTTTGGTGCTTGGAGAGCTTTGGTTACAGTAGAACCTGCCCCAAAGGGAATGACTGGGATTCTATTTGCATTAGCTAATGATAAAATTTCTTCGATTTCTGTTTCATTTTTGGGAGATACAACAACATCTACAACGTCAGTTACCTCTCCAAATCTAGCTTTATATATTTCTGTATAAAATTTTCCTATAGAATGTTTTGCCCGACTCACATCGTCTAACGTAACATTGGCGTTCCCTACTATTTTTTTTAATTTAGTAATGACAGCCGGACTCAGTTTTGATTTTTTTAGAGGCTTTAAAGAAAGCTCTCCTTTGGGGAATGAAGATTTAAATTCTTTTGATATAGGGAATTGATTGTTTAAAAAATCAAGAGTATGTGTAGGTAGTTTTTCTTCCACATCTGGGGAGCCCCATTTGTAAATGCTTCGAGTTTGCATGGTGGTAACCGATAATCCTTATTTGCTCCAATTTTTGAACTAAATTCAAAATCTGACAACCAAAAAACAATTTTGCTAGTTTTATTTAACCGCGCAACTCTTTGAAATATTCAGCTCTTACTGAGATTAAAAATTCAATTGAGAGTGTTGTCCCGAATAATAAGGATAAGGTTTCTCGGAGCACTTCATCCAAATCAAAACCAGTTAACAACCATTCGATTAGTTCGAAACATATATCTACAGCTGGTGTTGGATTCGAAGGAGTTTTTCCTTTTGCAATCTCAATTAATAGATTTGGAATCTCAGAAGCTGAATTATTGTTTATTAGGTTTCTAATTTCTGTTGGGTAAGAAACCATTAACTTTTGTTTTATGGCGTTCGGTGTAAAAACCAACTGGTCTTCTTTCAATTCTAATACTTTTAAAAGATGATCTTTTAAATTTTTTTCAGAATGATGACTTTCTTGCCAAACAAAAAGAATCTTCTCTCCGACGAGAGAATCTTCAAAAGGCAAGAATGGATATGGTTTTTTATCCATAAAATTCCCAGGTGGTTGTCCTCCTGGGAGAAACGGTTACATTATTTTTTAGGTGGAACAACTGCGTCTTTGCAAGTTTTAGAAAGAGTGAATTTCACAACTGTTTTTGCAGGGATGACAATCGCTTCACCAGTTGCAGGGTTTCTACCTTTTCTTTTTGGACGATTCCGTTTAACAAGTTTCCCAAGTCCTGGAATAACAAAAGCTCCATTCTTCTTTGTTTCTTTGTATGCGAGTTCAACAAAAGAGTCAAGGAATGCTGCTACATTTTTTTTGGTCATACCAGTTGTTTCAGCCAATTCGCTGAGCATTTCGGACTTTTTCATTGGGGTAGGAGTTGTTGCCATACTTTGATTTTCCTCTAAACCATTTAACGGTTACACATTATTTACAAAACTACCTGTTTTGGTACAAGATTAAATTGATTTTGGATACAATTTTTCTTAGAATTTCCTAAGAAAAATGCAGTTTTTTTAAAAAAACCTTTATTTCCCTAAGGAAAATGGGAATTTCTTCCAAAACTCATGTCTTCCATTCAGTACAAGAAGATCGTTGTCGTATTCAAACGAACCAAATACGAGCTAGATTTGGAAACTTACGGTTCCATCCAAGCTTATAAGGAAGTCACAAAACAAAATCCAGAAGTTTTCCAAAGAACATTCGAATCACATGAAAGGCAGATTCGATCACGTGATTATCTTAAAAACCATGTATTCCCAAAAGCCGACTTTGTTTTTCGCGAACAATTTGACCCTCTTGGTGGATCCAATTATGATTTAGTCGTCGCACATGGTGGAGATAATCATTTCACTTATGTTGCACATTTGGTTGGGAAAACACATTTAATAGGATGTAATTCCGATCCTGATTCATCTGTCGGAGCACTCCTAGGATTCACCGCAGAAGAATTGGGTGAAGCCGTGAAACAAAATTTCAAACAAACAAAGTTAGAGTCTTGGTCCTTGCTTGATACAGAAATTCTGTATCCAAATGGAACCAAACTGAGAACCGTACCGGCGGTATGTGAACTTTCGATCCGTAATAATAGCCCAGATCTCACTTCAAGGTTTTGGATCTCTTATCTGGACAAAAAGGAAGAACAAAAATGTTCTGGATTACTTGTCTACACGGGAGCCGGCTCAACAGGTTGGATCAGTTCCTGTTTCCCTAAAAAATTCCCACCATTCTCCAAACATGAGCCGTTTTTCCATGTTTATTCCAGAGAAATACGAGTCAAATCTCGAGAAACAGAGTTTTCCTTGGCAGATTTTAGGGCTTTAGATCAAGTGGAAGTTATTTCCGAAATGAATGGTGGTTTGGCAGTCGATTCCCTCACGGAGAGGCATTACCCGTTTCCACCTTACGCAAAAGCGATGATACGTTTATCGCCAGAGAAATTATTTGTAGTTGTTCCACTAAAGAGAGGGGAATCTATGCAAGACTTACCATACGAAATTGAACAAAAGCGCATCAATGGAACTGTCATCGTTCAAATCAAAGGACGAATGGAATCAGGTCCATTAGACCGCATCACTCAAACTATCCTAGATGAAATGGTTGGCGCAGATCGCAAACATCTGATTTTGGATTTCTCTGAATTACGTTACATCTCAAGTTTAGGAATCAGAATGATCTTAGATGTAAAAATGAATCTTCAAAAACGAAACAAAGAGATGGCTCTTGTTGGAGTGACAAGTTCAATATTACAAGTGTTCCATTTATTAGGTTTATCGAATGCTTTCCAATTTTATTCTGACCGTGAAGATGCATTGAAGTCTTTTGAGGAGCCATCTAAGTCTTAGATGACTCCACGAATTTCCGTTTGGATCTCCAATTCGGTTTTGATTTCCTTTTTGGTTGTTTCTATACTATATAGCATAGTTCATGTAGAAAATAAATCCCTTCGTAATGAATCTTCATCACTGACTGATGAGAAAAACAGAAGTTTTGCGAGAGTACAAGAATTGTCTCGAGTCAAAAACGAATTCCCGATCGCATACCAATGTCATTATAATTTTGGCCTAAGTGATGGATCATTGTATGAATCCACTGAGAAAATACCCTACTCTATCTATAAAAGGCTTAGATTAGGTGATTCGATTGAAATTTATAAAAAAGAATTGAGGATCCTGGGCAAACAAACTGCTATTTCGAGGATCATGGGGAATGATGAACCACTCCCCCTTCTCGAGAACTTAGAAAATTATTTTAAGTATAGTTTTTACTATTTCCTTGCTTTAACGACTGTTCTTTTTTCAATTAGGGTTTTGGGATGGTTATTTCGAACTTATCCTTCCCAGAAAAAACTAAATGAGACTGACGTGATTGTTGCAAATAATTCTCTGGATTCACATCAAAAGTAACAAAACACATGTATTTATCATATTTCACTACATACATAAATTCCATATAGTTTAAATGAGTGTTTTGTGTCATAAATCCGCGTAACCATTTGCTATCACGGTAAACTCTTTCATATTGTATGTTAGTTGCATCGATTTTTTTAATTGATTCAGCGGACTCTTTTGAGTAGTCACGACTCATAATTTCTTTTTTGAGCGTCTTAATCAAGTTATACTCAAGTTTTGCTTTATTAGGTGGTAAATTTTCGGGACGCGTTTTATAGTAGTACTCGAATAACTCTTTATCCTGGCCTTCCTTGGCATCGTGATTTTCTTGGTTCACGTCGGTAGAGGTTGTTTGTGGTTTCGTGTCCTGAGCAGAAATTGAAACAGCTGCTATACTGAACACAAGGATTAAAAGAAGATTTTTTTTCGAGAGTTCCATAGTTACTATTATCGGTTTTTTTAGGTAAATTTCAAAATAAAATTTTCGGTTTTCAAAAAGAGAAACAAGGTTCAAAACAGTTTTATCATGTCGATTCCCCCACTCATGACATTCCAGGAGGACTTCCTTTCTGGAAAATTAATCACCAAAGAATATGTCCACTTTTCGGAAATTGACTGTCCGGAATTGGATGTATGGATTGGTCGAGTGGTTCGGAGCATTTCGTTAGAATTCCTCCACGAAATCCTTTTTACGATTCTCAGTGAACTTTTGGTGAACGGCTGTAAAGCCAATGGGAAACGAGTATTTTTCTCAGAACAAGGGTTAGACTTAAACAATGAGATTGATTATGCCCGCGGTATTGCTTTGTACAAAGACGAATTTGGTCATAATCGTAAACGTGTATTTTTATCATTAGAAAAATCAAAATTCACAATCACTCTTAGCACAATGTTTAAAGAGAATTTTATTGAATTTAGAGTCAGAAACAATGCTAAAATTCTACCGGAAGAAAAAAATAGAATCTTAAAAAGAGTCCAGGCCTCAGTGAAATACAAAAACATCAACGATGCCTACAGAGAGTCAGTTGATAACGAAGAAAGTTCTGGGCTTGGGATTGTTTTAATCCATATTCTCCTGCGAAATTCAGGAATACCAAATCAATTTTTCGAATTAGTCACAGGAGAAGATTATACCGAAGTCATCATTCGGATTCCAAAACAATTGATCCCTAAAGAGAGCCAAACACGAATTAAGGAACTTTTAATCAGAGAAGTAAATTCGTTACCTCCCCTACCTGCTCAAATCAACAAATTAATTCTCATAGCAAAAAAGAAAGATATTACTTTCCATGAAATAGCAACGGAAGCTGAAAAAGACCCAGCAATTGCAGCTGAAATCATCAAAATCGCCAATTCTCCTTTGTTTGGAGTTCACAAATCGATAGTATCTGTATTTGAAGGTGTAAAAAGAATCGGCCTAAAAAACCTGGAAGCAATTTTTTTGGCTTTAGGTGCTAAAAAAATACTTAACTCTCGTTATGCGAAGCAAGTTTTAGTTTGGACTCACTCATTTAAAACTTCCATGTATGTTAAATTTCTTTTAGAAGAAAAACGTAAACATATCCAACTATTAGAGACTGCAACAATTGCTGCTCTATTACATGATTTAGGGAGAATGGTATTGTTATCTCTCGATTTGAGTCAGGTAAATCAAATTAGAGTTCTAAGAAGTGATGATAACTCAGAAATTTCAGAATGGGTCGAAGAATATACTGTTGGAACAACTCATTCTGAAATCGGGTATTTAATATCCGAGAAATGGCACTTCCCGGAAGAAATTTTGGATGTGATTCGATTCCATCATAAACCTTGGCAATGCAAAACTAGAAACAATATCTTATGCCAAATTATCTATTTAGCAGATATCTTAGCCAATATTGGCAAAGGCAAAGGAAATTATTTTACCGTTGAACCAGAAGTACTCGATTATTTTGAAATTCATTCAGAAAAAGAATTTCGAGAAATGCAGGACCGTTTTAAAATCAATTTTGAGGAGCATAGAGAAGAATACCAAAATCTCTTTATATAACAATGGATTGGAAACAGCTACTCACATTAGATGAAAAAGATTTAGAAGATCCTAATCTAGCCGATGAACTCAATTTAATTGGCCATCCCGAATATCCTTATATTTCAAGTTTACCACCAGAAGAAACTTTGGAAATTTTAAAGGAATTTGTAATCGCAGAGGGTCATAAAGTCAATTTAAAGAACTTATTAAGTTACGCTCCCATGTTAGAATTCACTTTGATCAAAAAAAATCTCCCATCCATATATGGTTAAATATTAGAAAAATCACTCGTGGCCTAAGTCAGCCTTTAAATCCTTCCCTAATTCAGTACTAAATTCGATTTTCTTCGCTACTGATTTTTCCATACTAGTAATTAATAGTTCGTTTGTTTTTGCCAATCGATCCGCCATAATAGAAACCATCTTTGCAGCAAATTTAGGATTTTTAACCAAAAAATTTTCCAACTGCTGTTTGCTTTCGATCACCGCTAACTCACAATTTGTAATCGTTCTTGCGGTGGCACTTCTTGGATTAGAACTGAAGAGTGCCATTTCTCCAAAGAAGTCCCCTGGTTTCATAAGTGCCAATCGAGTTTGGCTATTATTCACCGTGAAGAAAATTTCAACGTTCCCTTGTAATATGATGTACATAGCATTATTCAACTCACCTTCTTTAAAAATCCTTTGATTGGGTGGAATGTTGAGTTTGCTCATAGAATGGTGACTCCTATATCTATTTTTGGCTATTTTGTCTAAAATCTGAATTCATTTTCCTTTTCTCCTAGAAATATAAAATGAAAATGTTCTAAAAGGACGTTTAAATTATGGAATGGGAATTATTAGGGATCATACTAGCGGGAATGCTTCTTCTTACATATAATTGTTTCAAAATTCCTTTCGAAATGCCATCTCCAACGGACGTGAAAGAAAAACGGGAGATTCGATTCGATATTTTACGTGGATTTGCAATGATCGGAATCGTGATGATCCATATTCATTCATACTTTCAGTTTTTCCACCCAGCAGATACATTTATCATACATAACACATTATTTTTATCAAATTTAGCACGATTTTCAGTTCCTATCTTCATTTTGACCTCAGCAATATTTTTAAGAAAAAAGGAAGGTTATTGGATCTCAAAATTCAAACATTTAATATTACCTTATACGTTGTTTTCAATTCTAGGTTATTTGATTAAATATAAGAATTATAGCTTGAATGAATTGATTGAGTTTTATATATTCGGGAAAGTTTTCACACCGTTTTATTTTGTACCCCTTCTACTGCAATTTTATCTTTTGTTTTCGCTGTTAAACCCCATTTTATTGCAGAAAAAATTGAAACCCTGGATTTTATTACTGTCATTTAGCATAAATGTAATCTCCAATTTAGGACTTTTGAATCAATTTTTACCAGAGCAGTACCATTCAATTTCAATTTTTAATTATATATTTTTCTTTGTTTTAGGAATCAATATTGGGAACACTAAAAAATCATCTTCTATTTCATCTGAAAAATCCAAATACATCAATGTTGTATTTTTCACTATTTTCATCGTTTTATTGGTTTTATTTAGCCATTTATATGGAACAGACCTCAAAAACCATCATACAATTTATCCTATTTTTATAATGATATTTATATGGAATCATCTAAATTATTTCAATTCATTCATTGCCAATTTGTTCAGTTATATTGGTAATCAAAGTATATTTATTTTCTTACTACACCCATTTATCATCCATTTTATGCACAGTATTGATCCATACAGTTTTGCAGGACCTTTTTTCGGTTATATTTTCACACTCTTGCTGAACGTTGGATTACCCATCATGGTATCAATTATAATCCAAAAGGGTAAGTTTTTATATCGATCACACCGCTTGACCTGATCAATGTAAAAGCCTTTGCATATTCAATTAAAACTTTACAGACATACGTTAATCGATTCCGAATGTATTCATCGTCTTTCGATTCTGGAGTTTCTGCATTCAAAATAGATTCTACATGTCTTACAATCACATGGTCTGGAATATAAACAATACGAGTATTTTTGTAACTAGACATGCGCAATTCGGCGTTTGGATAACTACCACCCATTCCACTTGAAACAGTTATGATGAGTCCTGGTTTGTGAGAAATGTCCCCACCAGTTAAATATAAAAAGAAATTCTTTAAAGCGGGACTTGCCATTCCAGCATATTCTGGTGTGATGAATATGTAAGCATCTGATTCTGCAATTCCTTTACTATAACCAATCCAAAACTTTTTAATTTCAGAATCTTTTTCCCACATACCTGGATCCCAAACTGGCAATGGTTTATTTCCTAAATCAATTAGGTTAGTTTCAATTCCATTTTTATCTAATATAGAAGCTAAAAACTTTGTTACTTTTAAAGATTGGGAGTTTTTTCTATGGCTACCGCAAACTAATGTTATTGTCATTTTTGTCCGCCTCCTTGGTTTTTATTGCCTTTATAACTAGATTTTTTCTTATTTTTCCACTTTCTACTATTGTGACCGCTAGGTTTGGAATCTCCACGATCCTCTTTCTTTTTCTGATGATGATGGTTTTGTTTTTTGTCAGATAGGTTTCTGTCTTTTTTACTCTCTCTATCCTTTGCGAATCTTAATTTCTCATCACCAAACAGTTGTATGTATCCAAACAGAAAAGACGCGAGTATGCCATGTATTTTTTCCCATTGTTTTTTATCTAAATCTCCGAAAACAGGATGATCTGCAAATGGACCTGAATGTAATCTAAACGCAGTTAAAGAGGTTTTTAATCTTAATTGAGCTGATTCTGGATCTCCTAAATCCCTTGGCGGGAAACCTGGAATTTGATTGGTTTTTGTATAGTGTCCTGACGAAATAAGTT
Organism: Leptospira bouyouniensis; assembly: GCF_004769525.1. Classification (NCBI taxonomy): domain Bacteria; kingdom Pseudomonadati; phylum Spirochaetota; class Leptospiria; order Leptospirales; family Leptospiraceae; genus Leptospira; species Leptospira bouyouniensis. The sequence goes on along the minus strand of NZ_RQFT01000001.1, from coordinate 45,839 downwards.
TTGCGAACTTATACTTTCCTAAAAGTTTATTGATCGTAGATCTTTTTGAAGTAGATCCAATACCTTGGATTGATAACTCAATAGACTCTGCTAAAAAGTCAAATATTTGTGATAAAGTAATATCAGATTTCTGTTTTTTCTCACATGAAAGAATAATCGATAACTCTTTTTCGATATCATCCATTGTTTTTAATTTTAAAATTGATTTCATTTTCCCTCTATTCAGTGATACCGTATTTTTTCTTTAAAGAGCTTAAATCTTTTAAGAAGTTCTCTCTTACTTTAACGCTAAGTTTACCAATATTAATGCTTATTTTATTTGGACCTATCCCAGCGCGGGGTGAAATGGTTTCACCCCCTCGATTTTCCTTACGTTTCAATAATTCTTCTAAGTTTTTAACAGATAGCGGCTTACCACTTATAATTAATTCCATGACAGATTTTTGGTCTAATCGCGCAATGCTACTAAGTTGTTTCACATATCTTTCACTATAACCTAATAAAACAGAAACCTCATCCGCAGTTTTCTTTTTGTCCTTCCGTAAATATTGAATAGCTTTTCCAACTTCCCAAGGGTTAAGATTTTTCCTTTTTTCATTCTCCGCCAATGACATTTCGTAACAAACATCTTCGTTTGCATCCGTTATGATTGCCGGAATTTCTTTCCATCCAAGTTTAAGAGCAGCTCGATATCTTCTCTCTCCAGCTACAATTAGATACTTCCCCCTATCTTTTCTAACTAATATTGGTTCAATCAACCCTAACCTTTCCATAGATGGGACTAAGTCAGATGTGTCTTCTCTACCAATAAGCCTCGGTTGAGTTGGATTTGGTGAAATTTGGCTCAGTTCAAGATGTGAAGGATTCTTTTTTTTCTCCGAGTATGCTGAAATTAAATCTAATGCTTGGAATTCAGTTTTTTTCGACATCGATTTTCCCTTTCACCTCTAATGCTAATTCTCGAAAGTTTTTCATAGTTGTAAGATCAATTTTTGACAATAGACTCATTTTTGCTTGCGCTTGTGGGATAGACTCTCGTCTTTGAATTACGGTTTCAAAAACAGGAAAATATTTTTTAACGCCTTCTGCTAAACCTGCTAACGCTTTTTGTCCTTCATATTGATTTAATACAGCTCCCAATAATTTTAATCGCTGATTTGCTTTCCTTTGAATTTTTTGAAAAGTTTCATACAGATCTTTAATCCCTTGCAAACTAAATGCCCTAGTTTGGATGGGAACCAAAATGTAATCTGCGCAAATCAACGCATTTTCTAAAATTAAGCCCAACGAAGGAGGACAATCTATAATAATGAATTCGTATCTTGATCGCAAAGGCAAAATTGCTTCTTTAAGTAATTCAAAATCATCTCTTTCATATGGTGTTGTTAGATTTGCTAACTCCAAATTTGAAGGCAACAAATCAAAATTGTGAGAAATGTTACGAATGATCGGCTCAATATTTTTTGATTTTTTACCCCGATAACCTAAGTAGTCCATGATAGAAGGGATATCATCGTGCAAAAAAAGATGGGTTGCATTTGCTTGCGGATCCCAGTCTATTAATAATACTTTGTGGTTCTCCGAAAGGGCTTCCGCTAAATACAAACTAATCGTTGTCTTGCCCTCCCCTCCCTTTTGGTTTGAAACTGCAATTACACTGCTATCATAACCTTCTATATTTGAATTTTCAAAATATTTCAAAAGTACCGATTTCTTAAATTCACCAGTTTTCCAACCTGGTACTTTTAATTCTGAAACTTTATTTTGAAATTCATCAACACCAAGCCCAACAAATCTTGCAGCGTCATCCAATTCAAATAATGTATCGAAGTTTCCCATAACCTACCATAAACATTGTAAATTCAGAGTTATTGTCAATTTAATTATGTCTCCTAAGGGTGAAATCATTTCACCCCCCCTCGATGACTCCAATTTTTAAACTATTTTCCCCTGAATTTGAATGCCCAACCCCAAAAGCCTTAAATTGAAATAAATTACGAATTTACAACTTTTAGGTATCATAAATCCTAAGTTGGTGCTAAAAAATCTAAAACTTTGCCATTTTTTAATCTTATTATTTCTCTTAGTTTTTGAAATTAATGCTGAAATCATCTGGGGTCCATCGATAGAAAAATCCGGTGGTGAGTATATATTCGAAACAGGGAATAAATTCCCTAATCTTTCGGGGATACGAGGTGGATCTCGTATCTCTTTTCCAAGGACATTTACACTTTTTGGGATTCAGGGTATCTATACTAAAGATAGATGGGAGCTGAATGGAAATATCAAAACGACTGGATGGAACCAAAAATCAGGCGAAGCAAGAGATGAAGATTTTTTACTAGGATCCGTCTCAACAGAAAAAACAACAAATATTGCAACACGAGAATGGAGTTACCGGGACTCAGCAACTGTCTACTCTGGCAGTAGGAATTTTGCTGATGGGAAAGGTAAATCCACAATAGTTGAGAATCGATTCGAAATAAACGGAAGATACTATTTCCAAGACGCCAATCCTGATCACTGGAAAGAAGGTTCTGGTTTTTTCCTCGCAACAGGAATGCGTTATTCTTATTTTAAATATCTTTTTTACGACGTGAATCAATTTATCGATTCAACACCTGTCATTTATGCTCCGATTGGAATAGGCTTAAGTTTTTCGAATGATTTATGGGAAATTTTCTATGGAGGAGGATATCGTTATTCCAAAGACAATTTTTATTTCGATTTCAGCTTTATGCCATCAATGGGAAGAATCAAAACGAGAGACTTCCACGTTCAAAGATCGATCAATTTTTTCTCGGAAAATTATGGATTAGGATGGGCCTCGAAAATTGAAATGGGTTATAAATTTTATCCCAGTTGGTTGAGTTACTTCAGGGTTAACCATAGACGTTTTTTTTCAGAAGGTAGATTTACTTCCCAAGGTGGATTAACAGTAGCAGACTTAACTTCAAATTTAGTATCAGGTTTTAAATCACATATTAATATAAAAGATTTTTCTATAGAAATTGGAGTTTTAAATAAAGTGGATTGGATTGATTCAAATACCAAAACAGAAATAAAAGATCCTCCAACAAAAGAAAAAATTGAGCCGAATGAATCAAATTGAAATAGAAAGAAAAGTTACAAAAGGAAGAAATATTTCCATAACGGTATACCAGAATGGTAAAGTTATATTAAAACATCCTGCTAAAATACCAAAAATACAATTAGATAGTTTTTTAAGTGAAAAACAAGAATGGATCCTTAATAAACTAAACAAAATACCAAAAGATTTACCCAAGAAATTAAAATTCGAAGAAAAAGAAATCATTCATATTTTTGGTGAAAAATCACAGATTTATTTGAATGAAAAATTTACTTTTTATGATAGAGAAAAAGGATTTTTCATCAAAAATGAAAAAAATCTAAATACGAAAACAAAAAAAACCAAACATTACCTAAGATTATTATTAATGGAAAAAATTAATCCATTAGTTTGGAAATACGAAAAAAATCTAAATACGAAAGTAAACAAAATATCTATAAGAACCATGCGATCCTTATGGGGGAGTTGTAATTCTAAAAACCAGATATCATTCAATTTAAGTTTAATCCATTGTCCAGAATTTATCATTGAATACATAGTACTTCATGAAATAGCACATACGATCGAGCACAACCATTCTCAAAACTTTTGGAATGTGGTAAAATCCCAAAATCCAAACTATAAAATTGCTGAAAAATGGCTGAAAGAAACAGGCAAAAAATATATATACTATTTAAATTAAATGAAAAAGAAAATCAAAGTATTGTTTATTTGTTTAGGTAACATTTGTCGATCTCCCGCAGCACAGGGAGCTTTTGAAAACATTGTAAGGAAAGAAAACAAAGAGTTTATGTTCGAAATCGATTCATGTGGGACATCAGGATTTCATGATGGTGAATTAGCAGATCCAAGAACTAGAAAAGTTGCTCTAAAAAGAGGAATTCATTTAACACATCGATCTAGGAAATTAACATCGAACGACTTACATTATTTTGATTATTTATTGGTTATGGATGATAATAACTTTAAGGATGTTAACAGTCTAATCAATGATGAACAAACCAGAACTAAACTATTCAAATTTGGCAGTTTTGATCCTGAAAATGATTCAAATATCATTCCAGATCCCTATTACGGAAGTGAAAGGGAATTTGAAAAAGTCCAAGATTTGGTAGAGAAATGTTCAATTGGGTTTCTGAAATTCCTGGGAGTATAGTTATGGCTCAAAATAAAAAAAAAGTAGTGATCATAGGTGCTGGCTTTGGTGGATTACAAGTAATTAAATCACTCGCAAACAATAAAAACTTTGAAGTAATAGTAATTGATAAAAAAAATCATCATCTATTTCAGCCATTATTATACCAAGTTGCTACTGCCGTTTTGTCTCCAGCTGATATTGCGATTCCAACTAGGTCAATTACTACAAAATATAAAAATGTTAAAATTTTATTCGGAGAAGTAACGAATATAAATTTCAAAAACAAAGAAGTAACATTTCAGAACAATACAGAGGCGTATGATTACCTAATCATAGCTACTGGAGCAAAAACTAGTTACTTCGGGAATCCGCAATGGCAAGAGAAAACACTAGGACTAAAAAATCTTAAAGATGCACTCGCAATTAGAAGACAAATTTTATTATCATTTGAACAAGCAGAGTTAATTGGTGATTATGAAACATCAAAGAGTTTAATGCATTACGTAATTATAGGTGGCGGTCCTACTGGAGTCGAACTTGCCGGATCGATTGCTGAATTGTCTCATAATATCATAAGAAAAGATTTCCGAAATATAGATTCAGGAATGACGAAGGTTACATTAATTGAAGCAGGACCAAAACTCCTAAATGCTTTCAGTGAATCGTCTAGTTCATTTACTAAAAAAAAGTTAGAAAGTAGGGGAGTGGAGGTTTTAACAAATTCACCAGTCCTAGATATAACCGATTCGGGAGTTGTCTTAAAAGACAGAACTATCGAATCAAAAACAATTATTTGGGCGGCTGGAGTTGAAGGTTCCGATTTAGCCAAAAAAACACCAATTAACAAAGATAAGGCGAATAGGATCATTGTTGATGAATTCTGTCGCTCAATAGACCATAAAGACGTATTCGTAATTGGTGACGCTGCTAATTTTAGTAATGGATTAGAAAAGCCATTACCAGGTGTTTCGCCAGTAGCGATGCAACAAGGACGATATGTAGCAAAACTTATCAAATCCATTGAAAAAAATCATAAAGTGTTACCTTTCCAATATTTTGATAAAGGAAATATGGCGACAATTGGAAGAACTGATGCTGTTGCTGAATTTGGTGCAATTCGATTAAAAGGAATCGTAGGATGGTTTGGTTGGCTATTTGTTCACTTAGTGTATCAAGTTGGATTTAAGAATAAAATGAGCACACTCATTAGTTGGGTATGGAGTTACTTAACGTTTAGAGCTGGATCAAGATTGATCCAAGAAGAAGTAAACGATCTTTCAATTGGATCTTAAATTATATTGATTTTTTTTGGACTCGGAAACACATTTTTTATAAGCAATCTCTGTATTTCCCACCCATATAAGCGTATTTGTTTCAGTGGCGCCAGATGTTGTATGTCTCTGTAAAATCGGCAACATGTAAAGATACGCGTTTTTTCGGTTTGTCTCACATTCTTCTAAAAGTTGCTCCTCTCTTGACAATTGGTTGCAACCTAAAAAGGACATGATCATAAAAAGACATGCGATGAACTTTGTCATTTTGAATCGTCTAACATTCCTTTTAATAAATCAAGTTCCTTGATTTGTTCGATCGAACAATTTGATTTATTTTGATCAATGAAGTTGATGTCTTGTTCCGCTTTTTGCAATTGCGAAAGTTTATACTCAGGTTTGTGGCTAACTTTTAAAACTATTTCACCCGTGTATCCAGTTTCGCCTTTTGCTTCAAGGATAATTGATTTTGCTCGTTTGAAGTATAACGGAAGGATTGAATGAATAGGAGCATTCTTTGAATATTCATTGATCCCAATCGATAAAAAAGTAATTTTTTTCCTATGGATTGAAGTTAACTCTGCTTTTTTTTCACATTCAAAAAGAGAGCTACATTTCTGATCAGATTTTGTTTGTCCCATTAAAGGGAATAAAAAAACAAAAAATAAGAATCCCAACTTATTTAAATACATAGAAAAAAACTAACTAAATCAAAAAAAGAATCAAGCGTATTTCATTCAGATAAATGTTTACAATCAAAAGCATTCGAAAAACTATTTAATTATGCTGCCGATTTCAATTCGCACCAAATTCCACTCAATCGAGGGATTGGAGTGGGGGAATCCGCAAGGGATTCCGATTTTATGTTTTCATGGATGGTTAGACAACGCCAATAGTTTTGCTCCTCTTGCAAAATTTTTTCCAGACTACCGATTCATTTCGATCGATTTTCCAGGGCATGGTAAGTCGAGCCACAAACCAGAAAATTCAATTTATTATTTTGCTGAATATGCTCTTGAAATTGTTTCCATTGCACAGAGTTTAGGATTGGAAGATTTTATTTTAATGGCTCATTCAATGGGTGCCGCAATATCAACGTTAGTTGCCGGAACAAACTTATTAAAAATTAAAAAATTGATTCTGATAGAAGCTTTGGGGCCAATCACCAATGTTTCACAATCTGCACCCGATATCATGGCAGAGGCAATCAAACAGGTACTTCATCCAAGAGGCAAAAAAGAAACCTATTTCCCAAATATGGAATCTGCAGTTTCAATTCGACTTAGAGCAGGGGATATGAGTGAAGAATCAGCCTCAATACTCATGGAAAGAGGTATAGAAAAAACACCTCGTGGCTTACGACCCAGAAGAGATATAAGATTACACTTTAATTCATTTTTTCGTTACACAGAAGAACAAGTAATTTCTTTTTGTGAAAGAATTACATGCCCAACTTTACTAGTATTAGGTGACAAATCAAACTTCCCAATTGCAAATGCTTACCCACAACGAAAATCTGCAATAAAAGATTTATCAGAAGTTATACTAAGCGGTGGACATCATTTACATATGGATCACCCAGAAAAAGTAGCGCATATCATTCATCAATTTTTAAATGATTAAACCTCTAAGGATACTTAATGAATTCACCGATCGAAAATCCATCTAGGCATGGATACGAAATACACCATGACACATGTTTTGGGTGTGGTAAAGAAAACCCACTAGGGCTGGTAGCAGACTTTACGTTTCACGATGAAACGGGAGAAGTTAATTTCACTTATAATTTCAAAAAATTATATAATGGTGCCCCAGGATTTGTTCATGGTGGAATATTATCAACCATGTTAGACGAAGCAATGGGTGGGCTCTGCTTCCATTTAGGTTTTATCGTAATGACAGATACGATGAGTTTCAAATTCCACAAAGCAACTCCTGTAGAAACTGAACTATTAATTCGGGCATGGCCAATCAAAAAGGCAAAACGCAAAGTATTGTTAGAATGCGAGCTAACTTCATTAAATGGTGAAATTTTATATGTAAAAGGGGAGGGTGCCTTCCATATCCTTCCTCCAAGATTTTTCTCACAAAAATTGACTGGTGGAAAAATAGCGATTGCGAATGAACTATTATCTGTTAATAAATTGAAACGAGCACATCTCTTTGACAGGATAGAAACATGAATCGAAAATTTTATATTTTAATGATCACCACATTGATGATCCAATGTTCAGGTGCATCAATAAAAGATGGATCCGGCGACCAAGAATTTGAACTGAAACTATCGAAAGGTAAGTGGATTAGAACCGAACGATTCAAAAATTCAGGCGGAATTCGTGCTGTTGGAGAAGTGAAAGCAGAGTGCGGCGGCGCAAAATGTTCGGAAGACCAAGTGGCAAAATTTGCAGCCCCAAAGATCAAATCGTTACCAAAACATGGAATTTGGGAAGAATACATTCAATTCGAACAACCAGGTTCAACTCCAGAAAACCCAAAATTCAAATCTTCAGTAGACCAAACAGGTGAATACATTGATGGGAAAAAAACAGGTATTTGGAAAAAACCTGATCCAGAAAATCCTCAAAAATTTATAGCTGAAACTCCCTGGGTAGATGGAAAAAAAGAAGGCGTTGCAAAAACTTTTGACAAACAAGGAAATGTTACTTCTGAAACAACTTACGTAGATGACAAAAAAAACGGTCCATACTATAGAAAAAATAATAAAGGGGAATGGATTGAGAAGGGTGCCTTCAAAGACAATGAAGAAGATGGCGAATGGACTTATCATTTTGTAGGTGCTGATGGGAATGGAGTCAAAACAAAAGTTTCATATGCAAACGGATTAAAAAATGGTTTAGAAATAAATTACTACAAAGACGGTGCGATTGAATCACAAGGGAATTATTCTGCGGATATAAGAACTGGACTTTGGAAAATGTTTGGGAATAAAGGAAACATTTTAGCGGAAGGCAATTATTCAAAAAAAGAAAATTCAGAGAACTTAGATATAAAATATGAACGAACTGGTATTTGGAAAGAATACTATCCGGATGGAAAACTTTTTGGCACCGGACCTAGAAAACATACAAGAACTGGTGAATGGAAATTCTATTATAAAAATGGACAAGTAGCATACCATGGGAACATGGCAAACGAAAGTATGTTAGAGTCTGCAAAAGTATATGACCAAACAGGAAAAATCTTAGGAGAAGGGAAATTATTTTTCTCACTCGTTAAAATCGATGAAGAACTACAAGACCTCAAACTTAATTACAAACCTAGCATTCCATACACTTATTTTTATCCTTCTGGAAAAAAACGAATGGTGATTCGATCTACAGAGGATGCAACAGAATACTCTGAAGATGGGAAAGAATTGGGTAAAGGTCCTGTCGAACCTCAAGGAAGAAAAATGGGATGTTGGACTATTAACGGTAAAACAGAGTACTACATGATTGATAAACCAATGCCAAAAATGACTGCCTCTCAATGCAAATAGATAAAGAACAAATCACAGAAATCTCCGATCAAATCAAACTCATTCGATCGGAGTTAGCCGATTCGATCTCTGGGATGGATGATGTCATTCAATCTCTTTTCGTAGCACTAGTCGCAAATGGACATGTCCTACTTGAAGGAATGCCTGGTCTTGCAAAAACATTACTCGCAAAAAATTTAGCCTCAATCATCGATGCTAAATTTTCAAGAGTACAATTTACACCAGATCTATTACCTGCTGATTTAATCGGGACAAATATTTTTAATCCAAAAACATCTTCCTTCGAAATCCGAAAGGGGCCCATTTTCACAAATGTATTGTTAGCTGACGAAATCAACAGAGCACCCGCAAAAGTCCAATCAGCTCTTTTGCAATGTATGGAAGAAAGACAGGTTTCGATTGCGGACCAAACATTTGACCTAAATCCTCCATTTTTTGTCATTGCTACCCAAAACCCAATCGACCAAGAAGGCACATACCCTCTACCGGAAGCTCAATTAGATCGATTTCTTTTTAAAGTAAATGTTGGATATCCTAATTTCGAAGACGAAGTTGCCATCTTACACCAACATGGAAATGTAAATTTCGAAAAAAAAATTCCTAAAAAAACAATAAAACCAAAAGAAATTCAAAAGATTTCCGAAATTTCGAATCATGTTTTTGTGGATCCAAAACTATATTCATATATTGTTCACTTAACGAGAAATACTCGCCCTCAATCAATTACCGACGTAGATTTGAAAAATTATTTATCACATGGTGTTAGCCCAAGAGCAAGCCTTGCATTATTAAAGGTCAGCCGCATTAATGCATTGTTAGAGGGGAGAACATTTGTGATTCCGGAAGATATCCAAAGATATTTTCCAGAGATTGCCAAACATAGATTACACCTGACAATCGATGCAATAAGTGAAGATATTAACATCGATACTATTATTAAAAGGATTCTATCAATAACGGAAGTTCCATAAAATGCTTGAACCCGAATTGAAAAGGTTACTCCAAGTTTTAAAATGGGAATCAAAAAAGAAATTTGTATCAAACAGAAGAGGTTTACTTTTTACTTCAGATCGGGGGAGAGGGCTTGACTTCAAAGAAGTTAGAAACTATCAATATGGAGATGATATCCGATATATTGACTGGAACGTAACATCGAGAACAGGAGAACTCCATACAAAAGAATTTTATGAAGAAAAAGATGCAACCATCATCATCTTCATTGATTCAAGCAACTCAATGGATTCAAATAAGGCATTAACAGCTTTTCAACTTGCTTTATTTTTATCTTTATTTCATATCAAAATAGGTAATCGAATTTTTTTGGTTAGCTTTTCAGACAAAATTATTTCTTCACAAAAATGGCTAAAAACTGAATTAGAAGTACTTTCCTTTTTTGAATCTTTCAGTAAACAACCAAAAGGTAACCAAACAAATTATACAAATGCATACCAATATGCTTTTAAAGTGCATCCAAAATATGCAGTTACCTATTGGATCAGTGATTTTATCGATTTTTCAGAAAGCGTAAAAAAAACTCCCCTACCAAAAATATGGGACCAACACGGCATCTTTATCAAAGATCAAGTTGATGAAATCAAACTTCCAGTTTGGATGAAATTATTCCAACCAATCTCACAAGAATCCATTCAACTTAGGAACTCCATTTCAACCTATGAAATCGACCTAACTGCAGCAAAATCCTTTTTTGGGAACAAACTGATTAAAATTGATCCAAACCAAAAACTCCACAATCAAATACTACCTTTGTTTAAAGTAAATTCCAATGTATAAATTAGTTATATTATTCCTTACTTTGAATACTTTTCTTTTTGCCTCCCCTAAAGAAACAATCCCAAAAGAAAAAATTTATGTAGGTGATTTGATCCAGTATGATATAGAATGGGAAGGTAGCGAGATAACTGATGTTAATCTTTCAGAGGGAAAATTTTATGAAAACAATACCCTTCCTTCTTTTGAAATCCAATCAATTATAAAGGAACAAAATAAAATCACTGCCTCAATTATTTTTTTTACTCCTGGTGATTTCTTTTTACCTACCTCTTGGAAAGAACAAGGCATAGAAACCCATTCCAAATTAAAAATCAGTGTTTTATCGAATTTAACAGGGAATGAAACCGAGATTGAAGACATAGATCCACCAATTCTATTTTCTGGACCTTATCTTTTTAGGCTCATCGGTCTGATACTTTTCACTTGTTTCAACTTATATCTCATTTATGCTTTGTATTTGTATTGGAAATCAAAACCAAAAATCATCGATGCAATCTGGGAAAAAAATCCAAAACTATTAGAATCAACCAAACGACTTCACAATTTGGAACAATACTTACAATCAGAAACAATAACAGAGAAGGAACTAACATTCCGCATCAGTGAATATTTAAAAGAGATATATTCAGAAAAATTAGAAGAGAACTTATTGGGACTAACCGATTCAGAGTTTTTGGCAGTTTTATATGATAAAACACACATTCCAGATAGAACCATTCGTGAACTAAGACTCTACTTTCGGAGTTTAAAATATGATAGAAACACAAAAATTCTATCAAAAGAAGACGCAGAAAAAATTTGGAAAGAAATCAAACAGGATTTCTTAGGCTAACATGGATCAGCTCCAAAGACCATACTTGTTATTATTAATTTTTCCAATCGTTGCAATGATGCTCTTTCAATGGAAAAATAACCCTTTTGGACCAATTTTTTTCATCAAATCAGATCGATTCCAAAAAGATAATTCACTCATAGGAAGTTCGATTCGAAAAACTATGTATTCGTTCTCTGAGTTACTAGTTTATCTTTCGATGTTTTTTTTAGTTTTCGCGGCAGCAGGACCAGGATCAAAATACAATCTCAGCCCTGATCATACAAAAGGTGTCGATATCATGATCGCCTTAGATATATCTGGATCGATGGTGAACTCATATGATTTTTTGCCTAAAAATCGTTTGTCTGTATCGAAAGATTTACTACGTGAATTTATCAAACGAAGAATATATGATAGAATAGGCATTGTAGTCTTTGCAGGAGCTGCTTATTTACAATCTCCCCTTTCTAGTGACCGATTTGCATTAGATGAATTGATTACCGATACATCAAACGAAGACATTGAAGAACAAGGAACTGCCATAGGTGATGCATTAGCATTGTCTACATATCGTCTCAAGAATTCCGAAGCAAAGTCGAAGATAATCATTTTACTCACTGATGGTGTATCAAACACAGGCAAGTTAGATCCTGATACCGCTGCCTATACAACAAAAAGCTTAGGTGTCAAAGTATATTGTATTGGAATCGGAAAAGAAGAAGGTCAATATGAAGTTAACTATGAATCTTTGCAAAAAATTTCTACAAATACCAATGGGAAATTTTTTAGAGCAGAATCAGCTGAAGTTTTGGGAAATGTTTTAAATGAAATTGACCAGTTGGAAGTGGTAGAATTACCATCCAAACCGCTGGAAATTCATGAAACTCAATTCCCGATCTTTGTATTTTTTGTATTTTTAAACCTTTTCTTCTATTTTCTTCTAAAAATTTATCCCCTAAAAGAGAAAATCTAATGGAACCAAATACAGTTCTTTACTTTGGAACATTCACAATTTCATTAGGCATCCTTGTCTCTGCGATCAAACTTTTTATAAACTACAAAGCTATCAAATTCAGCAAACGTAACCCAGGTTTTATAACTAAGTTAACTACTTCCAACCAACTTCTTTTATTGATCCGTACAATAGCAATTATCGTAGCCTTATTGTTGGTACTTACTTCTTTATATAAAACAAAATCTATCGATATTGAAACTACAAAAGAATTTGAGTCTACCGATATATTATTCGTTGTCGATGTCAGTTTATCGATGAATGCAATCGATGTAAGGCCAAATCGACTCAAAAGATTTCAAGATTTAACTTTACGACTTCTTCCTGAACTAAAAGGAAATAGAATCGGAATTATAGTATTTGCAGGCCAATCGTTTTCATTTTGCCCAATGACATCTGACATTACAGCAGTTTCTGATTACATTCAATCGTTAGGTGTTGAAATGGTAGGCACCAAAGGCACTAACTTGGCAGTCGCACTAGAACGAGTTGAAAAAATTCGAAAAAAAAATCAAAACCTCCAATCAAATATTACTGTGATTGTATCGGATGGGGAAGACCATGAAAAACAAACACTTCCAGAATTGCAAGGTGAAGTGATGGTATGGGGGCTTGGTACCGTTGAAGGGGGCCCGATTGAGTTTCGAGATCCGAGTACTGGAAAAGGCGGATTCGTTACATACGACTCAAATTTAGCTGATTCACCATACAGCGATAATTTGATCATAACGAAACTTAACGAAGAATTACTTGAATCGATCGCAACAAAATACAACGGTAACTATCATAATATATCTTTTTACGCTGATGGTGCCTATAGTCTTGTCGAAAGAATCGACACCATGAAAAAAAACAAAATGCAAAGATTGGAAAAATTTAAACAAGAAGATGGTGCACATCCATTTCTTTTATTATCTCTTTTATTTTTAGCGATAGAAAGAATTCTATCATATCAATTACAAAAAAGTTCCCCTATAAAGGTATTATTTGTTTTATTTTGTTTTTTTAGTTACAATCACTATTTGGAAGCTTGGGAATTAGATCCAGGTGGAAACGCAATTGAAAGGGGAAACAAATTCTACCAACAGGAAAATTTTAAAGAAAGCCAAAAAGAATTCTCTGAGGCAAAGGAATATATAAAAGATGATCCAAGGTTAATGTACAATGAATCAGCAAATGAATACAAACTTGGGAGACTTAAAGAATCAAAAGAACTATCTGAAAAAATTCTTACCCATCCCAAATCAAATGCGGAATTAAAATCCAAAGCAAATCTCACCTTAGGTAATATATATACCAAATTGGGCCAAAAAGAGAATGCTTTAAAATCTTATGTTGAAAGTCTAAAACACAATCCAAACCAAACAGCCGCTAAAAAAAATATCGAACATCTAACAAAAAAACAAAACTCAAACCAAAACCAAACAAACAACCGAGATCAAAAGAGCGACGAACATCAAAACCAAAAACCGTCAGAACAAAATAAAGAGAAAAATCAAAATTCTAAACAAAATCAAACTGACATTGATAGAATCATGGAACCTTTTTCACAGGATTCGATCCTTAAAAATAAAAGAGGAGGCTCTATAGATAATGAAAAATTTTGGTAAAACTAACTTTCTTCTCTACTACTTCATTATCTCGTTTTTTTCATACCTTTACTCTTCTGAAGTCGAATTTTTTTTTCATCCCAATGAATTTTCTTTAGGTGAAATTGCAAAACTAGAAGTAAAAGCTTATGGAGACAAACCATTCCGAACGTTACAAACAAATCTCAAAAAAAATGGAGTTCGAGTTAGATATGTAGGAAGTGGTACAGAGACACAAATTATCAATTTCAAGGTATCAAAAACACAAATCATCAATTTTTATGTAGACACAGACTCTGAAGGAAATTTCCAATTACCCGAAATCAAAGTGGAATATGATAACAAACAATATTCCTCTCCTGTCATTTCATTTAAAGTAAGTAAAAAAACAAAAAACAATCAGAGTGGATTTTTTAATCCATTCTCATTTGATTTAGACGATTCCACAATGGAGGAAAACCCAGAGGTAAGTTTCCACACAAACAAATCAATTTTTTACAAAGGGGAGCCAATTGTTGGGTATTTCGTTTTGTATTACAACAGATATAGACAACCTTTTTTGGAAAGAGATCCAAACCATTCGATTTCTTTTCCGTTTTTTTTATCTGAGACACTTAGACAAGTTACCGTCCAAATTGAACCTGAAGTGATAAGAAATCAAATCCCAAAAAAAACTTTGGTCTTTTCAAAAGAAATATATGGGTTAACAGCGCTTAAATCAGGTACGTTTTTACTAGGAAAAACCAAATTCATCACTGGTGATAGTCTACGATTTAATTCACTCCAAGAAACGATTGATACAAATCCAGCGAAGGTAATTGTACTCGATCTTCCAAAAAATGCACCTGAACATTTCACTGGTGCGATTGGAAATTTTAAAATATCGTTTATACAAACTTCAAAACAAGTGTATGTGGGAGAAACGGCATACTTTGAATTAGTGATAGAAGGTGAAGGTGGTCATGAAGGCATCACACCCATGGAATTCTCAAATCCAAATATAAAATTCATTTCACAATCAAAAACCAAAACTTTCCAACAACTGGAATCTGGCGAATATGGCTTTTTTTCGAAAGTGAAATTTTTATATGGATACCAAGTCACAAAACTGTCCAAAGACATACTTGAACCTTATAAATTTAGTTATTTTTCATTAGCAGAAAAAAAATACAACACTCTCTCACTACCGATTCCCGAATTTCAAATTTTACCGAAACGAAAGATGGCTACGGAACCAAAACCAAAAAAAGAAATCCAAAACTTACAATTACCATTTTTATTTTTAGTTTTACTTGCAGTTTCTGCGATCATCGGATATATAGGCATTAAACACTATAAATTCAAAATTGAAAAACAATCCTTTGTCAACATGATGGAAAGTTTTGGCAAAAAAAGAAATTTCTTCTTAACTGAGTATTTAGAAAAGAAGGGACTTACTGCGGCAGAAGCATTATGGCTCTCCGAACTAATTAACCAAGAAAAGGTTTCCAATTTCTCCGCTATCTACCAGGGATTATCGAAAGAAGATAAAATCACTGCATTCAATTTATCAAAAAAAATCAAACAATAGGAGTTACTTATGCAAGCTGAAGAAAAAGGCAAAATAAATGTCGAAACAGAAAACATATTCCCGATTATTAAAAAATGGCTCTATTCTGAGAAAGACATCTTTCTCCGTGAATTAGTTTCCAATGCAAGCGATGCCATTACCAAGCTGAAAAAAATTTCTTTAAGTGAGGAATTTGAAGGCGGAAACGACTACAAGATAAACTTAGATTTTGATGTCGACAAACGTATCTTAACCATTGAAGACAATGGAATTGGTATGACAATTGATGAAGTGAAAAAGTACATTAATCAAATTGCATTTTCTGGTGCCACTGACTTTGCTAAACAATACCAAAACTCAGAAAACAAAGCTGAAATTATCGGCCATTTTGGTTTAGGTTTTTATTCGGCATTTATGGTTTCCAAACAAGTTACCATCGAAACAAAGTCATATAAAGCCGGACAAGCAGCAGTTATGTGGTCAAGCGAGTCCGGAACTGATTTTTCAATTTCCACAATTGATAAAAGTACACGAGGCACTAAAATCTCTTTATACCTCGACAGTGAGTCTGGAGAATACCTGGACAAATGGAAATTAAAAGAATTAATCAAAAAATATTGTGACTTTCTTCCTGTATCAATATATGTACAAGGAGAAAAAGCCAACAAAGAAAAACCTCTTTGGTCGGAAGAACCTTCTAAAAACACTCCTGAAGATTATAAAGAATTTTATTCCTATTTATTCCCTTTTTCCGGAGAATCATTATTCCACATTCACTTAAACGTTGATTTTCCATTTCGACTACAAGGTATTTTATATTTCCCAAAGTTAACACACGAACTAGAGGCATCCAAAAATGGAATTAAACTCTTCTGCAATCATGTTTTTGTAAGTGATAACGCAAGTGAGTTAATTCCTCAATTTTTGACAATTCTTAAAGGTACAATTGATATACCTGATTTACCGTTAAATGTTTCTCGTTCCTACTTACAAAATGATCCATTGGTAAAAAAAATATCAAACCACATCATTAAAAAAGTAGCAGATCGATTGATAGAAGATTTCAAAAAGAATCGTACCAAATACGAAGAGAACTGGAACGATATTTCCATTTTTGTAAAGTATGGTGTCCTTACTGATGAAAAATTCTATGATGCGATGAAAGACCATATCATTTTCAAAAATTCTGAAAATGGTTTTTCCACCGTATCGGAATATTGGGAGAAAAATAAAGATAAAAACCAAAACAAAATCTTTTATGCAAATGAAACAGAAATGGGATCTGTTTATATGGAACTTCTCAAATCTCAAGGTTTAGAAGCACTCCTTGTCGATTCCAAAATTGATTCGCATTTGATCCAACATCTGGAAACCAAAAATCCTGATTGGAAATTCCAAAGAGTTGATTCAGAGCTAGCGGACCAAGTTTTAGACAAAGAATCTAAAACTGAACTGGTCAATGAAGCGAATGAAACTGAATCAAGTCGAATTTCAAAACTTTTTACAGAAGCCCTACCTAAAGAAGGAGTACAAGTAAAAGTGGAAGCTCTAAAATCAGTAGATGTCCCAGGAGTAATATTGCTCCCAGAATTTATGCGCAGGATGACAGAAATGAATTCAATGTTCAATAGAGAGGATACAAAATCTATGCTGAGGTCCCATACATTGATGGTAAATTCGAAGTCGCCCCTCGTAAAATCCGCCTTACAAGCGTTTGAAGGTGTTAACCCAGAGAAAGGAAAAAAATTGGCACGAGTTATATACGATCTTTCGCTATTATCTGCCAAGGTAATGGACGAAAAAGAAGTCTCAGAATACACAAAGAGAACTACGGAATTTCTTCAGGAGATTTTTTCGTCTTAAGGTAAATTTCTCTCATAATGATTTGGCAACGATTCCCACCAATGGAATTGTTGCCATGTGATCCAGATTTGTATAACAAGCCGACTCAGTTCCTTGCCAGTAGTTGTTGCTTATAAAAAAGGTTACTTTGAAGAGTTTGGAGTTAAAGTCACACTTCATGTCAACACTCACCATAAAGCAATCCTTCCATTACTAGACGCTGGTCGAGTCGAAGCCGGAGAAGTACCTACAATTGCCTACCTCCAAGAAAGTTTTTTAAAAAAATCAAAACTCAAACGAATTTATAAAGGGATTTATCTCTATCATTCACCTTTATCATTTTATTCTAGATTTCAGTTCAAACCAGAAGACTTAACAAGAAACAAAGCTTATATTTTACCTGTTCCTCATATCAACTCAGTCGAGAGATTGTTTGCAGAAAAGTTCTTAGAAGAATACGCTCCAAAAAATCCAGTAAAAGTTCGTTACATTGACACACCTGGATTTCTAGAAGAAAAAGAATTTTTAAAGCCGAATTGTCTTGGACTTGTATCGGATCCTTTTTCAAGTCCCTTCCTTCGTAACTTCCAAGACTTTGCCAATACCTTAGAACTTCCGATTTTAAAGAAAGATTTACTTTATCCTTCCACCTTACTTGCGTTTAGTGGTGACGCAATCCTTAAAACGGGAAGAGAAGTCTCTGGTGTCCTATTAGCTGTTAAAAAAGCCATTGATTTCCTACAGAATTCAAACAAAGACTATAACGGCAATTTATGGGAAGACCTTCAATTATCTCATTTTTACCCTCACCTGAGAGTGGGGGAGACAAAAAACCTTTTAACAGAACATCCTTTGGTCCAAAAGGGAGTGTTTTCCTATGTGGGTGATGAAACTACACTGTTTCCTCTCCTAAAAGATGTATATTTCCGGCTGATCCGAAGAGTCATGCAACCGGAAGCAGTACAAGATGCCTTAAACTTTGATGAAATTTTATCTGCCCTTGAACCAAAGAAGGTATTCGATGTAAGAAAACTTTCGAGTTTCCAGGAGCCTTCCAATGTAAAATTACATGCACCATCACAAATCAACTACAGAAAACTCAATGCAGTGAGGCATTTGATTGTTGATGTAAATTCTTTGGTCCTAGACATGTTACAAGGAAATTATACCTCAAGATTGAATACAGACGAAACACTCCAGCTCGACAACAGAGTCAAAGTTCTCGTTAACTCAATGTTAGATTCTTTCAACGCAAAAATTGAATTACAAAGAGAAGAAATCACCGAACTTGAAAACCTTATATCTATATTAGAAATAAAGTTAGATAGATCAGCGGTTGATTTACAATACTCAGAAGAAAAGTATCGCTATCTGTTTGAGTTCTCGAGAGAAGCGATTGCATTGGTAGATGCAGATACAGGAAGTATCTTAGAAGCAAACAATCAATTTAGACTACTCACCGGTTATACCAGAGGAGATATCACAAAGATGAATATCGAGGATATCATTCTCGGTAACCAAGTCTCAAACCAATTAAGATTTGGATCCGATTTATCCTCTGATACGATGTTATCACTTCCAGACGTTGAAATTTTGGCTAAAGATGGTTCAAAACTAGAAGTTGATATTAGTTTTACCTCTATTTTATTATCACCAAAAAAACGATACCAGGTTCAATTTCGTCCAAATTCAGAGAGGAAAGAACAAGAGCGTCTCCAACACGAATTTATATCAAATGTGAGCCATGAACTACGTAGTCCGATGACAAACATTCGAGGCTATCTGGAATTTTTTAAATCGGACTCATCTTTACCATTTAACAAAGAACATATCAATATGTTAGAGGTGATTGATAAAAATGCAAAAAGACTCAGTTTCCTCATTGAAAATCTGCTCAAACTGACTACATCGCGTGAAAAAGATAACGAAGCAGAAGTGATCGAAATTTTCGATCCAGTGTCTGTGATAGAAGATGTCATCCATATGAACTCACACCTTGCAAAAGGAAAATCAATCGAATGGGATCTCTCTTTGAAAAAAGGCCTCCTGATCCGAGGGATTCGATTCGAATTTTCTCAGATCATCACCAATTTATATGTGAATGCTCTAAAATATACATTCAAAGGTAAAATTGGAATTTCACTTCGTGAATCAAACGGAAAAGTTGAAATCATTGTTGAAGATACAGGAATTGGTATCGACCCAAATTACAAAAATCAAATCTTTGATCGTTTCTTTCGTATCCCATCCACTGATAACAAAAAAATTGGAGGGACAGGCCTTGGCCTATCCATTGTGAAATCATTAGTAGAAAAAATGTCTGGAGAAATCATTGTAGAAAGCACAATGGGAGAGGGGAGTAAATTCACTATCTACTTCCCAAAAATCAATGCTAACGTTTGACCACTTTTTTCTTTTTTGCAGATGGTTTCTTTTTAGCTGTTTGTTTTGATTTTTGTTTTTCCAAACCAACAACCGTTTTCGCATGTAAAGTTGATGGAATATTTTTTACATCCAATTGCATTTTAGATAAAAGAACAGATAACTCCATCATTTCTCTTGTTCCAAGAAGATGCATCATCGCCAAAGCCTGGTTCATTCCAAGTTTTTTAAATATCTCCAATACGTTCGATACTCCAAAAAACTTTAATAGTATTGGCAATTCTTCCAAACCTCGATGTTTGATCCACTTTTTACAATCGGCAACGGACAACTCATTCACCAATTGAATGATTGATGCCA
The DNA here is from genome assembly GCF_004769525.1 of Leptospira bouyouniensis. Taxonomy (NCBI): domain Bacteria; kingdom Pseudomonadati; phylum Spirochaetota; class Leptospiria; order Leptospirales; family Leptospiraceae; genus Leptospira; species Leptospira bouyouniensis. The sequence continues at coordinate 25,501 of NZ_RQFT01000001.1, read as the reverse complement.
ACTGAACTTTATCGACTAACCACAAAAAATCTCGCATAGGGATTTCTTTCAACAAGGCAATTGACTTTTGGATTCCTAAAGATTTTAAAATTTCAACACTTGCTTCTGGTCCTAATGTCTTAGCAAGAAGTCCTACATCATGAGGAGGGATACTTTTTGATACAACCGCCAAATCACCAATCGATAAAGAATGTATGAAATATACTAAATCGTCATCATCGTTTTCACGAATCATTTCCACTAAAATTTTCTCTGGAATCTGATTCACTAGTTCGACAACAGTTTCTTCACTTAATTTTTGAGTAAGGACGATAAGCCTTTCTTTCGGTACTTTTCCTGTGAGTGAGAGAAGTTTTTCATAACCTAAATTTTTCAGAATTTGGAAGGATTTTTTTGGACCTAGTTTCTCTAAATATTGATACACTGTCTGTATGGTTACGAGAACTTCTTTCATTTGCCCCAACTTTGGATACAAACTGTCAGAATCTTGTTAAAATTCCAGAGAAATTCCTTTCAAAATCTATTAAATTTTGCAAAATGGGAGTGTGAAACTGTGGCAATTGTGGACTGTATTGTTTTTTTTCATTTTAGGTGTTTTGGGTCTAATTGATTACAAAATCACACCATATGACCATTCCCTTTCCTCTCTCATCGGGATATGGGAAGGCTTTTATGAGATAAACCCCAACTTAGTTGATCCAAATTTTGTAATTTATAAATCAGGGGGATATGATGGACAGTTTTTTTACCTTCTCGCAAAAGACCTGTTTAACGAGAACGATTGGAGTTTGATCGTTGATAGTTTTTACTTCCGATACCACCGAATCGGGTTATCTTTTATCACTGGATTGTTTTCACATTTTCTAGGAAGTGAACACTACCCACTTATCACACTCACCTTATTATTTTTTACGTTTTCAGCCTCCGTTTACTATTTATTCAAACTTTTGCCAGATGAGTCAAAATGGCTGGTTCTATTTTATCTATTTTCCCCATATTCTCTAAACTCTAACTTATTGCTTGTAGCTGATTCATTTTTTGTAAGTCTTGCGATCATTAGTTATTACTTTTATAGGGAAAAAAAATTCGCAATTGCATTTGTATTTTTTCTTCTGACAGTTTTCACAAGGGAATTGGGAATTCTATTTTTAGCCCCCATTGTGTTTGTTTCACTTTTCAAAAGAGAGTGGAAAAATGTTTTTCTCTTTTCTTTACCTGGGATACTTTTTTTAGCATTTTTGTTTTATGGATGGATGAATACACCAAACCATTTAGGAACAAACCCACTTGGGTTCAAAGATATGACTGATGGGCCATTATTCGGATTTGTAAAAAGTTTTTTTGATCAAAATACCTTCCAATTCAAACCAAAAGAACTCCCAAAATTATTATTTTTATTTAGTTTTCTTTCGATCTTAATTGTTTGTTATTCTTCAATCAAAGAATCCTTTTTAAAAGACATAGATATTTTAATTCCAATTCTAGGCAGTATGTTTGTCATAGCGATTGCAGAACAAGGATATTGGCGTTCCTTCGATAATCTCAGTAGAATGTTTACATTAATTTTGCCTTTTTCCCTTTTATTACACGATGTAACAAAAAGATATAGTTTTAGATTCTTTCTTGGAACATCGATTGTGTTGTTTATCTTTTTACTGATTCGTATTTTATTCATCACACAAACAAAGGAATATTTTTTAGCTATATGATCTCACTTGCATACTCGCCATGCCCAAATGACACATTCTTATTCTACCACCTTATCAGAAACCCAGATTACCCCATTCAGGAAGAATTGTATGATGTAGAAAACTTAAATGAGTTTGCCTTCCAAGGGAAGTTTCCGGTAACAAAACTTTCTTTTGCAGCTTTTTTTCAAATCATCGATAAATATATTCTCCTAGAAACTGGATCAGCATTGGGAAGAGGGTGTGGACCTCTATTAGTAAGAAAAAAGAATACACTTACTAATTTAGAAAACTACGAAAAACTTTATATACCTGGGCAACTAACAACAGCAAATTTACTTCTATCCCTTTACACAAATGGCACACATAAACCCACCGCACTTCGGTACGATGAAATCATCCCCAATCTTTTGATGGATCAACATAGTTTAGGTGTCATCATTCATGAAGAAAGGTTCACTTACGAAGAAAGAGGATTAGAAAAAGTAGTAGATTTGGGTGAATGGTGGGAATCTTCCACAGGATACCCAATCCCTCTTGGAGCCATCGCTATCAGAAGAGACATTCCTAGGGAAGAAGCACTCAAATTCCAAAACGAATTAAGAAAAAGTTTGAAAAACGCTTACCAAGAGCCAAAAGAAATGATGGATTATATTCGAGAAAATTCACAGAACAAAGATGAGTCTGTGATTCGCGCTCACATCAATTTGTATGTAAATGAATTCACAAAAAATTTAGGTAAAGAAGGCCAAAACGCAGTGTCTTATCTATTCCAAAGGGCAATCGAGGCAGGTTTTATCAAAAAACCCACCAAGAACCTACCTTTATTCTTAGGAGAAAGTTAACATACAAAGGATATGCCCTTTGTCTCGTTTACAAGCTTCCATTGCTTTTGCAACCAACATCCCCGGTTTTAACTTAGATGGATCTGCTTTGATCGCATGACCTGAAGAAAGACCAGATACCAAAAGATCACCTGGGTAGATGGGAACTTGCGTTGCATCAACATGGATTTTTGTCATACCAAGTAGTGCAACGAGAACGTATTCCACACCTTTTTCTTTTTTCCCAAATACAACATTAGCATTCGAAACAGCTACTCCGATTACATTTGTAGAGTAGGGGTGTTTGGATCTGCCAAGTACCCCTGTTTCTTCAGTGGCAACAAGCAAATCTCCCGCTGTGATCACATCCTTCCCATCTAACCGGAAATAACGAGCAATACACTCTTCTCCACCATCTTTTGTGATGCGAAGATTTCCTTCGAACACAGATTCACCGTTTGCATAAATTGCCTTTCCTGATCCAGAGAGTTCATATTCAGGAATTCCTTTTCCATCAACAATAATGGCAAACTCAGATTGAGAAACAAATCGACCACCAGGTGACGTGGTACCGGCACCTAAAATACCTGCTGAACGTGTTGATTCTTTTCCTTTTGAGATCCCATATACACCAATGGAATCACCAAAACCAACAACACCTAAACCAGAAGAAACTCCGACAACTCCAGAACCATTTTTTGTATTTTTCCCATAGATAATGGCATCCGTTTGTTGTGGAGGGACAAAACCTTTAGAGATGGATTCAGCTTCACCTGTGATTTTTAATAATCCCGTATGAGAATTAAAATCATGTTCTTTTTCAGCGTAAGGGTGGGTATGAGGTTTCGGATCCCTTTTATCAGACAATCTTGGATCATCAGCCAATACAACTTTCCCTGGCACCGCTTCTCCATGATTAGCAATGATCACGATCCCTGCATCATCAAACCCAGCTTTGGCGAGACGTTTGTCATTTCCTTGCACAACCACGCCAGCTTTGTTTTCACCTGAATGTGCTAGCTGAACAATTCCATATGATTCCGTGTTTGCTAATTTGAGACGTTTATCATTCCCTTGCACGACCGTATTTATTTCTTCACCGCCATTAGGGGCGAGTTGCACAATCCCTTTTGCCGTTGTTGTTGCATCCTTAAGTCTTGGATCATCTCCAGTGACAACTTTGTCGATTGCTGTTTCACCTGCGTCAGCTAACTGGACAAGACCTACAGCTTTTTTTGTCGCAATTCTTAACCTTGAATCATTTCCCTGAACCGCCACACCTGGTCTCGTTTCACCATCTAACGCAAGCTCCACGATCCCAGGATGTTCTGTTGAAGCATTTCTTAATCTTTCATCATCTGATTGAACAACAAGCCCTGGCCTTGCTTCACCACTCCTCGCAAGCCTGACAAGACCGTGCGTGAGTTCGGTGGCAATTTTTAGGCGTTTATCATTTCCTTGGACGGCAACGCCAGGTTTTTCTTCCCCATCAGATGCCAATTCAACAATCCCACGGTATTCTGTGGTGGCATCACGTAATCTTCTATCATTGGATTGGACAACCACTCCTTCTTTTACTTCTCCATCGACGGCAAGACGGATGATACCTGACCGAAGAACAGATGCATATGGGAGTGGTTCCCTTGTCGGACCACCTGATTCTTTTTTATCAGCACTGGAATACAATTCGATTTCTATGACTTCAGTGATGTATTCCTTTTTGTTTGTTTGTTTCTCATCTATAAAAACAATTTTCAAAAACCGCAAATTAACAGGAGGGAAACGCCATTTATACCATGTCCCTGGCTCGGATAAAAAATAATTTTCTTCATGTAACTGGTGCCATGTAAGATCATCTTCACTATAATAAACAATGAACCTTTCCGGAAAATTGGTGACAGGATCGTTTTTGGTTAACATCCGGAATTCTTCAATTCGGTTCACGGATCCCATATCCATGATGATGTATTCATCCGCTGGTTCTTCCTTTTTTTTAGAAGACCAACCATAGTCAGGTCTTGTATCAAATAAGTTTTCTTTTACACAGAGCCTATCAAGTTCTGAACTAACTTGCATAGACTGAACACCACTGATTAAAATTTTCAATGGTCCAAAACTAATTCGATTTTTTCCGTTACTTGCTTTTCTGGAAATTTTGGAGATAAACTTCACATAACGAGCGCTAGTTAACGAAAATAGCCATTTCGCTGAAGTTTTGAAGGATTTTCGGAATGAAGATTCTTGTAAAATAGGTTCCCAATACTTTCCGTCATGGGATAATTCAAACCGAAACGAATCGGGAAAAAAATCTAATCCATCTTTTCCTGGTAATAACTCAATTCCATTAAAAAAGACAACATCATCAAATTGGAAAATAATCGATGAAAGAGAGGATTGGTCCTTTTCTTCAAAAAATGACAAAAACTCATTGTTTTTGATTTCGTAGGTTCCCGTAGTCGACACGGATGAGATGGGCAAAGAGTAGGGGTGGCTTGTGCGAATTAAATGATCTTTCATGCGCTTTTTCAGTAATGATTCCTTCCAAAAAATACCGTTTTTCTAATCAGTCTATCGAATTTCACTAACACGCGATCCTTCTTCCTTTTCCGTAAACACTACGAGAACGACTGGTTTGACTCTCTCAGTGAAATACATCTGTATGATTTGCCTTAAGTGCCCGAGGACAGCAGAAGTGACGATGATGACGTTCCCATCCGTTTGCACATTGACCTTTTCCAATTGCCGAAAAGAGGATTCGGTGAGTTCTTTTTCTGCCCAAGCCAAAAAGCCAGCCCATGATGCCGGGTGCGGTGAGACGGACTCACGGCTCAAATTTTGCCCATAATTAATCACTTCCTTTGAGCGTAAACTTACCAACTCTCGGCACAAAGTTTGGACATAGGAAACATTCGACTCCATATGTAAGCTGACTGCCTTTTGGTAGGCCTCCAAAGCAATCTCTGGACCAAATAAATTTACCAATGCCTCAAAGTTTTGTTTTTCATCTTTCGGTTGGCCTAAACTTTCTCCCATACCTTTGGTATTTGGTACATGGTTTGTATTGGATATAGTTATATTAATATGGTTAGGGGTCCCGAGAGAACCCCCCTTTGGTGAAAGATTTGAACCCTCAGAGGATTCCGTTGCGGTCCCTGTGAGGTGTATGGAAGTATCTCCCAGAGGGGTAATTTTGGAACCCTCATAGTGGAAAGAAAAGTGGTATCTTGTTGAGGTCCTTCCGCTTCCGGGAACTTGGTATAAAAGCCCCGCTTGGGTTAATTCTTTTTTAGCTGTAACAATCGATTTTTTGGTTTTGAAGCCGGTTAGTCTCATCAAGGTTTCTGTGTTTGGCCAAACTGGTTTGAAATTATAATCACTGAACTTCAGTAAGACTGGGTACAGGGTCTTTGCAGCATGGGAAAGCCCTGCCCAAACACCAGAATCAATGATGTCGGTCATCAGTCGGATATAGGGATGACGCTGGTCACTCAAGGGAGCTCCTCCGTTTTCTGCAAAAATTAAACTAAATTTAAGCAATTAATTTGAAGGAGTTGACATTATTTGACATAATGTTAATTATGTCTCATCCAACAACATTCCTTCGGGAAACCCCGACCCCCTGGTGTTCCAGGGGATTTTTTTATCTGTCGGGTTGGGGCAAAACTAACCCCGCACCTTCTCTCATTAGAAAAGGTGTTTGCTCAAACCAATCAAAAGTTTTATTATGTCACATTATTGTCGGATTCTGGTAGCTGTCAAGTTCGTACAGTATTTTTCCCAGCGAGTACTAAAAATTTTTTTCCTAAGTACTTGACTGCTTAGTACTTGTTTGGGTTATGCCGAATCACCATATTTTTTCGAGAGTTCTTTTCGGATAAATTTATAGATATCACCCAGTAAGATTTCGTCTTCCGATTGGATTTGAATTCCATTGTTTGTGCGTCGGATTTTGTATCCCGAAAGAGGGGAGAGCTTGGTATGATTTGTCTCCCCAGATTTAGCTTGTTTATTGAAATCTTTTGCGTCCTTAACTGTCTTTAGCGTTCCCTTGTGGTACAAAGTTAAGAACTCATCTAAACTTCCTTTTTTTGCAGCTTGGGCGGCTTGGACGAGGAGGTTCTTATTGAAGATTTCATTTTTTTTGCATTTTTCTAAATCAGACTTCGACATGTTAGTAATGGAAAGGACCTCTGTCATATAACTGCGGCTTTTTCCAAAAAGGTCTCCCAATTCTTGGTCCGTGTATTGGTAAGAGTTTTTTAAGAAGAGTAGTGCATCTACTTCTTCATAGGGGGATAAATTTTCCCTCTGTAAGTTTTCAATGACAGCGAGTTTATAAATTTCTTTGTCGGATCGGTTTAAAATTTTACATTCGATTTCTGCCCAACCTAGGGATTTAGCGGCATGGTAGCGCCTCTCCCCAGCGATGATTTTATAATTCCCTTCTTTTTCCCCTTTCGACACGATGATGGGTTGTAAAAGTCCATCCGCTTTTAGTGTCTGTGCCAATTCCTCGATTCCCTTTTTTCGTTCTTGGCGAGGTTGGTGCTCAGAAGGTTGGATCCGGTCCATGCGAATGGTCCGGATGGTGCCATCCAAGTTTTCTGCTTGGTAAATGTCGGCGAGAGTTCCTAAACGTTTACTTTTTAAGCTCATTTAAAACCTCCTCTATGAACCCCTCATATTCTTGCGATTGCCTAGAAGAGCGATTGTAATCATAGACTGATTTTTTTGCTAAATGGCTTTCCCCTATGGCAACCCCATCGGAAATCGTATGTTCGAAGATCCTAAAGTATTTTGTAAGCACAGGTAAAATGGTTTTTGTGAGCAGTGTTTGTGGTTTGAGCTGAGTGATGAGAGCTCCTAAAATCTCAAGGTCAGGGTTGATCCTTTTTTTGATCGATGAAATCGTCTGTTGTAGACCCATGATTCCATCCATCGAAAATTTTTCAGCCTGGAGAGGGATCAAAACAAAGTTTGCGGCCACCAAGCTGTTCACAGTGAATATTGAGAGTGATGGGGGGCAGTCAATGATGACAAATTCAAAATCCTTAAGTCCGGCAAGTGAGTCCCTGAGGATGTATGGAGCTTCAACTGAATTTACGGATACTGTTTCCATTTCCGCCAAACGCATGCTAGATGGAGCTACCCACAAATAGTCGTTATACGCTGGAGTAATGATGTCTTTGATGTTTGCGGCGTTTTGGAAAAGATGGGCAAGGTCCTTTTCGACAGTCTCTGGATTCAGGAAAATTCCTGTAGAGTTTGCCTGTGGGTCCATATCGATGAGTAAAGTTTTGAGATTTCGGCGAGCCAATCCCATGGCGAGATTCAGAGAAGTAGTTGTTTTTCCCTCTCCGCCTTTCTGATTTGCAACTGCAATGGTGATCATCTATCTCTCGTTTCCTTCCCAATTGGTATGCTTTCTTTTTGAAAATTTGGGATCAATTGAATTTTTGAAAGGGAACAAAAAAAGGGTCTTTTGTCCAATTCTACCTTCATTGTCGGACATCCGACATACGAAAAATTAGCAAAAACTATCTCGTCTCTTTTGGTCGGACATCCGACATTCAAAACGGTACGTACTTGACAAAGTGATTAAATTTAAACAGTTTCATAGCATGCCACAACATACGGCTTCCTTGTTTGCATCCAACCAAACAGGCAAAGAATGGATGGAATCCATCCTACCTTCTTTGTGGGCGGAGTTATGTACCGAGTTTGGATTGTCTTGCGGCGTCGTCGTCATCAAGGCAGATGATGAAGATTCATTTTATGAATCAGCAAGTTTTGGGTATGGCGAAGATGGTTTCTATTATACGTTCTTGAACCGAGGATCTGCGGAATGGGACAAACTCATGTCCTCACGAGAGCCTGTTTTTTTCTCAGGCAAAGAATTCCCACTCTTTGGAAAAACAACAAATGCAATGTCAATACGGGTTGTTGCAGAAGAAAGCATCGGTTTCCTTCTGGTAGAATCGGAAGAATTTCCTTCATTTCAAACCGTTGCTTTGTTATCACTTTTCGCAGAAAAAATTGGAAAAGAGTGGGGGAAAAAATTCCCTACCTTCCTTAAAAAATTAAATACCGAGACTCATTCATCTCATCATCATTTCAGAGAAGAAATTCCGAATCTGGCTTCAGCAATTGAGAATTTTAACTCTAAACGATTGGTCTCTATATTTGGTCCTCCAGGGTCCGGGAAAAAAACTTTGGCAAAATGGATTCACAATACGCAGCTTCCGGAAGCTCCAATCCTTGTTGTCGAGTCTGTCCCCGAACATTTTGGTAAGTTTGAAAAAGCAATCATGGAGTGGGGAAAAGAAACGGAATCGGGGAGTTTGGTCTTTTCGAATGTTCATTCTTTCTCTTTAGGCCAACAACAAATCCTCGCAGATTGGTGGTCAAAATCGGAGTTTGGTGGTTCGTTATTCCTTTTAGGACCCACTGAATTTGGTGAAGAATTACTCCCTGAATTCCAACAAATCCTCCGAAACAATTCTGTCTTTTTACCTGCTTTGAGTTTTTTACCGAAACCGTCCTTAAGCCGAATCATCCAATCCACTTTTGCGGAACTCTGCCTACAGCAGAATCGATCTGGGCTTTTGTTGAGTGAGGCGGCAGAAAAAATCCTACTCTCTAATGTTTATAGTGAAAATTTCGTCGGATTACGTAATGCGATCCTGTCAGGGATTCTGACTTGCCGGACTCAAATTGTGGACATCCCTGACCTCAACTTGAATCGAAATCGCATGGATATCGAGATTCCGGATACGGAAGATTTAGACTTGCGGCGGGGGATCGAGGCCTTAGAAAGGCAGAAGATTCTTTTGGCCATGAGGATATTTTCAGGAAACCAAATCCGGATGGCAAAGGCATTGGGAATCTCACGGGGCTCCCTCCAATATAAAATGAAACAACTTGGTTTGATGTAAAGATGGATGATACTGTATACGAAGAACGGAAAACTCCGGCAGGGTTTCTCGTAAAAGTCCGGCTTTCTAAATTGACCTATGTTGTCTTTGCAGAATCTGGACCTGAAGTTCCCAAAGGTGCAAAAAATAATTCCATTGTTGTCAATGTCCCTCGTGTTGGATTTTTTGGGGACGATTTTGACGTTTCCCATTTCCATCTGGGAGAACTTTCCTTTGTGAATGTAAAAGCCGGGAAAATGGTCATTCCTTACCAACACGGATTTTCAAACGAAATCAAAACCATCTATCTAGGAACTGGTAGCCAAAGTGATGTCCTCCCAGTTGTCATTTATCATTATAAAAATAAAGAAGAATTGATGGCTGCTTGGGAAAGGGGAGAGCAGGCACAGTTTTTGGTTGTGGATGAAGAGATCCCAAGATCAGACATGGTCTCTTTTAAGATCCGTTACCCAAGTATGAATATCCTCGTCATTAAGAAAAGGATCAATACATCTGCCGAATCCCAGTCTCCAAAAACCGACGAATCGAAAGACAAAGGTGTTGTGGATTATGACAAAGTTCGTGCCACGGATGTTGCCAAAAACCAGAACTTAAATACCTATAGCGAAAACCCAGTTTTTTTAGCTAGGATCCACCTCCGCGCAATGGAATTGGACAAAGTCAAACAACTGCTGCTCGACTTCCATCTTTCCTCTGACGATGTAATGTTCATCCGGACCTTTTTGGATGTGATGATTAAAAATGAGTATAAAAAACCAGAATTGGATACCGTCAGACCACAGCTCATTGCAATGAACGAAGCCTTCCGCTTAGCCGTCCTCATTTTAGAATTTCAAGTCGATGCATTTGAGAAAGAATTGGATGGCGGTTTCTCAAAAGATATCTCTCATATGATTTACGCACTACTTGCCAAGGAACAAGACTCTGCAAAAGACTTAGAGCACGAGATTGTACTTTGGGAATGGAAACTTCGGGTTCGAGCCGCCATCAATAAAAAATAAGAAAAAAGGCGAAAAAAAGCTTTATTTTTCCTGAATTTGGTAGAAAACTAAGGATAATCATATGTTTTTTCTTAGGTTAACAGAAAAATTGGCACAGAAATTGCTAAGAAGCGTACCATATATTTGCGCCTTGTTAATCTTTCTATTTTCCCAAGGGAACTTATTTGCGAATGAGTGGGATGAACCGATAGTCCTTTTGGAAGATCCGCTTGTCCCTGCCATCGAACTCCGCGATGGACAAATCAGTGAAGTTTTTGTAGAAACAAATTCGGAAGTTGCTCACCGGATAGATGATTTAGAAATAATCAAACCATCTGCAACGGTAGCGAACTCACATTCTTTCAAGTCCCAAAGTTTAGGTCTGGTTTCGGAACTGGTTTGTCACCCAATCGTTCACTTGGATCAAGAAGTGGGAATGGGGAAGTCTGCTGCGGTTTCCTATTGGGAATGCTCCACAAACACAAAAGAAGCGGAGGTTCTCTCTGTAAAATCGATTGCCAACCTAGGACTTGTTGGTTTTCTGGGGATATGTCTCAGCCGAAGCGAGTTGCCTTCCAAAAATTCCTTAACGCCATGCGAAAACTATCATCAGAAGTCAATGACTCTGAAATTTGCAAACGTTTGGAAATCCTCATGGCAACAAGTAAAGACGACTTACCTGTGGCCCACGTCAACCAACTCCTTCAGGACCCAAAGAACTTCGATCCAAAGACAATCCCTGAGCCATACACACAGTATGTCCGACATTTTATCTATATGGTCAAACGAAATGGACGTATACCCACGGACCTTGCCAGCGATGAAACTCCAAACACAACGGCCACTGGAAACAAAGCAGGGAAAAAACCTAACAAAACAAATTCTAACGTTAGTGGACCAAAATCCAAACAAACAAAATCATCATCTGCAAAATCAGACATTTCTGTAAAAAAGACAAGATCTACCCAAACCAAATCTAAAAAATAGCCAATCACCCGCTTGTATGAGTTTATGTGACAGGTGGGGTTCTCCTGAATCCAGTTCTTACCAATCCCCCTGTGCGCACTACAGGAGGAATTCAGCAAAAACGATCATTTTGGGATAGATTTCCCAGACTCAATAATTCTGCCCAAATTTAGGCGATTTTGGCCACATCGAGCAAATTCGCTTTAGAGAATCCAAAAAAAACGGACTAAATGCAAGTATCCAACTGAATTTGGATTAAAAATGCCCATATTTAGGCAAATATTGACAGCCGATTGCATGGCGTATAAGTGACCAAAAGGCATCATCTCTCCAAGAGGACTTCTTTGGAAATGACCATTCCAAGGCAGAAGGTGTTTGGTTTTGGGCAAAGAAATTCGAGCGTGCCTAATGTTTGACACTGACAATTTCGGCAATTGTGCTTTTTTGGGAGCCATGCCGAATTTTCGGCGACTGCACTTTTGATCCGAACCAGAGATGGAACGAATTTTCGATTGAGTAGATCCATTCGTTTTTTATCGATTCTTGGAATCGTGCCGCGCCAAGGGCTTTTATCATTGCATCCTTCTCTTGGCATTCAGGTAAGGAAAAGAACCCTGGTGGGGGTGGACATTGTGGGTAAAATAGAGTTCTAAGGTCTTTTGATGAAACATACAAATGGGAATCCAAATGCAAATCAGCATTAAAAATTCCTTGGAAATCTGCAATTTTGGGGATTGAGCGCCGATTTTTAGGCACTTAAGCCCAAAAAGGACTCCGAACTGCATGGATTTCCCTGTAGAAACACCTCAATCCATGAGGGCAAATTCTACTAAAAATATGATACTTTTTGTGCCAATTTGTCATGTGTATTTGGTTTTCATGCGTCTGTAAAATTGTCATGGTATGGAATATTGGTTGCCAATCGCAACTCCCTCCTCATCTTTCCCTGGTATATGGCAGAAACAATTAGGCTCAGGGTGAAATGCCACGCCTGCTCCAATGTGATTGAAGGGACTGCAAAGTACGGATCTGGCCACTTTGTTCCAGAAGGGGTTCAGTTTGAATTTGTGGCGGTCGGTAAGGTTGAGGGCGCACAAGGGCGTAGAGTCAAGGCGGAAGTGACCTGCACTTGCCCCAATTGTGGTGTGAAATGCAAATACAATGTTTAACGCTTAAAAATAAGCATTTAAATGCTCTTTAATTCAGCAATATTCGGACTTTTTTTTGTGCTCAGTTTGCTCATTTGGCATACTACCAAGGGAGCTTTATTTGCAATTGGTCAAATAGGAGAGATAAAAAAGGCATTTTTAAGATTAATATTAGTAATATATTTGATTAATATTAGTCTATTATTTTATTCTTTTTGGAACTATTCTTACTTAATTTTACTCATTTGGATCGCGCTCGCAGATTTCTTTATTGCAAAAAGGATCTTTGGAACGAAAAATACAGCTACCCGTAAGGTTTGGCTCTGTTTATCTTTGGCGAATAGCTTCGGGATTCTACTTTTCTTTAAATATGGGCATTTTATTGCTGAAAATTGGGCAATTATTTTCGGGTTTCCTTTGGGTTCCCTTCAGTTTTGGGAGCAATGGCTCTTACCCGTTGGCATTTCTTTTTATACCTTCCAATCAGTCTCGTATGTCGTGGATGTCTACCAAGGAGAATTGCAGCCAGAGAGGAAATTTTCCTCGTATTTATTGTTTCTCTCATTTTTCCCTCAACTTGTAGCAGGTCCCATTGTGACCGCCAAATCATTTTTGCCCCAAATCCGAAGACCTCTCTTCTTTTCGAAGATACCGTTTTTATTTGCCATCTCTCTCCTCTTGCTAGGTTTATTTAAAAAAATGGTTTTGGCAGACCACTTAGCTGAAGTTTCTGATTTGGTATTTGGTCATCCTACGGAAATGTCCACTCGTTCCCTTTGGATTGGGATGTTTGCTTACTCTTTGCAGATTTATTGTGATTTTTCTGGCTACACTGACATTGCCCAAGGATCGGCACTTCTATTCGGATTTCGTTTGCCTGAAAATTTCCGAATGCCATACCTTTCCTGTGGTTTCTCTGAATTTTGGACACGTTGGCATATTTCTTTATCACAATGGCTTAGAAAGTATTTGTACTTCCCTCTTGGTGGGAATCGGATGGGATCAGTATTTACCTACCGCAATTTAATAATTGTGATGGCGATCGGTGGGTTGTGGCACGGGGCTTCTTGGAATTTTGTTTTTTGGGGATTGGGTCATGGTTTCCTACTTGTGATAGAACGTTTGACAAAAGATAAATTTTCTTTTTTTCCATCACCTAATTGGAAATCCATCAAGGTCTTGGGAACGTTTTTGTTTGTGACTCTCCTTTGGGTTTTCTTCCGAAGTGCCAATTTAGAAGATTCTCTGTGTTACCTACAGGGCCTTTTTTTGAAAAAGGAGGGTTTTTTGATACCTTACAGCCTTGAAATGAAGTTTGTTTATTGTTTTTTTATCCTTGGTATCGGCCATATGATTGGGTTTTTTATTTTCAAAGAAAACAAACACTTGTTAGCATTTTTTGATAAACATCAAAATTCCTTAGGGAAATTGGCGTTTTTTGCATTTTTGGCGGTTGTCAGCTTGATTGTGATCGTATTGTATTCTGCTGAAAGTAAACCTTTTGTTTACTTTGTGTTTTAGGTTTTGAGATGAAAAAACGTATCTTTTTCGTAGTTTGTTTTTTGGTGTTTTTGTTTGGGATTGATTTTTTGTTTTTTAGGAAAATTCAATTCCTTTTGCCCAACGAGTCTCCTTGGAATACCAATCATTTTTTCAATTTTTTGTACGAATACGAAAGGATTCGATCTCTTCCTAAAACCAAAAAACGAATCATCATTGTCGGAAGTTCAGTTGCTTATTATTCCATTGATGCAAAAGCTTTGCAAAAGGTTTTACTGGAAAAATTTTCTCTGGATGTAGATGTTTTTTATCTCGCATACGCAGGGAATAGTCCTCTTTATGTGTACCTCCTTCTCAATTGGCTCGACCCGTTGGCACCTGATTTGGTTGTATACCCTGTTAATTTTATTGATTATCGCCTTCACCGAACGTATGTTTTATTCCCCGAAGGAAGGAATGATACTGTTGAAGAATCCCTCATGGTAAGAGACGCCCTCACTTTTGGTGAAGCACCTCAGTCTTTATGGGTTTTTCCATGGGAAACGATCAGGGAAATTGGTTCTGCCATGGACATAGAGACGTTTTCGCGTTATCTAGTATCCACTGGTTTTTCTTTTTACCGTTACAAAGATATTTATGAACAAAACCTTCAAAATTTATTCCAACACCGATTTGGCCGAAATACAAGTTATCATTCCTATATGGGTGTTTCTATCCCAGAGGGTGTGAATGGGCTTGGTTGGACCGGAAAACAGTTTAGTTTTTTCCCAACAAACAAAATGGAAGAAAAAGGGTTTTGGATCGAAGTGACTCAGTTTCTACTTTCGGGTTCCACTTGTCAGATAAAATTCTCAAATGGTGACCACAATCAAGTTGTAGAACTAAGCCAACCACGTTGGACCAAAATCCAATTGGATCCTGCGTTCTTTCGAGAAAAAAAACAAATCACTGCAACTCTTTCACGAGTTTGGTATGCCCATGAAGCGAGTGGGGCTTATCTCGATTACCACTGGGATCCAATGGGTGTGCGTTTGGAACAGACGTTTGGTTTAGAGGAACCAAAAGCAGGTGTTCAGTACATACGCGAACCAAGGACGGAGGACTTTCGTTACAATGGAATGGATGATGAAACCTACACCCGGTATTTTTACTATCGATTGTTAGAGGGCTTGGAAAAACGGCCAGGGATTGGTTATTTAGTCGCATTAAAACATGCCAAAGAACGGATACGAAACGAGAAGTTCCGGCCAATTTTCCATTTTGATTACATCCAAAAAATTGCTGACCATTTCCGGAATCGCAATGTTTCGTTTTTACTCATCAACAACCCTGAAAATCCCATTTCGCTACGTTGGTACGAAAACTCCGATTGGTACAAAGACCACTTACGATTCTTACAATCATTGGAATCAGGATCAGTTCATTTTTGGGACATCCACGATGCACTTCCCATGCAGGGATTTTCCGATTTTCATCACTTCACATATGTCGGAATGGAACAAATGAATTCGATTTATGCAGAAAGAATTGGAAATCTCTTTCCGAAATAACATGTTTTTCAATCCTTACATTAGATAAGGAAAATTATGGAAAAAATCAAAGTTGGAGTCCTGGGCGCAACAGGATCCGTCGGTCAAAGATTCATTCAACTTTTGGAGAATCACCCTTATTTTACGGTGACTCATTTAGCAGCTTCTGAAAAAAGTGCAGGCCAAACCTATGGTGAGGTGATGAAGTCTCGTTGGAAGATTTCTTCTGACATTCCTTCTTATGCAAAAGACATTATCATTTCCTTACCTGATCCCAATGTGACGAAGGGCGTGCAACTTGTGTTTAGCGGGCTTGATGCCTCCATTGCTGGAGAAGTCGAAACTGCTTATGCGGAAGCGGGAGTCATGGTGTTATCCAATTCCAAAAACCACAGAATGGACCCAAATGTACCAATCCTTTCTGCGGAAGTGAATGCACACCATTTGGATGTTCTCTCTGCCCAAAAAACCAAAGGAAAAATCATTACAAACTCAAATTGTACGATCATGGGTGTGACCATTTCTTTAAAACCTTTGATGGATGCGTTTGGATTAAAATCAGTGATGTTATTTTCGATGCAAGCAATCTCAGGAGCAGGTTATCCTGGTGTTCCAACAATGGATATCCTTGGTAACATAGTTCCTTACATTGGTGGTGAAGAAGACAAAGCAGAAATCGAACCACAAAAATGTTTGGGGACTGTTGAAGGTGGAATCATCAAATCTGCAGACTTTAAAATTTCGGCTCATTGCAATCGAGTTCCAGTGTTTGATGGACATACCGTTTGTGTCTCAGTAGCATTTGATAAAAAACCAAAAAAAGAAGAGATTTTAAAGGTTTGGGCCGATTTTAAAGGGGAACCTCAGAAATTGGGATTGCCGTTTGCACCAAACCCAGCTATCCTTTACCGCGAAGAAAACGATCGCCCCCAACCACGTCTTGATTTGGACACAGGGAAGGGAATGACAACTGTAGTAGGAAGGTTACGAGAGGATTCTATCTTGGACTGGAAGTGGGTTGTTTTATCGCATAACACGATTCGAGGTGCTGCAGGCGCAGCGATTTTGAATGCAGAGTTATTGTATAAAAAAGGATATTTTAAGTAAGGACTCACCAGTTACATGTTAGATCCAAATCTCCCAGAATTAAAAGTCATGGACTACACTGCCTGTCTGCAAAAGGTACAGGCAATGGATTCTCGTGGAGATTTTTCTTATAAAGGGATTTATAAGGTACTGCTTGTTATCTTTGAATGGACAGATAAGTTCTTACAAAATCGTGTTTTACCGAACGTAGAACAAATTGAACGTGATAGTTCAATAGATCGTGACCGCACAGAAAATTATGTCATTGATCTGAGTTATAAACAAAATCCAGCTATCATTAAAAAATTAAATGTTTTAGAATTCCACCCAAATGAACCTGGGGATCCGGAAAATCCAAGAACCTACATTAAACACAATACTGTGTTTGCAAGACCAACTACCTCTGATGGGGGGACTGCCTTTCGCTATGCACTTGGTTTGAATGAACTTTCAACTACCGCCATAAAAGGTTGGTTCAATGAGAAAAGAAAGTATGTAGGAAAAGAAAAAATGCGTAAGGTGATCAAAGCGGCAGTGGATGCCAATCGTTTGTTTGATACCTATGCATCGACTGAACTTGGGAATTTATTTCAGTGCCCGTATGACAAAACAAAGGTACAAAAAGATGCAACGATTGTCATCCATTTGAAACCAATCTTGAAACAGTTGGTGGATGATAAAATTTTATTTTTCTTTCGGAATGACTCGGCTTCGAGGCCAGCGAACAAAAGTGTTTTTTTATACAATAGGCCATCCGAAATAGCTGATCGTTATGATGCCTATATTGATTATACCAAAAATACAATTTACCCTGCCTTAAAAAATCTTGGCGTTATGGGGGAAGTCACTGAAGATTCCTGGAACTCACCAAAGAACATTTTAACGGAAATCAAAGGATATATGAATGAATCCTATGGTGACCAAAAAACCCTGATTGAAGAATGTTTGGTATTAAATGAAATCATAGAAAAAGATAAAGAAAGGGAAGAGAAACAAAAACGCAAACAACAAATTGAGGATCTGATGGCTTTTCTTGCGGAAGCCGGTCGTATTGTTGAAGTGAATTTGTTACGAGTGAGTGGTGAGCCATTGACAGATGAATTTCGGTCGATGTTGTTATCTCAACCAGAAGTTTTGTACACTGAATATGCCGACAAACGCGTGTACAATGAATTTATATTACATAAATCCTGTATTCCACAAGCAATTGAGTCTGCAAAACGCACTTTCCAAATCAAACATTCTGATTTAGAAATTCGTGTTCTAAACCAAATGAATGTCACTCTCCATTTGAATGATGAAAGTCCGAAACGACTCTTAGAAGAAATTGAAGCACAAAGTTTATTTCAATTTTTGCCATTTTTTACTCGGCTTTGGCGGATGATTATGGGTAGTATGACGGTTCATAAGTTTGAAATTCCTCCCATCAAAGCCCGTTTACAACAGCAACTAACAAGGGATTTGGCGAGCCAAAAAGTAAAGAAGATATCCCAAGAAAAAGAAAAATTGGTGAAAGCAAGGTTAAAAGAAAGAGAAGAAGCGGAAAAAGACGCCGAACGAAAATCGAAACAAAGCCATGTTCAATCTACTTCTCCTTCGAATAGTTCTTCAGACGATGATGATGATCATGAACAAGTCAAACAGGGAAGTCCAGAAGAAGAAAAAAAATGGAAAGAATCCATTGAAACCATCATCCGAATTTTAGATGAAGCCTGGGAATTTGGTGTCTTCCCTGACCGTGAATATGTTTTATCAAAACTCAATGGTAAGTTTACAGAAGAAAATTTGATCTTTTTTCTAAAAAAATTTGGAGGGAAGGAGATCTATAGTTTTCCTATCCGAAACCAAAGAGAAAAATTCCCTTGGCCCATACTTGTTTCCACTGGGTATTTGAAACGACATGGCAAAAAACTTTTGGAAAAAGTTTCTGCTGAAAGTGAAAAGCAACGTAATGACAAATTTCCTAATCAAGAAAAATTCGATATTGCGGAATCGCAATTGGATTTTTTAAACCGAATTTTACCTAAATTAAAACCTTAACATTATGCCAGCAATTGAACAATTAAGAGCCAGAAAAACAAAGATCGTTTGCACCATAGGTCCTGCGACAGCATCAAAAGAAATGATCCGAAGTTTAGCTTTGGCAGGGATGAATATCGCAAGGATCAATATGAGCCATGGCGATCACGAATTTCATCGAAAAATCATTCGTATCATCAAATCATTAAACAAAGACGAATTACATAAACAACCAATTTCAATTTTGTTGGATACTCAAGGGCCAGAAATTAGGACTGGGGATGTTCAAAATGATTTACACTTAAAAGTGGGAGAAACGTTTACTTTCCACATCATTCCAGGGATGGAAGCAGAAGCACAAAGTGTTTTTGTGAATTACCGTGACATTGTAAAAGATTTAAAAGTTGGTGATAAAGTTACGGTAGACAACGGACTTATCAATCTTGCGGTGCAGGAGATACGTGAAAATGAACTCATTTGTACAGTGTTAGATGGTGGAAAATTAGGTTCAAGAAAACATATCAACTTACCTGGGATTCGAGTAAATATCCCTTCCATCACGCCCAAAGACCTAAAAGACATTTTGTTTGGATTAGAGGAAGATATTGACTTTGTTGCTTTATCATTTGTGCGATCACAAGAAGATGTGGTTCAACTTCGTGGCATCATCGATGAAAAGAAACACCATGCTCAAATCATTGCCAAAATCGAAGACCAAGAAGGTTTAAAAAACTTAGACGAGATCATCAAATCGTCTGATGGTATTATGGTGGCACGTGGCGACCTGGGAGTTGAGATTGAAATCGAAGAACTTCCTATCGTGCAGAGGCGAATCATCAAACGTTGCCAAGAAGAAGGGAAACGAGTTATTGTTGCGACTCATTTACTTGAATCGATGATCCATAATCCGTCTCCAACCAGAGCCGAAGTTACGGACGTAGCCAATGCCGTGTATGAAGAAGCTGATGCCATTATGTTATCTGGTGAAACCGCTATGGGGAAGTATCCAGTTCGATGTGTTGAAATGTTAGATAAAATTGCACGTCGAATGGAAATGTCGATTAACTTAGGTCTTGCGGCACAACGTAAACCAAAAGACCAAAAGGAAGAAATGGCAAGGTCTGCGGCAAATCTTGCTGATTCCATGCAAGCACATGCCATTATCGCCATCACTAGACGTGGAATTACAGCCAATAATTTAGCTTCGTTTCATCCTAGGTACCCTATTGTCCATGCTTTTACGAACATGACGTCTGTTAGACGAAAGTTATGGTTAACTCGCGGTGTCATACCATACAGAGTGGATTTTTCTTCCGATCCAGAAAAAACGATCAAACTTGCCATCCAAACACTTGTGAATAATGGATATTTGCAGATGGGTGAAAAGGTAGTCATTTTATCTGACATCATTGCGGGTGAGGAAAGAGTAGAAACCATTCAAGTCCGCGAAGTCAAGTAATCACATGCCATTAAGGGGAATGATGATTTTGTTGGTGTTAATACCAACAATTTTTGTTTACCCTATTTTTTCCGAAGATAGAAAATCAGACGTACCAGAATGGTTGGGTGAGTTTAAGAAACTCGACGAGAAAGAGCTGGCCAATAAAAAAGAAGGCTGGTATGCAACAGGGCTGCCATTATTTGGAAATGATGCAGTGAATGGAGCTGGTCTTGGGATCCTAGCCAATATTTTTTATAATGGAACCAAGTCGGATTCCTCCTTTAAATATACCCCTTATGAACATATGTTCAATGTGGGAGTTTACAGAAGTAATCGTGGAACTCAAAACAACTACCTTGCTTGGGATGCTCCTTATTTTTTAGATACGGCCTATCGTATGCGAGCTTATGTTGGGCATGATGAGAGTCTTTATAACCAATACTTTGGAGTTGGGACAGAAAGTTTACAACCATTGTATTTTCGAGATCGAAATGCTGATGGCAGTCGAATCGTTAGGAATGCAACTTTTTCAGATTTTGAAAATGCAAATGCTTATTCAAAAAATCGTGGGTTAGGCCGTGAATTTACATCCACACAACATTATCATGATTACCAATTTGAAACTACCTATGGTCAATTTGCTGCTGACAAAACAGTATTTCAAGTTTTTCGAGTTTGGGGTGGTGTTGAGTTTTCTAAAAATATAGTTAGGCGCTACGATGGTAAATCAACTGAAGCGAAAGACCCACTTACTAGTGGTAAAGTTCCCGCCGTTGAAGATTCTTCTAAAATTACTGAAGATTCAAATTCGGGCAAAATCATTGGTGTAAATGGTGGGAATCTAAATTACCTAAGAGCCGGGATCGCTTATGATACGAGAGACTATGAACCAGACCCAGACAGGGGATGGCTCATTGAATACAATATCAATCGAGCAGAACGAACCATCGGATCAGATTTCAATTATTTAAGACATTTTGCTCAAATTAAAAATTTTTACCAACCATTCCCAAAACTTTTTGAAGAATTTGTGATCGCTCAACGAGTGGCACTGACCAAGGTAGAAGGGAATGTCCCTTTTTTTGAATACCGTTATTTATTTTCGATTGATGGACCCTTTGGTGCGTTAGGTGGGCAGAATACTTTACGTGGGTATCGTCAAGAACGGTTTTTTGGACCTGTGATTGGTTTTTATAATATTGAATTCCGCTATCGAGTGGGGAGTTTTTCAATTTGGGATCAATTTTTCCAAGTAAGCATAGTGCCATTTTATGATGTAGGTAGAGTTTGGGACAAATTACGCCAAGTGAATGCTTTGGATTATAAACACTCACGTGGTTTAGGATTACGGCTTGTTTGGGACCAAGCTACCGTAATCCTAATGGACTATGCCTATTCTAAAGAAGACCAATTGTTTTATCTAGACATTGGCCATACATTTTAAAGTTTTGTTAGTTGAATCTTTCCTTTCGGATCACTTCCACATCATTCATAAAGATAACCATAGGATACTTCTCCAGGTATTTTTCCGAGAATATTTGAAAAATCTTCATGGCCTTTCCTTCCGAAACTAACGATTCCAATCGTATGTTTTTGCCTTCCCATGATGTTAGGTGAGAGTGATTGATTCCTTCCCCTTTAGCTTCGCTGATAGTATAACCTTTGACATTGACCGATTTTAGTTCTAATACCAATCGATCTTGTAATGCTTCGTCAGCAATGATGGTGATGAGTTTTGCTTTTTCTAATTTCATGATTAAACTCCGTAAAGGTATTTTGAGACAGCCAGGTATAAGGGTAAACCAACTGAAAGGTTGAAGGGGAAGGTGATGGCAAGGGAAGCAGTCAGATAAATGGCTGGGCTTGCCTCAGGGATGGCAATGCGAACAGCAGCAGGTGCAGCGATGTACGAAGCACTGGCGCTGAGAGTTCCAAGCACCATGGCGCCACCCATTGTCAATCCAATCATCTGTCCTAAAAACAAACCAAACATAGCCGTGCAGATTGGAAATAGGATTCCGAAACCAATCAAAAACACACCTGCTTTTTTTAGGTCTGCTAGTCTTCGTCCCGTGACAATTCCAACTTCCAAAAGGAATAAAATCAACATTCCACGGAAAGGTGTTTCAAAAAGTGGGGCAAATTGTTCATGACCTTTTTTCCCAGAAATCATTCCAATGACTAAGCCACCTAATAGTAACAAAGTGCCTTTTCCAGTGAAAAGCTCGTGTAAAATTTTACCCCAAGAAGATTCTTCGGATTTGTCTTTTGGGTTCATTTTGATAAGGAGTAAGGCAACAAGAATTGCTGGGACCTCCATAATTGCCAGTAAACTTGGCATAAATCCTTCATAACTGATTTGTAATGAATCAAGAAATGCGAGGGCTTCACTAAATGTTACTGCGGAAACTGATCCGTAATGGGCGGCAAGAGCAGCTGCATTTGCTTTATCATACTTTCCAAATTTCGTTAACAACCCAAATGCAATGAGAGGGATTGTGACACAAAGAATGAGTGCTGCAAGTGCAGGTTTGTAGAATTCAAGAATTGTGGTGTTACTCAATTTGACACCACCTTTTAATCCAATTGCAAAGAGTAAATAAATGGTAAGCCCTGCATACATCCCATCTGGGAATTTGAGATCACTTTTGATGAGAGTTGCAATGATTCCTAATAAAAATGCAAGGAACATTGGGGTCTGTAAATTTGCAACTAATGCGTGTAAGATATCCATGTTTGTTACCTATTTTGTGATGGAAGAAATATAGTCTTCGGTTAAAAAATTTACTTTACCAGTTTCTAAATCGTAAACCGCACCTACGATTTGTAATTGGCCTCTGTTATAATATTTAGAAATGATAGGATCCAGTTTGCGAAGTGATACTACTTGTAATGCAACATTGGCTTTGACGGCATTGTCTAAAAAATCACCTTCCATGTGTTTGACTTTTTCTGCGGCAGGTTTGATGGCATTGGTGAGAGCGATAATATGGCCAGGAACTTCATCAGCCTTACAAGCAGCTCCTACAGCACCGCAGCTCGAATGTCCGAGTACAACGATGAGATTCACCCCAAGCACGGCCACAGAGAATTCAATTGATCCCCAAGAAGCATAAGTTGAAACTTGGCCCGCCGTTCTTAAGATAAAAAGATCACCTAAGCCTTGGTCGAACACAATCTCATTCGGCACTCTTGAATCAGAACAACCTACGATTGTCGCAAATGGATTTTGTTTTTTGGAAACTTCTTTGATACGTTCTACAGATTGGTTCGGGCGTATTGATTTTCCTTGAACAAATCTTAAATTTCCTTCTACCAATCGTTGTAATGCCTCTTTTGCAGGGATACCTGGGTTATTGCTCTCCGCCATTAGTTGGGTTGTAATGGAGAAGAAAAAGAAACTGATAAAAAACCTAAATCCTTTCATTGGATTCTCCTTGGGGGTCCCTATTTCGGATGGGATGCCCTAAAAATACAAAAAAAATAATTCACGAATAAAAATACACGAAAAAAAATGCGTATGATGGAAAAAATGTTCCATCCCCGCTGCTAATGGATCCAACAGAAATTGAATTAGGATATTAAGTGATTGGTTTTTGTCGATTTACTTTGTTCTTCTGGTAGAGAATGATCCAACCAAACTTCTTTTTACTGGGTTTCTTGTTGTCTGAAAGAAAATCTTACACTCTAAGTAAAAATAATGCCGGCTAGTGGGCAGTATCAATATTTTACACTGCGTGTAAAAATAACTGCGAAGGAGAGATACATGAATATGAATTGGCTGCTAAAAGGACCAATCGTTCTCAGTGGCGTTTCATGCAAGGGAATGCCACTCATTTTCCGATGGTCCTTCTAATTAAGAGAATCTTTCACTTCATGGGAATTTCTATCACAAGAAATTCTGATTTCACAGAAGCTTCAAAGTGATATTCATCTATCCCCGAAAGTCCGACTGCGTCCCTTCGCTCTAAAGATGTCCCTTCAGCGGTTAGTTTTCCTTGGATGAGGAATACATAAATCCCTTGGTTAGGTGCGTGCACTTTGTAAGTCAGTGTATTACTTGGTTCCAAAGTTGCCAACGAAAAGTAGGCATCTTGGTTAATCCAAACAGCTTCGTCATCGATAGGTGATACAACAGTTTGAAACCGGTTTAATCTCCCTGCTTCGTGGAATGATTTTTGGTCATACCTCGGTTGGATATTGGGCACTTTGGGTAAAATCCAAATCTGCAAGAAATTGACTTTTTTTTCAGAGCTATGATTGAATTCCGAGTGTTGGATCCCTGAACCTGCCGACATAATCTGAACATCACCTGTTTTGATGATACCATTCGTACCTGTACTATCTTTATGAGCTAGTTCTCCGAAGAGAGGGATGGAAACGATCTCCATATTTTGGTGGGGGTGGGTTCCAAATCCCATACTAGGTTCTACGATGTCATCATTCAATACACGGAGTGCACCAAAATTGGTCTTTTCTGGGTGGTACCAATGGCCAAAACTGAAGGAGTGATGGCTATCCAACCAACCAAAATTGACATGCCCTCGCTCCGAAGCGGGGAAGAATTTTTTTTGAAGTGTGGTTTTGCTGGTGTTCGTTGTTTCCATATTAAATAGTTTAATATTAAACTAAATATTGTCAAGACAGATTCTTTTTACATTCACTAAAAAAAGAAAATCACTTCCCAATCACTTTGATTCTTAGAGGATCATCCTATGTCGGAATTAGCGTTAGAATCAATACAAAACAAAAAAAATTGGTTACAATTAGGGCCCGTGTATGTCAACCGAGTGAGGTTTTTACTCGCAGGTTTTTATATCATCGCAACTTTAGGATCGTTCAAAACATCCACAACCCTACAAACCACAAGTTACCTTGTAGGAATCACTTGTATGTTTTTATACGGAGGTTTGCAGGCATATTTATTCAAAGTTGGTAAATTGAATTCTTTGTTTCCGAAACTTTTGATAATACTTGATATCACCGTTTTATTCGCAGTGACTGCATCGGGGCTAATGGGTGGAAGTACTGTCGCAGCAGATTTAATTAAATCTCCTACACTATATGTATTATATTACTTCTATGTTGTTTATTCTGCTTTTTTATTCTCGAAACGAACTTTACTCATCAGTACTTATTACTCTGCGTTTTGTTTGCTATTGATATTGATGATCGGATACTGGCAAGGAGTGTCTTTTAAAGAGGCAGAAGGACTTCAGAGTGAAAAAGGAACAGTAGCAATCTCGAATGAAGTTTTTAAAGTTTTATTTTTGATTTGTTTTGGTTATCTAACTACAACTGTCCTTAATTTATTAAACGAAATCAAGAATGATTCAGAAGAAAAACATAAACTTGCAGAAAAGGAAAGAGAAAATGCAAACATAC